>JANNNC010000106.1:0-81470 GCA_031398335.1 Massilia sp.
TGTTCGGCATGTTCAGCCTGCGCGCGGCGGCGGTGCGCTTCGTCAGCGGCTACACGATCGTGATCGTGGGCGCGACCATGTACTGGTGCGCGCTGTACCAGCCCGAGCATTACCAGCCGCGGCGCGAACTGTTCAACTTCGCGCTGATGGCGGTCGTGATGCTGGCCATCTCCCAGCTGTCGAGCCAGTTGCTGTCGATGCGCACCCGCCTCAAGACCCAGAAGATCGCGCTCGAGCGGGCCCTCGGGCACATCAAGGAAATGGCCTCCCGCGACGAGTTGACCGGCCTGCCGAACCGGCGCTGCATGATGACGCTGCTGCAGGAGAACGCCACGCGCCACGCCCGCGGCGGGCCGCGCTTCTACATTTGCATCATCGACCTCGACCACTTCAAGCAGATCAACGACACCCACGGCCATGCCGCCGGCGACGCCGTGCTGCGCGCGTTCGCGGCTCAGGCCCAGGTGGTCTTGCGCACCACGGACGTCATCGGCCGCTGGGGCGGCGAGGAATTTTTGGTGGTCCTGCAGGAAACCCCGCCGGGCGAGCCGGCCATCGGGGTGGCGCGCCTGCGCGACTCGCTGGGCGCCCTGCCCGTGAGTAGCGCCTTGCCGGACCTGCGCCTGCGGTTTTCAGCGGGACTTGCGCGGTATGAAGAAGGCGAGCCGATCGACCAGGCCATCGAACGCGCCGACCGCGCCCTGTACGCGGCGAAGTCGGCGGGACGCAATTGCAGCGTCGTGTTGTAGAATTTAATGCGTCCTGCGCTGGCGGCGCACGACCGCGGGCTTGCAGAGTCGATGCAGCTGCAGCGCCACCAGCGCCAGCCCGCACAGCAGGAAGACAAACGCCACCATCACCGGCAGCGGTAACCCCAGGAAAAAGCCTGACTCCATGACACCTCCCGTTCTCACGTCGACTGCCCAGCGTTGTGCTGGCGCAAGAAGCTAATGTGCCACCGGGTTTTGCCGAAGCAGTTGCGTTAGCGCAAGAGCTGAAGAGGCCTTTATGCGGGCGCGGTGGTCATGGGCAAATGCTTCTCGGGCCTGCCCTTGCCCACCCGCTCGTACTCGGCAATGACCTGGGCGCCGAACAGCAGCAAGGTGGCGCCGATCTCCAGGCTGAACATCACCACGATCGCCGTCGTCATCGAGCCGTACACGATGTTCACCTGCGACAGGGTCGAGAAATACCAGACCAGCACGTGGCGCGCGGCTTCCCACAGCAGCGCCGCCGTGATGCCGCCGATCAACGCGTGCGAAGTCGACAGGCGCCCGACCGGCATCACCAGGTAGATCGAGGTCAGCACCAGGATCTCGCCGGCCAGTCCCAGCAGGTAGAGCAAGGCGCCCGAGACGCCGCCGAGCGACCAGGTCGTACCCAGCAACACCACGCTCTCCGTTCCCAGCACCTGCAAGGTGCCGGCCACGATCGTCACCAGCATCACGCCCACACCGAGGGCCAGCATGTAAAGGTAGGGCAACAAGGCGGACACCAGGAAATGGCGCCGCCGGATCGCGACCCGGTGCACGAAGATCACGCTCATCGCGTTTTCCAGCACAGTGAACGCGAACGAGCTGAAGAACAGCATCGTTATTCCCAGCACCCAGGTAATGAGGTCGCGGTTGTCGAGGAAGTTCGACACCTCCGCCACGATCGAGGGCGACTGGCCGGGAATGAGCAATTCGAGGTAGCGGCGCAGTGTCTCCAGCAGTTCGGCCTGGTCGATGAAATGCGACAGTCCCACCACCACCAGCATCAGGAAAGGCACGATCGAGAGCAGCGCGTAATAGGCGACGGCGCCGGCCAGCAGCAGGCCCTGGTTGGCGCGAAAACCCTTCAGCACGCTCAGCATGAAGGCGAACGGATGCGTCAGGATATAGGCGTTGGCGCGCCGGTTCAGGATCCGCACGCGAAGACGGCGTATGCGCAGGCGGCGCAGGCGCAATCGGCCGAGCGCCATCATCGCGCGAGCCTGATGCCAGTAAATTGCCAGCGAGCCGAGGCCGGGAAGAAATTGCGGTAGCTGGCACGCGGATGGTCGCCCGGTGTCGCGCAGGACGAGCCGCGCAGCACATACTGGTTGACCATGAACTTGCCGTTGTATTCGCCGATCGCGCCCGGCGCCGGGGCGTAGCCCGGATAGGGTGCGTAGCTGCTGCTGGTCCATTGCCAGCATGCGCCGAACATTTGCGTCAACCCGGCGTCCAGGGCGGCGCTGGGGTGCAGGCGCCCCGCCTCGATGCTGGCCAGGCGCGCGGCACACTCCCACTCGGCCTCGGTCGGCAAGCGCGCATCGCACCAGCGCGCATAGGCGTCGGCCTCGTACAGCGACAGGTGGGTGACCGGGCGCGCCGGGTCGAGCGGCAGTTCGCCGTGCAAAGTGAATTCGATCCAGCAGCCATCCGGGTGGCGGCGCCAGTACAGCGGCGCGGCCAGCTCGCCGGATGCGACTTTGTCCCAGCCTTCGGCCAGCCACAAACCCGGTTCGCGGTAGCCGCCGGCTTCGATGAAGGCCAGGTATTCGCCGTTCGTCACCAGGCGCGAGGCCAGCGTGAAGGGGGCGACATAGCTGCTGTGGCGCGGCAGTTCATTGTCGAAACTAAAGCCGCGGCCATCGTGCCCGATCTCGACCAGGCCGCCGTCGAACTCCAGGAATTGAAGCGCCGCAGGCGCCGCCTCCGGCGTTATCGGGTCGCCGTCGTAGCCCGGCGCGATCGGGTTTTGCGCCAGCAGGTGCTTGACGTCGGTGAGCATCAGTTCCTGGTGTTGCTGCTCGTGCTGCAGGCCGAGCGTGACCAGCAGCGCCAGCGCAGTATCGTTCGCGTGCGCGTCCAGCAGGCGCAGCATGCGCGCGTCGACATCAAACCGGTAGGCGCGCACCTCGTCCAGCGAGGGGCGCGTCAGCAAGCCGCGCTGGGCGCGCGGGTGCTTCGCTCCGATCCCGTTGTAATACGAATTGAAGAGCACCCGGAACGCACTCTGGAAAGGCTGGAAATTCGCCTCGCACGCTTCGAGGATGAAGGTTTCGAAGAACCAGGTCGTGTGCGCCAGGTGCCATTTGACCGGGCTGGCGTCCGGCATCGACTGCGCGCAGCAGTCTTCGTTGGAAAGAGGCGCGGCCAGTTGCAGCGAACGTTGGCGCACCGCCTGGAATTGATCGGCGAGCATGGTGGAGGTCAGGCGATGGCCTGGGCATGGATGACCGCGAACGGGCAGCCTGGATCGGTCCACACGCGCGTGGCCTCGAAGCCGGACTGCTCGAGCAGGCCGATGGCGTCGGCCTGGCGGTACTTGTAGCTGTTTTCGGTATGGATGCGATCGCCCGCGGCGAAATCGCGCCCGCCCCCCGGCCAACGCACCGATTGCGCGCTTTTCGCCTCGAGATGCATCTCGACCCGGCCGGCGAATTCGTTATAGAAACCAACGTGGCGCCAGTTGCGAATATCGAAGTCGCTCCCCAGCAGGCGGTTCACGTGGCGCAGCACGTTCAGGTTGAAGGCGGCCGTGACGCCGAGCGCGTCGTCGTAGGCCGCGTCCAGCGTGGCCTTGTCCTTGGCCAGGTCGATCCCGATCAGCAAGCCGCCGTCGAGCCCGCAGCCCTTACTCAGGCGCGTGAGGAAAGCGCGCGCCTCGGGCGGCGTGAAATTGCCGAGCGACGAACCGGGATAGAAAAACAGGCGGCGCTCCGCGCGCACGTTGTCGGGCAGTTCCAGGCCGCTGGAAAAATCGAGTCCGAGCGCCTGCATGTCGATGTGCGGGAAGCGCAGGCGCAGCCTTGCGAGCGCCTCGCTGACGAAATCGGTGGAAATGTCGACCGCCACATACTGCGCCGGACGCAGCAGCGGAAACAGCGAAGCCGCCTTGGCGCAATTGCCGGCGCCCAGGTCGATCAGCGTGGCGCCGCTGCCGCAGGCGCGCGCGATTTCATGGCCGTGGCGCTCGAAGATGCCCGCCTCGGTACGCGTCGGGTAATACTCGGGCAGCTCGCAGATGGCCTCGAACAATTTGGAGCCCAGCGCGTCGTACAGGAACTTGGGCGATATCGTGGCATTGCGCGCCCCCAGGCCATCGAACAATTCGGCCGGCACGTGGGCGCTGCTCCCTGCCGGCTTCTCGGTTGTGCATGACGTCAGCATAAGGTTTATCATTCGTGCCGCCGGAGTGCCCGATGCGCCCTGGCTAGGAAGTTGCTGTTTTTGCTATCATAGCGGAAGTCCGGACTCCTCCGCGTTTGCCAGCCGTCTGGCGTGCTCGCGCTCGTTTTCCTTTTATTTACAAGAAGAAAGCCACTATGTCCCCCTTGTCCGCCCTGAAATCGCTGCTCGCCCTCTCCGTCACCGCGACCGCCCTGTTCGCCGCGAATGGCGCCAGCGCCCAGAACACGCCGGGCGTGCTGCGCGTCTCGGCCATCCCCGACGAAGCACCGACCGAGTTGCAGCGCAAGTTCAAGCCCCTGGGCGACTACTTGGCCAAGGCCACCGGCCTGAAGGTCGAGTTCACGCCGGTGACCGATTACGCGGCCTCGGTCGAGGGCCTGATCAACCACAAGCTCGACATGGTCTGGTTCGGCGGCTTCACCTTCGTGCAGGCGAACGTGCGCAGCAAGGGCCAGGTCGTGCCGCTGGTGCAGCGCGCGGAAGACGAAAAATTCCGCTCGGTCTTCATCACCGCCCAGCCAGGCATCAGCAAGCTGGAAGACCTGAAAGGCAAGACCCTGTCCTTCGGTTCGGAATCGTCGACCTCCGGCCACCTGATGCCGCGTTCGTTCCTGCTGAGCGCAAAAATCGACCCGGACACCGATCTGAAACGCATCGCCTTCTCGGGCGCGCATGACGCCACGGTCGCGGCTGTCGCCGGCGGCAAAGTCGATGCGGGTGCGTTGAACGTCTCGGTCTGGGAAAAACTGGTCGAAGCGGGCAAGGTCGATCCGAAAGCCGTGCGCGTGTTCTACACGACCCCTGGCTACTACGATTACAACTGGTCGGTGCACAGCAGCATGGCCCCGGCGCTGCAAAAGAAAATCCGCGACGCCTTCCTGGCGCTCGACGCATCGACCCCGCAGGGCAAGGAAATCCTCGAGCTGCAACGCGCGACGAAATTCGTGCCAACCAAAGCCGAGAACTACAAGACCATCGAAGCGGCAGCGCGCAACGCCGGCTTGCTGAAGTAAGCGGACGGGTGAACCGATGAGTTTCAAGCTCGACAAACTGACCGTGCGCCACCTCGGTGGCGCCAGGACGGCCGCGCTGCATGAACTCGACCTGGACGTCGTCCAGGGCGAGCAGCTCGCGCTCATCGGTCCGTCGGGCGCCGGCAAGACCACCCTGCTTTCCACCCTGGCCTGCGCCCACCAGCCGGCCGCGGGCAGGCTGTCCGTGTTCGGGGTCGATCCCTGGGCGCTGTCGCACAAGGGGCGCCACGGCATGCGCGCCAGGTTGTTCCTGGCGCCGCAGACGCCGCCGCTGCCGCCGCGCCAGCGTGTCGTCACCGCCGTGCTGGCCGCGCGCCTGCCGCACTGGAGCCTGGCCACGGCCTTGCGCTCTCTCTTTACACCGGTCGACCCGGATGCCGCCTTCGAGGCGCTGGCCCGCTTCGGCCTGGGCGACAAACTGTATGCGCGCGTCGACCGCCTCTCGGGCGGGGAACGCCAGCGCTGCAGCCTGGCGCGCCTGCTCTTGTCGACGGCCGAAGCCTTCCTGGTCGACGAACCGATTTCCGCGCTCGACCCGGCGCTGGCCCGCATCACCCTGGCCACGCTGCAGCAGGAAGCGGCGACGCGCAATGCCACGCTGGTGTGCAGCCTGCACCAGGTCGAGATGGCGCGCGCCCATTTCGCCCGC
This sequence comes from Massilia sp., assembly GCA_031398335.1. GTDB lineage: Bacteria > Pseudomonadota > Gammaproteobacteria > Burkholderiales > Burkholderiaceae_D > Telluria. The sequence continues at coordinate 5,844 of JANNNC010000106.1, forward strand.
CTCGTCGGCCTGCGCGAAGGGCGCATCGTGTTCGACCTGCCGCGCGAGCGCGTCACCGACGAGATGATCGCCGCGCTCTACGAAAACGAGATCGTCGAAGCACAGCCGCATGCGCCGCACGATGCGCCGGAACGCATCGCCGTGGGCGCCTGCTTCTGACGATGGCGACACGGCCCCTGCATCCCGATCCGGCCTGGCGCAGCCGCCTGCTCGCCTGCGGCCTTGCCCTGCTGCTGCTCTGGCCGGCCCTGGTCTACAGCGAATTCAAACCCTGGATCCTGTTCGACCTGCAAAGCCTGGCCGCCGCCGGCGGCTTCCTGTCCGACTTCCTGCGCCCGGCCCACTCGCTCGAATTCCTGGCGATGGTGCTGCGCGAAACCTGGATCACGGTAGCGATCGCCACGGCCGGCCTGGTGCTGGCGCTGGTGGGCGCGATTCCCGCGACCCTGCTGGTGAGCGAACGGCTGTCGATCTCGCGCCTGGGCACGGGCCGCGTGCGCTGGCCGGCGGCGCTCCTGCGCCAGGGCGTGCGCTGGGTGCTGGTACTGCTGCGCAGCGTGCCGGAACTGGTGTGGGCGCTGCTGTTCGTGCGCGTCGTCGGCCTGGGTCCGACGGCCGGGGTGCTGGCCATTGCGCTGACCTATTGCGGCATGCTGGCCAAGGTGTATGCGGAGATCCTCGAATCAAGCGACTTTCATGCCACCGACTCCCTGCTCGCGAATGGGACCGGGCGCTTGCCGGCCCTGCTCTACGGCGCCCTGCCCGACGCCGCCGCCGAGCTGGTCTCGTACACGATCTACCGCTGGGAGTGCGCCATCCGCGGCTCGGCCATCATGGGTTTTGTCGGCGCCGGGGGACTTGGCCAGCGCATGGACGAATCGACCAAGATGATGGCGGGCGGCGAAGTGGCGACCATGCTGCTGATGTTCGTGCTGCTGGTGGCTGCCGCCGACTTCGTGTCAAGCCTGCTGCGCCGGCGGCTGGGATGAACAAGCCCCTGCCCCCGTCCCGCTCCTGGAGCACGCCGCTGCTGCTCGCCGGTTTGCTCGCGCTCGTGGTGGCAAGCTTCGCCACGCTGCGCCTCGACCTGGCCGCCTTCTTCACGCCCGAAGCGCTCGGCACCACCGCCGAATTCCTGGGCGGCTTCGCGCCGCCCGAAACGGCGGCGCCCTTCCTGATCAAAACCCTGAACGCGGCGCTCGAGACGCTGTCGATGTCGGCCCTCGGCACCCTGCTGGCGGTGTTTGCCGGCCTGGTGCTGGCGCTGCCGGCGGCGGGACGCTGGGGCGCACCGGCACGCGCCGCGGTGCGCCTGGTTTTGAACGTCTTGCGCTCGATTCCGGAACTGGTGTGGGCGGCCCTGCTGCTGGTCGCGGCCGGCCTGGGTCCGTTCGCGGGGACGCTGGCACTGGCCGCGCACACGGCGGGCGTGCTGGGGCGGCTGTTCGCCGACGCCCTGGAAAACGCCGAACCGCAGCCGGAAAGCGCGCTGCGGGCGAACGGGGCGAAGGCGCTCTGCGCCTTTTTCTATGCCACCCTGCCGCAGACACTGCCGCAGATGCTCTCGTACACGCTGTACCGCTGGGAGAACAATATCCGCGCCGCCGCCGTGCTGGGCGTGGTCGGCGCTGGCGGCCTCGGCCAGATGCTGAAATACCATTTGTCGCTGTTCCAGATGCAGAGCGCCGCCACCGTGGTGCTGGCGATGCTGCTGCTGGTCGCCCTGGTCGATGCGATCAGCTTCGCGCTGCGGCGCACCCTCACCCGCTAGGCCTGTCGAACCCATGCTCGAACTGTCGAACCTCACCAAGACCTATGGCGGCCGCACCGTCCTGTCGAACCTGTCGCACCGCTTCGAACCGGGCCGTTTTGTCGCCATCATGGGTGAGTCGGGCGTGGGCAAGTCGACGTTGCTGAACCTGATCGCGGGACTCGACGCCCCCGACAGCGGCGAGGTGATCGTCGACGGCATCGCCATGGCCGCGCTCGACGACGACGCCGCCACGCGCCTGCGCCGGACGCGCATGGGCTTCATTTTCCAGGCCTTCCACGTGCTGCCGCACCTGACCCTGCAGCAGAACGTGGCGCTGCCGCTGCTGCTCAACCGCGCCGATGCGGCGCATGCCGAGACCATGCTGGCGGCGGTCGGACTGAAGGGACGCGGCGCCGACTTTCCGCGCCAGCTCTCGGGCGGCGAATTGCAGCGCGTGGCGATCGCGCGCGCGCTGGTGCACAAGCCGGCCCTGCTGCTGGCCGACGAGCCGACCGGCAACCTCGACCCGGAAACGGCGGGCGGCATCCTGCGCCTGCTGCGCGCGGAAATTCGCGCGAACGGCGCCGGCGCCATCATGGTGACCCACTCGCATGCGGCGGCCGCGATGGCCGACGAGGTACTGCTGCTGACGCGCGACGGCCTCACGTTAGCGTAAATTCCACGAGGAAATAAGCACGTTAGACACCATTCACGGCGAATAGTGCGGCGCCTGCCGAACAGGCGTAGTAATATCACAACGACCCGACCGCGGAAGAGCGGCTAACAAAACCTCCAGGGCATGCCATGGTGCTTTTGCTAGACGCTCGCAGCCATCACAAGCTCGGGCGTTTCCAAAACGGTCCTGTTCCCTCAACCAAAGTACGCATTTTGGAGGAGTACATGAACGTACGCCAAAAAAAACAGGAAATGCTGGCGGCGATGCACCGCGCCCGCGCCCTCGAGCCGTCGAGTTTCGTGCCGAACAAGCTGCTCGACACCCTGATCGAAAAACTGCATCTGAAAAATGACGCCGAACTGTGCCGCGTGCTCGAAGTGCAGCCGCCGATCATCAGCAAGATCCGCCACCGCAAACTCAACGTGGGCGCGACGATCCTGCTGCGCATGCACGAGAAATCGAATATCCCGATCCGCGAGCTGAAGGAGCTGACCACGCCCGCACTGCACTAGCCGTCCCGATGCCGCGCCCCTTCCTCCCGGGCGCTGCGTGCGGACGCTTATTGGCTGGGCGGACGCCCGGTTTTCAGCTGCGGCAGGCTGCCCAGCACCTGGCGCAGCGTTGCCAGGTCGAGGCGCCCGACCAGGGCCACGCCGATGCGCAGCAGTTCGCTCTTCTTGATCTCGAAACCGGCCTTCAGGCAAGCCTGCTTCACCGTCGCCAGCACCGCATATTCCCCATCGGGCATCGTGAAGCTGTCGCGCACCAGCACCGGCCGCGCGCCATCCAGCGTTGGCGTGGCCGGGACGGCGCGCGCGCGGGACGCCGCCGGCGACTCCCTGGCTGCCTTCACGAGCGCGCGGGCGGCATTCCTGACGCCGGGTGCGGCCGGCTTCGCAGCCGTCGTGCGGATGGCTGGTTTGGCCGCAGGTTTCACGGCAGGCGTGGCTGCCTTGCGCGCGGCTTTCGGCGGCGCCGCCTTGGCGGGGGCTTTCGCCGTCGCCTTGGCTACGGCCTTCGCCGGCGCTTTCGGCGTGCGCGTCAAAGCGGCTTTCGCGGCGACCGTATTCACGGCCGCACGTGCGCCGCCTTTTGCAGCGGCGGCCTTGGCGGGTGCGGATCTGGTGGTTTTCGTCGCGCCCACCGGCGTGGCGGCCGAGGGCGGAGTCTTGGATGCTGCCTTGGCGCTTGCCGAGACTGCTTTTGCCCGCGTCGATGCGGCCGCGGCCGCACCCTTCGCGGGTGCAGGTTTTCTGGTCATTGGGTATTCCACTACTTAACAAGGTAAACAATATAGTCGATCAGGCGCGTTCCCGAAAGGGGGCGCTCAAGCGTGCGCGCTCGTGGAGGTCGCGAATTACGCCGGCGCGCAGGCCCGCCTGCACCGGCACCAGGGTCGCGATGCCGAGTTCCTCGACCAGCGCCAGCAGCAGTGCGAGGCCGCCCGCCATCTGGGCCGCGCGCAGCGGCTGGCTTGACAAGGCGGCAATGCGCATGAAGCCGCCCTCCTCGACCAGCGCGCGCCGCAGCGCCTGCAAGTCGGCCGCGCTGGCGCTGCTGGCCGAACCGGCATCGGCGCCGGCCAGTTCGAACAGGGCGCGCACCGTGCCCGAGGCGCCGTAGGCGCAGGGCCAGCCGTGTCCCCCGGCGAGCATGCCGGCGTCGGCGAAGCGGCTGCGCGAGGACGCCAGCGCCGCTTCGAACGCGGCCGGCGAAATCCCGTCGCCGAAAAATGCCAGGCCCTGGCGCAGCGCGCCGACGCCGAAGGACTGCACCATGTCGACCGTGTCGCCGCGCCCGACCGCGATCTCGGTCGAGCCGCTGCCGACGTCGAGCACGAGGCGCCGCTCGCGCGTGGCCGGCAGCGCGCCGGCCACGCCCAGGTAGACCAGCCGGCCCTCTTCCTCGCCGCCGAGCACCTCGACCGGATAGCCGATCGCGCTTTCCGCCGCCGGCAGGAAGGCCGGCGCATTGCAGGCCACGCGCAGCGCGGCGGTGGCCACCACGCGCACGGCGCGCACTTCCCACATCGAGAGCGCCAGCCGGAACTGGCGCAGGCAGGCCAGCGCGTGGCGCACGGTGTCCCCATCGAGGAAGCCGTCGGCGCCGATGCCCGCGCCCAGGCGGATCGGTTCGTTCAGGGTCGCGGCCAGTACCATGGCGCCCTGCTCCCAGCTCGCCACGTGCAGGCGAAAGCTGTCGGATCCGAGTTCGACGGCGGCGTACATCGGCACGGGATGTGCGGAGCTTGGCATGGTTCACCCTGGCTGGAAGATGCCGCAGTGTGAACCAGCTTTGTGACGCCCCGATGACGGGGGTGCCGCAATCAAGCAGGGTGGGACCTCCGTGCCCACCCTGCAAAGGCGAGTTCGTCACCTTGACGGTGTTTTCGAACGCTCCAAGTACTCGACCGGAAATAAATGTGAGTTTTGGCAAACAGAACCGGATGCGGTGCAAGGCGGCGAATGCGCCGCAGTGCGAGCACTTCAAGCATGAGCCAACGCAGCAACGCGCCGGTTCTGGCAGCCAAAAACACATTTATTTCTGGGCGAGTACTTAGACCTCCGGGACGGTCTCGCGTGGCGCCAGCCTGATCGCATTGCGCCCGCCCGCCTTGGCCGCGCGCATGGCGGTGTCGGCGCGGCCGAACAGGGTGACGTTGCTGTCGTCGGGGCGGATGGTGGTGACGCCGAAGCTGGCCGTCATCGAGATCATCGCGCGTTCGGTTTTGACCGGCGTGGCCTCGATCGCCGCGCGCATGCGCTCGGCCACCAGCATGGCTTCCTCGCCGCCGGTACGCGGCAGCAGCAGCGCGAATTCGCCGCCCACCAGGCGCCCCAGCAGGTCGCTTTCGCGCAGCTGGCGCTTGCACAGGTCGGCCACGTGGCGCAGCACCACGTCGCCGACCGGATGCCCGTAGCCGTCGTTGACGCGCTTGAAGCTGTCGAGGTCGAGCACGATCAGCGCGGTCGGCGAACCCGGACGGCGCGCCAGCGCCATCCAGGGCGCGAGCGCATTGAAGAAGCCGCGCCGGTTGGGCGCCTCGGTGACCAGGTCGAGCGTCTCCAGGCGCGCCACGTCGCCCTGCAGGCGTTCGCGCGCCAGCAACAGGCAGCCGAAGCCGGTCACCAGCATCAGCAGGTAGAAGGCGATGGTCGAGAGCTGGCGCAGCAGGTCGTGCGAGAGCCAGCGCCAGCCGTCGGGCATGACCAGCACCAGGATGCCGCGCGCTGCCACGACCAGCGCCAGCAGGGCGATCACCACCGCCAGCGCGCGCTGCAGCATCGACGCCGTGCGCCAGCCGCGCGCCAGGGCGGCCGCGCCGAGCAGGTAGAAAACTCCCAGGATCAGGGCCGCGGCGAGCGTGCGCAGGCCGAGCGGGTCGATCCAGTACGAGACGAGGAAGAGGAAGACGGCGCCCAGGGCGAGGGGCACCATGACGCGTACCAGCGGGCGCCGGTGCGCGGTCTCCCACAAGGCAGCCGATTCGAGCGCGACGCCGGCGATGAGCAAGGCCCAGCCGCCGGGCAGCGCCAGCGGCTCGGGCACCACGCGGGCGCCGCCGAGCGCGAGCAAGATCCAGGCTGCCGCCTGCACCTGCTTGGACAGGCCCCAGCTGGCCAGCACCGGCGCGCGCACGGCGCCGTAGTCGAAGAAGAACAGCGCGCTGCACAGCACCAGGTTGCCCAGGGCGAGCACCAGCACCATCGTGGTAGAATCCATGGCCAGCATGGCGCCGTTCAGCATTCGTGCTCCACGTTCTCGGTGCCGTCGACAACCTTGCTGGCCCAGGCGCGCACGAAATACGCGCGCTCCGCTTCGTCCGGCGCCTCGTTCCAGAACACGATCAGGGTGTCCTTGTGGCCGTGCAGCCGGGTGAGTTTGTCGACGAATTGGACCTTGTCCGCGCTGTCGGCCAGCGCCATCGCGTAGCCGTAGACACGGTTGAGCCGCTCGATGCGGTCGGGTTCGAGCGCGCTGTTGGTGGCGGTGATCGATGGGTGATCGAGAAACATGGATACTCCTGTGGCGGCAAGAGCCAGCTTATCAGAGATTCATGCCTGCGAACAAGACGCAACGCCCATCGGGCGCCTGCGCGGCGGCGGCTTTGGAGCGTCCAACAAAACACTCAGGGCAAGGCGCAGCGTCGAAGACAGCGCTCTGGTACGGCGAGACGCTGCAACGCAGCCATGAGGTTTTGTCAGGCGCTCTTATCCTATACTCGCGCCATGCCTCCGCTCTCCGATCCCAGCCCGCCACTTACCCCGTCCGCCCCGCGCGTGCGCACGCACGGCAACCGGCGCACGCTCGAATTCGAGAACGGCGACATCCAGAGCGAAATGCTGCTCTCGCACCCGGACGCGCTGGTGCTGGAGTATGCGCGGGCCATGATGTGCTTTGCGCTGTTCGCGCCGCGTCCGCGCCACATCGTGATGGTGGGCCTGGGCGGCGGCTCGCTGGCCAAGTTCTGCCACCGGCATTTCCCCCACACCCGGATAACGGTGCTGGAAATCAGTGGCGAGGTGATCGCCCTGCGCGAGGACTTCCGGGTGCCGCCCGACGACGCGCGCCTGCGCATCGTGCACGCCGACGCCGCCGCTTACCTCGGCGCCATGGAGGCGGCGGCCGACGTGATCCTGGCCGACGGTTTCGACGCCGCCGGCATGCCAGCCGCGCTCGGCAGCGCAGCGTTCTACCGCGATTGCCGGCGGGCCCTGCGCGAGGGAGGCGTGCTGGTGGCAAACATCCTCAGCTACGATCCCGGCCACGACGCGATCGCCGAACGGATCGACAGCGCCTTCGGCGGGCGCGTCTGCGACTTTCCTGGCATCGCCGGCAACAACCACCTGTTGTTCGCCGTGCGCGCCGGTGCCACGGGCGCCGCCACGCGCGCGGCGCGCCTCCAGCAACGCGTCGCGCGCCGGCGCGCCTGGGGCTTCGGGTTCCTGAACAAACTGCTGGCGCGCCTGCTCGTTGCCTGGCTTGCACGGCGACCTGTCTGATCTCGGCGACACGGGCGCCGGGGCGGGTCGCGAACCTGCGGATTTGTTTGCGAAAACCGGCCAATATATGACACACTTCGTGGCTATGGTGCTTTCGGGCAAATAAATTTTGGGACTTGTCATGTTGCGTCGCCTGCCGTTTTCCCTCACCCGCGCGGCGGCCCTCACGCTCGGGGCCGGCCTGGCCGCCTCGACCGCCCTGTTCGTCGGCGTGAGCCATCTCGAATACGACAACCTGGCGCTGTCGTTCAACCAGCGCGCCGAGCAGCGCGTGGCGACGGTGCACCAGGGTTTGCATGATGCGGTCGAGGTGATCACGGTCACCAACCAGCTGTTCGCGCTCGGCGCCCCGGTCACGCGCGCCCAGTTCCACGATTTCACAGCGCCGCTGTTGCTGCGCCACCCCTTCATCAAGGCCTTCAACTACCACCGCATCGTCCAGGACAGCGAACGCGCGGCGGTCGAAGCCGAACTGCAGGGCGTCATTCCCGGCACCGTCATCACTGAACAAAAAGACGGCAAGCGCGTACCGGCAGAGCGCCGCCCGACTTACAGCATCGTCGACTACCTGGTGCCCTTGAAAGGCAACGAGGCGGCCTTCGGTTTCGATTCCTCGACCCGGGCCCCGGTCAATGCGGCGCTGGCGCGCGCCCATGCCGACGGGCGCGCCGCCGCCACCCCGCTGTTCCCGCTGGTGCAGGACCTCAGCCCGCAGCCGAGCTTCCAGGTCATCCTGCCCGTGGTCGACCGCAAGGGCGCGCTCATCGGCGACACCGCCGTCGTGGTGCGGGCCGAGGAACTGGTGAGCATGGCGCTGGCCGGCGCCGGCCTGCTCGACGACGGCAAGATCGTGATGTCGGTGTATGCGAGCGCCCATCCCGAGCCCGCCAACCTGGTCTTCACCACCAGCGTCGATGGCGGGCACCCGCAGCGCGAACTGCTCGCCAGCTGGATCGCCCCGGAACACGACACCCGCGTCGCGCGCACGCTCGACGTGGCCGGCCGCCCGTGGCTGGTCGAGGTATCGGCCAAGCCGCGTCCGTTCGCGGCCGACCACCTGGCGTCGCTGGCGATGCTGGCCGGCGGCGTCCTGCTCAGCCTGATGACGGCGGCCTGGATCCAGGCCTCCGGCGCGCGCGCGCGGCGCGTCCAGCAGCTGGTACGCAAGCGCACCGCCGACCTCAAGCGCACCAACCGGCGCCTGATTGACGACATGGTCGCGCGCGAGCGTACCGAAAAAGCGCTCCAGCAAAGCGAGCAGCGCTTCCGCCAGCTGGTGTCGATGTCCTCGGACTGGTACTGGGAACAGGACAGCGCTTTCCGCTTCACGATGGTCACCGGGGGCTTTTCCGAAAAGGCCGGCGTGGCGGTCGAATACCTGCTGGGCAAGACGCGCTGGGACTACATGCCGGCGCTGGGCGACACCGACTATGGCCGCAAGCACATCGCCCAGGTGCACGACTTCCAGCCCTTCGCCGACCTCGAATACCAGGTTCTCGACGACAACGGCCAGACGCGCTGGTTCCTGGTCAACGGCCAGCCCGTGTTCGACGAGCTCGGCCAGTTCGCCGGCTACCGCGGCACCGGCAGCGACATCACCGAGCGCAAACTCACCGAGCAGCGCGTGCACCACGTGGCCCAGCACGATGCGCTGACCGGCTTGCCGAACCGCTCGCTGCTGCAGGACCGCCTCGGCCAGGCGGTGGCCTATGCCACGCGCAGCGGCAATCCGGTATGGGTCATGCTGATCGACCTCGACCGCTTCAAGTTCGTCAACGACAGCATGGGCCACAAGGCCGGCGACGTGCTCCTGATGACGGTCGCGGCGCGCCTGCGCTCGTCCCTGCGCGACGCCGACACCGTGGCGCGCCTGTCGGGCGACGAATTCGTCGTCATCGTTTCCGAACGCGGCGACCAGCAACTGACGCCCGATATCGTCGGGCGCGTGATGAATGCGGTCGCCCAGCCGGTCATGCTCGGCACCAAGGAGTTTTTCGTCACCTGCAGTATCGGCGTGGCCGTGTATCCGAGCGAGAGCACGAATCCCGACACCCTGATCGAGCATGCCGACATCGCCATGTACCGGGCGAAAAAACTGGGCCGCAATAACTTCCAGTTCTACACGCCGGCGATGAACGAGGAATCGCTGGAGCGGGTACGCATCGAAAGCGCGCTCCGGAATGCCGTCGAGCGCGGCGAGTTCGTGCTGTACTACCAGCCCCAGCTCGACATGAAGAGCGGCAAGATCGTCGGCATGGAAGCGCTGATCCGCTGGCAGCATCCGGAACTGGGCATGGTGCCCCCGGGCCGTTTCATCAGCATTGCCGAGGAAACCGGGATGATCGTGGCGATCGGCGCCTGGGTCCTGCGCACCGCCTGCGCCCAGAACAAGGCCTGGCAGGACGCCGGCTTCGACAAGCTGTGCGTGGCGGTGAACCTGTCGGCGCGCCAGTTCGGCGCGGCCGACCTGATCGAGAACCTGGCGGCGGTGTTGCTCGACACCGGCCTGGAGCCGAAATACCTCGAGATCGAGCTCACCGAAAGCCTGTTCATGAGCGACATCACGCCCGCCGTCGACCTGCTGCACCGCATGAAGGCGCTCGGCGTGAACCTGTCGATCGACGACTTCGGCACCGGGTATTCGAGCCTGTCCTACCTGTCGCGCTTCCCGATCGACGTGCTGAAGATCGACCGCTCGTTTGTCGCCGACATCACGCGCGACGCCAACGACGAAGCGATCGTGACGTCCATCATCGCGCTGGCGCACAACCTGAAGCTGGCGGTGATTGCCGAAGGCGTGGAAACGGCCGAGCAGCTCGACTACCTGCGCCGCCATGGCTGCGACGAAATGCAGGGCTATTACTTCAGCAAACCCTTGCCGGCGCATGAATTCGAGCAGTTGCTGGTCGAGGGACGCGGCTTGACTCCGGAAGAAATCATCGCGCCCGAGCCAGCCTCATTACCTGCCTGAAGGATTTATCCTACAAGATGTGGCATTTTGTACACCCTTGCTCTACAATAGTCGTGTCTCTATTGCAATTTCAGGAACACGACAATGATGGAAGATGTACAAGCGCGCCAGGCGGCGAATGCGCGCGTGGTGAGGACCGACCTGCGTACGCGTGACCTGGTGAACCAGGCGGTGGCCTCGATTCCAACGCTCGGCATGCAGCGCGCGGCCGAGTTTCTTGCGGCGATGAACGTTCCGGCAGAAATTGCAGTGCGCACGCTCGTCTACCCGCATCGCCGCCGCCGCGGCTGAGCCGACGCGGCTGAGCCGACGAGGTTAGAAGCAAAGAAGGTCATCCCCGCCTGCGGCTTTCTGTTGGCAGCCACCTACCGTAGGGTAAGGTGGGTCACTTCATCCGTGCCCACGCTTTACGTGCGTCTCTGGCATACGCGGCACCCGATCGTCCGCTCGCACGGTATCCGGTGGCTACGCGCACCTGATATACGGCTGTCGGATACTCCAGGAGCGATTTGTCACGGCCGCAGGTGAAAGCATGCTCGCGTAACGCGTGGGCACGCGTGCCCACGCTACAGGTAAGTTTGTCACCTGACCGGCAATAGCGCCAAGGGCGCCATGTTTATTTCTTCGGTTCCTGGGCCTGGATGTCGGCCAGCGACTCCAGGCCACGCGGCGTGACGTCGTAGCCGCCCTCTTCGCGCGCTGCGATGTGCGACTTGCGAATCAGGAACTGCGCCACGTCGCCCGCCACCGTCGCGGCGGGATCCTGCGCCAGGCCGGTCAGGGCTTCGACGCAAGCGCGCAGGAACAGCACTTGCTGCCCTTTTTCCGTCAAGTCGACCCGCCCGTCGCGCGCATAGGCAATCATCTTCAGGCCGGCCAGGCGCTTGGCATTGCGCCCGACGCAGGCATTGACCCGGTCGGTACGCGCGCCGCGCCGGATGAATTCGAGGGCGTTGTACTCGTCAGTCGTCAGTTTTTCGTTCTTCATTACCGCTCAATCAATCTACAGGGCAGCCATGGTAACCGCCGTGGGGCTTGACGGCAACAAATGCCCTGCGAAAGCTCAGCGAATTGTGCGCAGTGCGATCCACAGCAGCCCGGCGCCGACGATGGCGCCAACAGCGAGCACGAACTGGAAACGGCGCGATGCGAAGCCGGTGTTCCGGCCGAGGTAAATTTTGTTATGCAGCGAATTGCCCATCTGAGTCTCCGTCGTTTTGTTCTGCAGTCAGTAAGTAGATATTATAAAAAAACTCACACACTGGGAACGTTCGGCAGCGAACATAATTGTAACTTTGTGTGTTTTTCAGCAAGATCGCCACACTGTCTTACTGCGCGCCGGTAGCAAGAAGCGACTGTTAGGATCGTTCCAACAACGAACAGGAGGAAGCAACATGACGCAACCAGCACAACCCGTGGATCCGGCAGTCAAGGGCGGCGCCATCCTGCATGAGGATGACATCGGCAGCGGCGAAAAAACGCCGGCGGAAAAGGAAACCGAAGAGATGATCAAGGAAATCCCGCCGCTCAAGGGGACCAACGGCAGCGACGGCAAGCAGCCGAAGGAATAAGCCGCCGCGTGGAAATCGACAAAGCAAAACGCCACCCTCGGGTGGCGTTTGTCGTTGCGGCGGGACGGATTCTCAGCCTGCGCGGATCGGCGGCTCGGGAATCACGGGTTCCTCGACGGGGGCATGCACCGGATCGGGCACGTCGTCGGGCACCGGAATCGTGGGTGGCGTCGGCGACGGCTCGGGATCGGGCGTCGAATGGGTACGCAGGCTGCGTTCGCCTCCGTGCGGATCGATGAGGTCCATCGGCATAGTCCCTTTCGAAAGGTCGTTTCCAGATACGGTGCGGCCAAAAAGGCCGCACCCTGGGGAAGCTGGCGAACGCCAGCCGGAGTCAATGGCGATCAGTGCTGCTGCTTCTGCTTGGCGCCGCCGCCCGCGCCTTCGTTGGTGCTGGCCTTCTCGCGCGACATGTGGTCGTGGCTGCTCTTGTCCTTGTCGCCGGCGCGCTGCTTGGCCAGGTCTTCTTCCGACATGTGGTCCGACGGCTTGCTCTGGTTGTTGTTGGTATTCGATTCGCTCATGATGATGCTCCCGTGGTAGTTGAAAACGTTGACGTTTTGCGAAGATTAGCATGGAAGAACGGAGGCGGTTTTCAATCGTGCGCATCGCCAAAAGATGCGTATAGTTCATGTTTTCGTTCCGCATACGACCATGAAAATCCGATTTTTCCTGCTCTCCGCCCTGCTCTCCACCTTTTCCCCGGCCCTGGTGTCGGCTGCCCCCATGAAACTTGCCGACTACCTGGCCCTGAGCGGCCCCGCCCCTACCAGCCGCGTCGCTTACGGCCCCGCAGCCTCCCAATATGCCGAACTGTTCCTGCCGCCAGGCGCCGGCCCTTTCCCGGTCGCGGTGCTGGTGCATGGCGGCTGCTGGACCGAGAAATTCGGCGGCATCACCCAGTTGCGCAACATGGCAGGCGCCCTGCTCGGACGCGGCATCGCGGTCTGGAACGTCGAATACCGCCGCGTCGACGAGCCCGGCGGCGGTTATCCCGGCATGTACGAAGACATGCATGCGGCCCTCGACACGCTGGCCCTGCAGGCGCCTGCCAAACGCCTCGACCTGGAGCGCGTGGTCGCGGTCGGCCATTCGGCCGGCGGCCAGCTGGTGCAGTGGATCGCGGGCCGCGCGCGCATTCCCGCCAGCAGTCCGCTGCACCGGGGCAAGCTGCTGTCGGTGCGCGCCGTCGTCAGCCTCGGCGGCCTGGCCGACCTGCGCGGCGAACGCGAATTGATCAAGGCCAGCTGCGGGCGCGATACGCCGGAGCTGGCCGGCCAACCGAGCGCCACGCGCCCCGACGTCTACGTCGATACGAATGCCGCCGAGCTGGTGCCCAACGGCAGCCACACGATCCTCGTGACAGGGGAACTCGACACGATCTCGCCGCCGCGCGTTGCCCACGACTACGCGGCGCTGGCGCGCAAGGCCGGCGACACGGCCGAGGTGGTGATCTTGCCGGGCGCGAGCCACTACGACGAAGTCGCCGCCAGCTCGCCTTCCTGGCCGCTGGTGGCGGCGGCGATCGAACGCGCGCTGCCGCGCACCGCCGACCGGCAGCCGGTCACACCCGCCGCTTCGCCAGCGGCGCGTTGACGACCAGGTCGCTCATTGCCACGGCGACGCAGGGCAGCAGGTAATGTTCGCGCTTTTCCTCGATCGACAAGCCGGGCCACTCGACGAGGTAGCGCACCGCCCCTGCGTCCAGCCGGCACAGGCAGGTACGGCAGGTACCGTTACGGCAGGAACTGGGCAGCTCGAACCCGGCCGCCTCGAGCGTCTGCAGCACCGTGGCACCCGTTGCGGGAACGCTGCAGCCGAGAGGGACCAGCGTGATGGTGTGATGGGCGTCATTGGTCATTGTGGGATTGTAAACCGGCGCCGTGCGGCGCTCTGGTACATGAGTTCGTTGGCGCACAGACTGCTGAGTGTTGCACGCCTACGCTGAGGTTTCCTTAAGTCAGCATTGCAGGTGCCAAATGAAAAAAATCGTCGCTCCCCTTTTCCTCGCCGTCCTGACGGGCGCCATGCCATTCGCCGCCAGCGCGGCCAAGCCTGCGCAGCAGGCGGCACCACAAACCACGACGGCACAGGGACAGCCGGGCAGCGCCGATGCGGCCGCCACCGAGCGCGCCGAATTCGAACGCCTGCTGCGCGCCCAGGTCCTGCTCGACCGCCTGCACTTTTCGCCGGGCGAGATCGACGGCGCGTTCGGGTCGAACATGCGCCAGGCCTTGAGCGCGTTCCAGAAGTCGCGCAACCTCGAAGCCACCGGCAAGCTCGACGACGCCACCTGGAATGCACTGAACCAGGACACCACGCCGACCCTGACCAATTACGTGCTGACCAATGAAGACGTGGCCGGTCCCTTCCAGCCGGTTCCCGAAGACATGATGGAAAAAGCCAAGCTGCCCAAGCTCGGCTATGCCACCCCGGTCGAAGGGCTGGGCGAGAAATTCCACGCCAGCCCCGACCTGATCGCGCGCCTCAATCCCGGCAAGACGTTCACGCGCGCCGGCGAGCAGATCGTCGTGCCGAGCGTGCATGGCGGCCCTGCCCTGCCGCCCGCGGCCAAGGTCGTCGTCAGCGACAGCCGCAAGGTCCTGATGCTGCTCGACGCATCGGAACGCCTGATCGCGCAATACCCTGCGTCGACCGGCAGCGAAAACGATCCCCTGCCGGTCGGCACCTGGAAGATCAACGGCGTGCATCCGAACCCGACCTACCACTACAACCCGAAACTGTTCTGGGATGCCGAACCGGGCGCCAAGAAGGCAAAGATCGCACCGGGTCCGAACAATCCGGTCGGCGTGGCCTGGATCGACCTGTCCAAGGAACACTACGGCATCCACGGTACGCCGGTGCCTAAATTCATCGGCAAGACCGAATCGCACGGCTGTATCCGCCTGACCAACTGGAGCGCCGCGGAAGTGGCAGCCGTGGTCGCCAAGGGCACGGCTGTCGTGCTGCAGCAGGAGTAATTTTTCTAACTTGGGGGATTGCACATGAGATGGCTGGTCACGTTTTTGCTCGGGGTTGTCGTTGGCGCCGGTGGATTGTTCGTCTACCTGCGCGAGATTGCTGATGCGCCCAATCCGATCATCACCGACGGCGGGGCGCTGCCGGCGCCACACAGCGCTGCGCCGCCCGCGCCCGTAGCGGCGGCCGGCGTTCCCGCCGGCGGCACGCCGTCCGACCGCCACGTGCAAACCGACTTGTCCGATGCCAGCCTGCCGATCCGCCCGGCCCCGCAGACAGGAACGGCCACGCCCGCCGGCTCGGTGCTGACCGCTGGCGGCAGCATGCCGGACAAGCTGTTGGTGCCGGTGGAAGGCATCCCGTATGCAAAGCTGTCGGACACCTTCGACCAGCCGCGCGGCCAGGAACGCCACCATGAAGCGCTCGACATCATGGCGCCGAAAGGCACCCCGGTGCGCGCGGTCGCCGATGGTAAAGTAGTGAAACTGTTCGAGAGCAAGCCGGGTGGTACGACCTTGTACCAGTTCGATCCGAGCGAACAATACGCCTATTACTACGCCCACCTCGACAGATACGCCGACGGCGTCAAGGAAGGCATGCAGGTCAAGCGCGGCGACCTGATCGGCTATGTCGGCGTGACCGGCAACTCGGATCCGAACGCGCCACACCTGCATTTCGCGGTGGTTGCCCTGACGCCCGAGAAGCAGTGGTGGAAAGGTACGCCGGTCAATCCCTACCCACTGCTGGGCGGTTAAGCAGCAGGCTCAGTACGGGGCCCGCATCCCGGACGCCGGTTCGGCCGGCGGCGGCGCGCTCCCCGCCGGCTCGTCCACGTCCAGCCCGACATTGATGGCCGCGTAAGCCCGCTGCACCGCCAGTGCCTCGCGGCTGGCGGCCCCGTACAATTCCTGCGCCGCCTCGATCATCTTGGCGCGCGCATCGGCATAATTCGTGCTCGGCGTGAACTTGGTCGTGTTTGCCTTGAACCATATCTTGAAGGCTTTATCGGTGCCGATGCCGGTCATCGCCTGCGGCGACTTCACCAGGTATTTGCTGTAATAATCCCCCGCTTTGTCCTCTTTCGACCCCTGCGACAGGAAATAAAACATCCGGTTGTTCGGGCCGCTGCTGTAGTGGACGTCGAGGCGTTTCAAGGCCGTGCTCCAGGCGTCCGGGCTGCTGCCGTCCTTGCTCGGGCGGTACATCCAGCGCAGCGGCATGCTGTCGCGGCTGATCTCGGTGCCCAGCATCCAGTCGTTGCCGCTCGATGGAATGCTGTCCCCGGTGCCGCCGGCGCGCGCGTACGCTTCCACCACTTCCCCACCGATGTCCGAACTCGATTCGTTCAATCCACCCGATTCGCCCGAATACACGAGGTCGGACGTGGCCGCCGTCACGCCATGGCCCATCTCGTGGCCGATGACGTCGAGCGAACCGAGGCTGTTGAAGCTCGCACCGTCGCCGATGAACATGCAGCGGCAGGTGTCGCTGTAGTAGGCGTTGTCGTAGGCGGTGTTGACGTGGACCGCGATATAGGTGGCCGTGTTGTGGCCGTCGAGCGACTGCCAGCCGAGCACGTTCTTCAGGGCGTCGTAGGTAGTCATCAGCCCCCACATGGCGTTCACCGCCGCCGTCTGGCCATTCGCGTCCGTGGTGCTGCCGCCGCGGACGTACTGCCTGCCGTCGCCCCAGGTATTGCTGGTATGGGTGTACATGTTGCCGGCCTTGCTGCCGCCGTCTGCATTCGTGATCGCCATGGCGCCGTAGGTGCCGCCGGTGCCGCGCTCCGGGTCGAGCATGCGGTAGCTTCCCTCGCTGAAGGTGGTGCTGATCGGCACTTCGCCGTTGTACTGGCTCTTGCCCACGCCGATCACGGTCTGCAGGGCGTTCCAGCGATCGAGGATGCGCGCGTCCTCCGCGCTGACGACCGTGTCGTGGTAGTACGGGTGGGCGCCGCGTTGCATGCGCGTGCGCACCAGGTAGGCCAGTTCGTAGCGGTCGACGACTTCCAGCACGTCGAGCGCGTTCAGTTCGCCCTCGAGCTTGCTCGTCGCGCCCGGCAGGCGCTCTATCTTCATGACCGGATAGATCAGCAGCTCGGCGCTCGGGGCCATGACGTGGGTCGCGTCCGGCCCCACCGCCGACAGGGTGGCGGCAACCGCGGCATCGATCGCCGCTTTCGGGGGCATGGCGGGCTTGACCTTGAAGTCGGCCGTGGCCGCGCCCAGCCGGTTGGCCGCGCCGCGCCCCAGGTGCAGGCGGCGGTCCGAGGCCGACT
The DNA here is from genome assembly GCA_031398335.1 of Massilia sp. Taxonomy (GTDB): domain Bacteria; phylum Pseudomonadota; class Gammaproteobacteria; order Burkholderiales; family Burkholderiaceae_D; genus Telluria. Next base: position 23,075 of record JANNNC010000106.1, read on the forward strand.
CGGACACGATGGCGCCGCTGGTATCGACGACCACGACCGATTCCGAGCCGAACACCCGCACGCCCTTGTAGGTGTGGGCGGCGCGCACCACCTGGGTGCCCTGCAGGCCCGGGTGCTGCAGGGCCGCCGTGAAGCCATGATTGTTGTCGAGGCCGCGCGCCGCGCGGGCCTGGCTCAGTTTCGACACCAGCGCGGCCGTGGCGGCCGCGGATTGCACGGTGGGTGCGCTCATCATCGGCGTCGGCACGGCGGCCGCGCAGGAGCTTGCGATCAGGACGCCAAGGGGCGTGGCCAGCAGGCGGGTACGAAGCTTCATCACGTCTCCATTCGAGATTTCCCGGCCGCAAGAATGGGCCGCAGATCATCGAAGTGTGGACGAGTGTCAAGAAACGGATTTGCTTAAACGCAAGAAGCCCCGCTCGCTGCGCATGTACGCAACGGCGGGGCTTTTGAAGCCGATGCAGCGGGGATGAGCTGGTCAGTAAGGGTCGTCGTCGCTGCGCTTGAGCAGGAAGTAGGCGGCCGCGCCGAGAGCGCCGGCAATGGCGACTTTCGTGGCCAGGCCCTTCTTGTTGTGCTGCCATTCCGACTTGAGGCCCATCTCGCCGAGGATGTTCGGCACGTGGCCATGGGCCAGGTCGTGGACGATGCCTTCGACCACATTGATGCGGTCGGCGCCGAGCAGGATCAGCCAGTGGCGGATGTCGTTCTCGGTGAACTTGAAGGCGGCGCGCCGCAGCACGCCCGACAGCCCGGACGGCGGCTGGGCGCTGCCGTGCAGCTGGGTGATGCCGGGGCGTTCGTTCGACACCAGCACCTCGACCCGCTGCGACTGGGCCTGCGGCTCGGGCATGTTGGCAGGCGTGTAGCGCGGCGGGGTGCGCTCCATCGGCACGGCGGGACGGTTCTTGTGGTCGAGATCGGCGCCCCAGCCCTTGATGTGGGCCATTTCCTCGCGCGTCTTGCGGTGCTGGCGCAGTTGCGGCTGTACCGGGTGGTGCTCATGGTGGCCATGATCGTGGTGGTGCTCTTGCTCATTGTCGTGGCCGATGTGGACGGTCATGTCGCGGTTATCCATGCGTGTGCCTCCTCAATTTGTAACGCTGGCCGCTACCTTGCGCACTTCATGCGCGCGTGGCGGGATCAGGATGGTCTTGATGCAGTTGTCGAGTTTGCTGGAGAAGATGTGGTAGGCATCCGCCACTTCTTCCAGCGGCACCCGGTGCGTGATGATCTGCTTCGGATCGATGTGTCCGGCGCGGATGTGCTCGATCAGGCGCGGCAGGTGGCGCTTGACGCTGGCCTGGTTCATGCGCATCGTGATGCCCTTGTTCAGCGCATTGCCCATCGGGACCGCGTTGAAGGTCGGTCCATACACGCCGACGATCGAAACGTTGCCGCCCTTGCGTACCGAGTTGATGCACCAGTGCAGCACGGTGGCGGCGCCGGCCTGCATCTTCATCAGGCGTCCGGTGACGGTCTGCGCCACGTTGCCGGCGGCGTCGCCGCCGACCGCGTCGATGCAGACGTCGGCGCCCAGCCAGTCGGTCATCTTCTTGATATGCAGCGCCATGTCGCGCACGTCCTTGAAGTTGACCACTTCGCACTGGGCATAGTTCTTGACGAATTCGAGGCGGTAATCGACTTCGTCGACCACGATCACGCGCCCGGCGCCGAACAGCCAGGCCGATTTGGCAGCAAAGATGCCGACAGGGCCGGCGCCGAACACGACGACGGTGTCGCCTTCCTTGATGTTGCCCATTTCTGCGGCCTGGTAGCCGGTTGGCAATGCGTCGGTGAGCAGCACGGCGTCGTCGTCGACGATGTCGTCGGGAATGACGACCGGGCCGACGTCGGCCATCGGCACGCGCACGTACTCGGCCTGGCCGCCATCGTAGCCGCCCGCCGTGTGCGAGTAACCGTAGATGGCGCCGACGGCGGCCGACATCGCATTCGTGTTGTGACAATTACCGTAGAGCTCTTTCTGGCAGAAGAAGCAGGAACCGCAGAAGACATTGAATGGCACCAGCACGCGGTCGCCCACTTTCAGGGTTTTCACCTGCGCGCCGACTTCCTCGACGATACCGATGAACTCGTGGCCGAAGGTGTGGCCGACGCGGGTATCCGGCACCATGCCGTGGTACAGGTGCAGGTCCGAGCCGCAGATGCACGAGCGCGTCACGCGCACGATCGCGTCCCCTGGATGCTCGATCACGGGATCGGGCTTGTGGGTGGCGCGCACACGGTAAGGTCCCCGATAGTTCATTGCCAGCATGAATTCCTCCTCGAAAGTTTGCGATGCTCACCAGTCGATGAACGCCTAGAACCTTAAGTTATGTCAAACCGCTATCGATTGCGATATGCGCACGGAAAGGAATTCATGTTTTTTAGCACCATTTAGATAAAATTAGCGCACTGTTCACAGCAGGAAACCGAAAATTCCTGCTGGAACCTCTTAATCAGAGACTGCGCGCCTCGAAGGTATTGCACTGCTGCACGTCGCCTTTTTCGAAACCACGCTTGAACCAGCGCACGCGCTGCGCGGAACTGCCGTGCGTGAACGAGTCCGGCACCACCGTGCCGCGCGATTGCTTCTGGATGGCGTCGTCGCCAATCGCCGTGGCCGTGGCCAGCGCGCTTTCGATGTCGCCCGATTCCAGCAAGGCCTCTTTCTGCTCGGTCTTGTTGGCCCAGACGCCGGCGAAGCAATCGGCCTGCAGTTCGAGCCGCACCGACAAGGCATTGCTCTCGGTTTCCGAGGCTTGCGCCTGCGCCTTGCGCACCTGGTCCGACACGCCGACCAGGGTTTGCACGTGGTGGCCGACTTCGTGGGCGATCACATAGGCCTGGGCGAATTCGCCGCCGACCTTGAAGCGCTCCTGCATCAGGCGGAAGAAACTCAGGTCGATATATACCTTCCGGTCGCCCGGGCAATAGAACGGTCCGCTGGCGGCGTTGCCGGTCCCGCAGGCGGTCGGAACCCGGCCTTCGAAGAGCACCAGCTTGGGCGGCTGGTAGGTGCTGCCCTGGGCGGCGAAGATCGGCGTCCAGGCATCCTCGGTATAGCCCAGCACGGTACGCACGAAGCGCGTTTCGCGGTCGTCGGCCTGGGGCGCATTCGGGTCGCTCTGCTGCTGGACCTGGGGCGCCGGACCGCCGCCACCGCCCATCATTCCGATGACCGTGCCCGGATCGACGCCGAAGAACAGCGAGGCCACCAGGGCGATGGCGATCGTTCCGATCCCCACGCCCTTGCCGCCGATCCTGAAACCGCCGCCTCCGCCACCACCGCCACCGCCGCCCCGGTGGTCCTCGACATTACTGCTCTCGCGGTCGCCTTCCCACTTCATTTCGACCGCCGCAGGTTGGACGAATTCGTGCTTTCACGCGCATCTTTCATGCGGAATTCGTCGTCCAGCGCCAGGCCGGCACGGGTGTCGTCGTTCATGGTGCGTTCCTGCCGCTCGCGTGCGACTTCGCGGTTGACGCGGGCGTGTTCCTGATCCGGGAGAAGTGGCTTCATGGCTATCCTTGGTTTGCTTGGGTCTGTTATTCGGCGGCACCGTTGCCAACTTGAACATGGCTTCAGTATGGACACGTCCTCTGCCCCGGTATGTTCGGGCATTCACATAAGCCGCTTTCTCTGCTTTGTACGATGGCGTACAGAGAATGGCATGCGCCTCCTCCATGCTGGCAGCATGAGCGCTTCTATCCACGATCTTGACGCCCTGCTCGCGCTGGGCCTGGCCCTGCAGCACGCAGGCTACCAATTCACGACCATCAACCCGGCAACCCACCGGCGTGTTAATGGCAGGCTGGAAAATGCTCAGGCGCGCGACCTGCGTGGCGTGTTCGGATGGAGCCGGCCCTTCGAGGAAAGCCTGCTTCCCGCGGAGATGGTCGCGCTGATGCGGCGCGCCGGGGTGCTGGCCGAGAAAGACGGACAGTTGCGCGCCACCGTACGCGCGTCCAGCATCGGCACGCGCCTGTATTTCCATTCAAGCTTCCCGACCCATGAAGAAGATTCTGTCTTCTTCGGGCCGGATACCTACCGCTACGTCGCGGCCCTGAAACGGGCGATGGAAACCATCGCGCCGCCACTACGCGCGGTCGACATCGGCGCCGGCGGCGGGCCCGGCGCGATCGAGGTGGCGGCGCGTTTTACCCGATGCGAAACGATCGCGGCCGACATCAACGACCGCGCCCTGGCGCTGGCGGGCGTGAATGCGCACCTGGCGGGCACCCGCAATGTGCAGGCGCGCCACAGCGACCTGTTGAAGGATATCGACGGCGAATTCGACCTGGTGCTGTCGAACCCGCCGTTCATCCTCGATCCGGACAAACTGCGCTACCGCCACGGCGGCGACATGCGCGGGGCAGGCCTGTCGCTGCAGATCGTGCAGGCCGCTTTGGCCCGCCTGCGCCCGGGCGGCAGCCTGCTGCTCTACACCGGCATCGCCATCGTCGACGGGCGCGACGAATTCTTTGAGGCCATCCGGCCGCAGCTCGAGGCCGCCTGCGGTATGTGGTCGTATGAAGAGCTCGATCCCGATATCTTCGGCGGCCAGCTCGATTCAGAGGGCTACGAGGAAGTCGAGCGGATTGCCGCCGTCTGGCTGCACGCGGTCACGCAAACAGTACCGTAACGTGTGTCACTCCGTGCCCGGTGTACCCGTCGTCGAGGCCATTGGCCTTGACCACCCCTGCGGGAATCGCGGGTTTGTGGCTTTTTAAAAGCTGCGGCTCCAGTTGACCGCCAGCGTGCGTCCATGCCCGGCATAAGTAGCCGCCGCATCCAGCGCTGCCGCCGACTGCGCGTAATAGCCGACGTACTGCTTGTCGAACAGGTTTTCCATGCTCACGCCGAAGCGGCCATGGGCGCCATCCCAGCTCAGGGCGGCGTCCGCCAGGGTATGGCCGACGAAGTGTTCCTCGAGGTTGCTGGTGCCGACGCGGCGGCCGATGTTGGCCTGAGCCGACTGCTGCTGCCTACCCTGTTCCACCTGCATCACTACCTGTTGACGGGCGACGGCGGCAAGGTCGTGGTCGCGGTCGAGGGCCTGGCGCTATTGCTGCTGTCGATCACCGGCATCATCGCGTGGTGGCCGAAGCGGACGCGCTCGCGCTCTGGCATGCGATCACTTTCCGCCTCGGCAGCTCGTGGCCGAAGTTCAGCTTCCAGCTGCACGTGGCGGCGGCGCAGGCCCTGTTCCCGCAAGGCCGCGTATCGCGCCTGATCTTCCCCGCCAAACCGGGCCAGCCGTACGAGGTGCGCGTGCGCCAGCCGGGCGAAATGCGCCATGGCGACGGCGCCACCCGGATCACGATCGATTCCGGCGACGGCGTCGTACTGCGCGTGGTCGATCCGCTCACCATGCGCTCTGGCGACCGCTTCCTGTCGTGGATGTTCCCGCTGCACACAGGCGAAGCCTTCGGCACCGCCGGGCGCGTTTTCATCAGTGTCATCGGGATCGCTCCGCTGGTGTTCTCCGTGACCGGGCTGGTGATGTGGTTGAAGTTCCGGCGGCCGAAGGGACAACCGGTGAAGCGGACGGCATCGGCGCGACAGGCGGAGGTGAGCGAGGCTTGATCGACACCGTCGAGGAGAAGGGGTCATTTATACGAAAACGCTGTTCGCCCGCTGGGGCGACGTGGATGCGAAACGCATTCTTCCGGAGCGGCGTGCTGTGCGCGCGGGAGCGTGAAATAAAAAAAGCTCCCGGTGGGAGCTTTTTTTATTTACTGGCGGAGAGGGTGGGATTCGAACCCACGGTACGATTTAACGTACGCCTGATTTCGAGTCAGGTACATTCGACCACTCTGCCACCTCTCCCGAATCGGTGTTGCGGTCGCTGCAAGGCTGGCATTATAGCGACCGGTCTTTGGTTGTGCAAGGACATGATGTCAGACGCACAAACCTTGCCGATGAGTACCGTCGGGGTGCAAACGCCGAGCGCGATCGGCGAAACAAAAAGGGCTCCCGTGTGGGAGCCCTTTTTGTTACTTCTGGCGGAGAGGGTGGGATTCGAACCCACGGTACGATTTAACGTACGCCTGATTTCGAGTCAGGTACATTCGACCACTCTGCCACCTCTCCTAAATCGGTGTCACGGTCGCTGCAAGAGACCAACATTATAGCCAGCCTCTGCAAAAAACGGAAGAGCTAAATTTTGCTCAGGCTGCCGGAACCAAACGCTCCAGGCCCCCCATGTACCCACGCAGCACTTCCGGAATCACGACACTGCCGTCCGCCTGCTGGTAATTCTCCAGCACCGCCACCAGCGTGCGGCCGACGGCCAGGCCCGAGCCGTTCAGCGTATGCAGCAGCTCCGGCTTGTTCTGGGCGTTGCGGAAACGCGCGGCCATGCCGCGCGCCTGGAAGGCTTCGCAGTTCGACAGCGAGGAGATCTCGCGGTAGGTGTTCTGCGCCGGCAGCCAGACTTCGAGGTCGTAGGTCTTGGACGAACCGAAGCCCATGTCGCCGGTGCACAGCAGCATGACGCGGTACGGCAGGCCCAGGGTTTGCAGGATGGTCTCGGCGTGGCCGACCATCTCTTCCAGGACCGCATACGACCGCTCGGGATGGACGATCTGCACCATCTCGACCTTGTCGAACTGGTGCTGGCGGATCATGCCGCGCGTGTCGCGGCCGTAGCTGCCGGCTTCCGAACGGAAGCATGGGGTGTGGGCCGTCATCTTGATCGGCAACGCGTCCAGCGCCACGATTTCGTCGCGCACGATGTTCGTCAGCGACACTTCCGAGGTCGGGATCAGGTAGAAGCTCTCGCCCTCGCCTTCCACGCCGCCCTTTTTCACCGAGAACAAATCGGCTTCGAATTTCGGCAGGTGGCCGGTAGCGCGCAGCGAGTCGGCGTTCACCATGTAGGGCGTGTAGCACTCGGTATAGCCGTGCTTTTCGGTATGGATGTCGAGCATGTACTGGGCCAGCGCGCGGTGCAGGCGGGCGATGCCGCCCTTCATCACCGAGAAGCGCGAACCGGTGATCTTGGTGGCGGTCTCGAAATCCAGGCCCAGCTGTTCGCCGATGTCGACATGGTCTTTCACCTCGAAATCGAAGGACGGCGGCACGCCGATCTTGCGCACTTCGACGTTCCCCGTTTCATCGAGGCCGCGCGGCACCGATTCGTGCGGCAGGTTCGGGATCGATTCCATGAACTCGGCCATCTTCGCCTGGACTGCGCCGAGCGCCGCTTCGTTGGCCTTCAGTTCGTCGCCCAGGCCCGCCACTTCCGCCATCACGCCCGCCGTATCTTCGCCCTTGCCCTTGAGCATGCCGATCTGCTTCGACAAACTGTTGCGCTTGCCTTGCAGTTCTTCGGTACGGGTCTGGATCGCCTTGCGCTCGGCTTCGATCGCGTTGAAGCCAGCCACGTCGAGCTGGAACTTGCGCGCGGCCAGGCGGGCGCACACAGTGTCGATGTCTTTGCGGAGAAGTTGGATGTCTATCATTGTCGGGGTCAGGCAGCAGTATGTCGAAAACGCAATTGTACCAAGTGGGGGGCGGTTCTTGAGGCCGAGATTCAGGTTCCGCCAGCGTCCTCATCCAACTGGCGCAGGAAAGCCAGCTTTTCCGCAATCTTCGCTTCCACCCCGCGCGGCACCGGCTGGTACCAGCCGGGCTCAGGCATGCCCTCGGGCAGGTAGGTTTCGCCGGCCGCATACGCATGCGGCTCGTCGTGGGCGTAGCGGTATTCGTGGCCGTAGCCGAGCTCTTTCATGAGCTTGGTCGGGGCGTTGCGCAGGTGCACCGGCACCTCGCGCGACTTGTCCTTGCTGATAAAGGCCATGGCGGCGTTGAAGGCGTTGTAGCCGGCATTGCTTTTCGCCGCGATCGCCAGGTAGACGACGGCCTGCCCCAGCGCCAGCTCGCCCTCGGGAGAACCGAGGCGCTCGTAGGTGGTGGCGGCGTCGTTGGCGATCTGCAGTGCGCGCGGGTCGGCCAGGCCAATGTCTTCCCAGGCCATACGCACGATGCGGCGCGACAGGTATTTGGCGTCGGCGCCGCCATCGAGCATACGGCACAGCCAGTACAGGGCCGCGTCCGGATGCGAGCCGCGCACCGATTTGTGCAGGGCCGAGATCTGGTCGTAGAAATTGTCGCCGCCCTTGTCGAAGCGGCGCGAATTGAGCGTGAGCGCGTTGTCGACGAATTCGCCGGTGATGGTCGTCATGCCGCTCGTTTCGGCCGAGGTCTTGGTCTGTTCCAGCAGGTTCAGGAAACGGCGGGCGTCGCCGTCGGCGTAGCCGATCAGGGTGCTGACCGCGATCTCGTCGAATTTCAGGTGCGCCAGCACGCGCTCCCGGGCGCGCTTCAGGAGCAGGCGCATCTCGTCGTCGTCGAGCGCCTTGAGCACATATACCTGCGAGCGCGACAGCAGCGCCGAGTTCACCTCGAACGAGGGGTTCTCGGTGGTCGCGCCGATCAATGTCACCAGGCCGGATTCGACGAAGGGCAATAACGCATCCTGCTGCGACTTGTTGAAGCTACCGAAAAAGCGATGTAAGTCCTTATAGATTAAGCACTTACCGAATGCTATCATTGCAAAACAGCACAAAACAAGGCACCTGAAGCACAAGGAAAGCACAAGTTTCAGCCGTTGTGCTTTTGTCGAAGTGTCATAGTCAAATGGAGCCATGCAATGCCCTATCGCATTGAGTACACACGAACGAACCCAAAAACCAAACGCGAGCAAACCGTTGTTAAGTATAGAGGACAGCTTCGCGTCGACGGAAAGACATACAGCAAACTGTTCGACACTGAAAGCTTGGCACTTGATTGGGAAGAACAAAAAGCAAAAGAACTCAGCGGTGTAGGTGCCATTGAAGCACTCATTGCGGAAACGAACGAAGTAGATATGCGGCAATTACTTCGAACACACTATAGCAAAACGCTTTCTAAGCAGTCTGAGACTTCAAAAAAATCGAACGAGAACAGGTGCCTCAAACAAATTCCGAGTGTAAAAATTCCATACAAAGCGATCCAACACCGAATCAATAACTACAAATACTCAAAATCCATAGTTAAAGCGATGCTTAACTGTGAATTTGATTATGTCAACGATGGGATTAGCTTTGGCGATTTCTTTGTTAGCACCGTAGACTTCTACATTATCAAGGCATACATAGAAGCGCGAAAAGAACAAGGTATAGCAAATAATACACTGCTTCGAGAACTGACTACGATTTCTGGAGCCTTTACCAATGCCTACGATTACTTTAAGCAGTTTGAAAACGGAATTTTAAACCCGGTCAAGCAACTTCCAAAAGGTATCAAGCCGAAACCACAAAACGACAGGAAAATTATCCTTTCAGATGAGGACATTGGAAAAATTGCCCAATTTCTTTCACTAAAGGCCAACCTCGAACCCTATTGGTGTTTTATCCAATGCATTTATTCAGGTGTTCGTCGCGCCGAATGTTTAAGAATGGAATGGGAGAACATTGATTGGAAGAAGCAACTTGTTCATCTTACTAAAGCACAGACGAAAAACGGCAGGGCAAGAGAGGTGCCACTCCAGGATGATTTTTTCGACTATTTAAAAGAACACAGAAAAGCTTCAGGCACGGTTTTTAGACTTACTTACTATAATATGAGAGCGTATTGGGTTGATGCTCTAAAGCAGAACGACCTTTATGACAATCCGAGAACTCGCCCCATTTGGAATGACACAAGACGAACCGCTATTACAACAAATCTTCGGAGAAGTGAAGGCAATACTTTTCAATTAGCGAAAGTATTTGGTGTTAAGCCAAGCGAGATCGAAAAGGAAAAGAATAAGATCGGCAATGACATTCAAGATATCATTAAAAAGCTTCAGAAAGGCGAGCCACTGACGCCAAAAGAAATTTCTTTGCTAAGTGGGCACCAGAGTACCGACATCACTCACCAAATTTATAATGCTGACAGGTAAAAAATAATCGAAATTTTGTTTTTAAAAACAAAATTCGCAAAAGGTTTGGAAACAGCAGGTTTCCAAGGTCCGCCGGAGCTCTGAGCAATCAGGACCACATTTTTGACGAAGTATCTTCTCTATTGGTCAGGAACGGTCGGAACGGAAAAAAGCCAGCTTATGCTGGCTTCTCTTTTTTGATTTCATGAGATTTCCTCAGTGACCTTTCGAAACCAAGTGCAGTTGTTCAATTGGCAAATCGTCTAAGCAGTTACTAACGATCACGGACATTGCACCAGGCACGAATGCAAAAGGAATATTCAAATCAATCCCTCTATCAATCTTTAATGGCGCATTGCTCAGCGTTTTGTGCTCAACCTCATAAGTAATATGGTAGTGGTTGGCCGCTTCGTTGAACCCGATAACGAAATAATTCAACTTCAGTTTCAACTGCTTCAAGTCAGCCTCAAATTTATCCCATTTGCCGAGTGTCTCAACATCAAGTAGCTTTCGCAGCACATAGCATTTATTCATCGATAGATTAAGTCCCTTACCACTCTTCAGCACATCCTTAAATAGCTCTGAGTATCGATCGTCTTTTTCAAATCTAATCATTTTCTCCCTCCATTCTCTGATCCGTTATTTTTCACAATTCCCCTTTCGTTATCATTTAAATTTAATTCGCGAAATCATTGTCTTTGACTTCTTCCCGCCTCGGCATCCATAGAATTTAATGCTCTTGACATCTTGCATCCGTTTATCATTCTCCAAGAGGATAAATTCAATTAAGGAATCAACCATCTTGCAAAACTCAATGCCAAAGCAATTAGTTAAAAACCACCTATCATTACGACCGACTTCCAAAATAAAACCAGCATAAATATTCGCGCGTTCCACCGTGCTATAGCTTTCTACTGGATTATCCTTGTAATAGCTAATACTCTTCAATTGTTCAACTTGCATATTTCCTCCTTTTTGTGTTAAGGATTTAATTGTACGAAGATTTATTGACAAGGTCCACAATTAAATTAACATTTTATAAACAAAAGGTTCAAAGAACTCTTTGAACCTTTTGCGCTAAAAAAGTGTATCCAAATAACAACAAAGGCATTTCTTGTGTTTAGTCGGGTTAATACGCTTATCGGAACTTAGCAAAATTCGGACGAACCTTATTGAGCTCAATTTTTTTCGCTTCCGCCAATTGCTGGTGCATCCGCATAAGTTGAATCTTCAATGCTTCAATTTGGATTTGTATCTGTATCCTTTGTTCACTTGAAACCTGAGATAACTTTATTCCTAGAGCAAATATCCTGTTTTCCATGGAACCAATACTTATCAAAAGATTTTCATTTGAACTTCCTCTTGACACAGTAGCTGACGGGCCTTCTGCTGGTTTCGACTTTTTCGGACTTTGCGATTTATGGGAATGATCCGCAGTAGGCTGCGTGTTAAGTTTTGCCTTGACTTCGCTAATAGGATTGCTACTCATCTTGACCTTCGGGAGGCCACATATCTTTTCAGACTTTAGCTTCGCGATACGCTTTTTCCTAGGCATATAGATTCTTGAATGTAGCGTCCTCTTGTAATCCATAGCATTATTGAGATTATCCTTAATCTTCTTGAATTGATACGGCGATAGCAGTTTCGACACGGTGTTATGCTCAGCAATCAAAACTCTGTAGTCCGCATGTTCTACAAAACATCCTCCTTTAAATCTAATAGAATTTTCTTTTCCAGGGAGCCTGACAGATAAATAATCTGTTCCTTTCCTAGTGATTCTGCACTCATTATTTTCCAAGAAAGAAATTAAGTCGTTTCTATCATTTATTTTTCCCGACATTACAGCTTTTGTCACAATAGTGCTTAGCTTTTCCTTTCTCTCTTTGGTAGCAGAGCCTTCTGCATTTCCAATTGAAGCCAAATATTGTTGTTTCCTCTGCGCGGGAGCTTTTGCATCAAACCTGCTAAACGACGCTTTAAAAGGATTGCCAACGACTTGCTCAAATCCTAATTTATGATTCCAATACGCGCAAAAGTCCTGTTGTAGTTGTTTAGACCTCGCACCTGGGGGCCAAGGATTAAACTGGCGGCCTGTGGTTAATTCTTCATCATTTATAACTACATGCACCTCGATATTATTTTTGTCGGTGTGTTTGACTGCAAGCATATTCACTCTATCAGGACCCAAACCCGTGCAGAAGGTATCTCGTAACGACTGCAATATTTCTTTTAATTGGTCATCCGTAACTTTTTCATTATCGCGAAAAGAAAGGGCGTAACTACTGTACTTTTTTTCCCTCTTATTATGCTGGATAAGATATTTCGTCAATAACACATCGCCAGAAAGCAACTCGGCCGGAGGATAGCGCAATTTTCCATTTGCGTCTTTTTCACTAAATAGGTAATTTATGCCCTCAGGACCTGATGTGCCTCCATTCACAAAAGTTAATATCATAAATTCCCCCCTACGATTTCCAACAATGCAGCTTCTAGCTTCTTGTTCATCTCCCTCATCAATTTAAGCTCATCCAGCATTTTCTCTTTAAAATTGGCGAATCCTTCATTGCTATTCAACTTCCTAGCAATCTGATTCAGATTGCTTCCCATTCGACCTGTTTGGCCTATATCTGTCACCTTTGAAAGGTGATAGAGCTCAGCCACTTTTTCGATTTTACGCTGACTCTTACTAGCGACCTTTATTGTCTTTGAGAGTGATTTATCACGACAGTAAACCGCCATGGTTGAGCAAGATGATTTCATATACTGCTCGAATAAATTGTCATATTCAGATGCTGAAAGAGTGAACTGAACAACCTTTGTTCTCAGTTCGGTATTTCCATCATACCCAGCCTGCCCAGGTCGTTTCTTTGCCCCGTCAGCCAGATTTTTCAGATTGATAAATTTTCTATATTGAGTCATTTTTACGCCTTTCTTATTGTTGTTGTTTGTGAGGCTAAGGGGCATGGGGGAACCCCATATTATTCTTATTCCCATTAGGGAATAATTACCCTTGCTTAAGATTTTGTTCTTCCATTTTTATTAAAGCAGTTTTTTAATAAAAAGCAACATTAGTCTTTGATCACTTGTCGATGACAGTCGGATCACCAGTGAACTTTAAGGACGAAATAATGAACTTTTTGCAACATATTGTCGCTTTCGGAAAGCATGGAGCTGGAGTCTATGCTCCGATGACAAAGTCCTGCTGGTGGAGTGAAGCAAGCTCATGTAAAGTGTGTTGCGCCAAACAAATGCTTCCAACACGCAACGCGTCATCCTGTCCGTGTCACCATGACCTGCGTAGACGCCCCATTTTTGAACATAACTAAAATATGCCCAAGACTCAGTTAAAAAAATTAGTCATTGAGAAGTTTCGTGCACTTAATAATGTCGAGTGTGAGCTAGGTGACTATATAACCGTAGTCTGCGGAAAGAACGGCACATCAAAGTCTTCTATCCTTGGTATCGCTGCTCAGATTTTTAGTTTTGAGAAAGATTATTCGACTGGTAACGAAATATCGTTCCATCAAATTACAGGCGACTCGTTCAAATCTCAATACAGCGAACACTTTCGGATGTCCGCTAATTTCGATTTGCCTGGGTCCATGAAGGTCGGAATTGAACTCAACGACGGGTATACGAACAAACCGGCAACTGCAAGACTGGAGTTGATGAAGAGGGGAAAAGGCCCTCGCCCTGTTGTCCGAAACAACAGCACGGCTCACCTGCAGAGCAATACTAGTAGGAATTTCACGCATCCAGTGATTTTTCTGAGCTTGAAACGACTTTTCCCAATTACCGCTAGAACATACGAAGTAAACGACTATGCGTACCTAACGGAGCATAAACAGGACTTTATAAACCTGACAAACGAGCTTCTCAATCGTAACTCATCTAATGTCACGGCGACTGATGGGACAATTAGTTCCGCTGTCGCGCACGGTGACAATTACGATCAAGAATCCGTTTCCGCTGGCGAGGATAATGTTGGTCAAATAGCCTTAGCGATTATGTCGTTCAGAAAGCTAAAGGAAGAATATAACGACTACAAAGGGGGCCTGTTGCTCATTGACGAAGCAGATGCAGGCCTTTTTCCAACCGCGCAAATCAATCTCTTAAAAGTTCTAGACCGTGAATGCAAGAATTTAAACTTGCAGGTAATGATGACCTCACATTCGCCGGTTTTGATTGAATACGCGTTTGAACAGAGTCAGCAGTTTAGAAAAAGATATAAGACAATTTACCTAAGCAATACATTCGGCAATGTCCAGATAATGGAAGATTGGTCTTGGGCACAGATCAGTGCGGATATAAATACCAGAACAATAAATGCCACCTTAGACGCGTCGCTCCCTAGCGTGAATATATATTTTGAAGATGGCGAAGCGGAGGATTTCTTTGCAGCGCTCCTGCTAAGGCAACCGATTAAAAAATTTACCAATGCGATGTCAGGCATCACTCTTGGGTGCACCAACTTCATTCATTTGATACAGAAGGGCATTCCAGAATTCACTGAGAAAAGCATCATTTGTTTAGACTCAGACGCTGACAAATATGTCAAAGGGAAGAACTACGGCACGATAGTTCTACTTCCCGGAAGTCTGCCACCTGATCAGATGATCTTCGAACATTTGTACAATTTGAAAGCAGATGACCCCTTCTGGAACAATACGCTACAATTCACACGCGATGTTTTCACGAACGAGGCGCGCGAGGTCATCAATGAATTTAACATTGCTGGGCCGGCTGTAGATATCGAAAGTTGCGTTGCAGCATACAAAGGAAACAAGGTGCCTAGAGAAGTCTTTAAGCGCTTTTATAAGCGCGAAGCATTCCAGAAGATCGTTACAGCACGGTCTAAAGCCTACAACCCGTGGAAGCACTGGATTGAGGGAAACCCGGCTGCGGCTAACGACTTCCTTGAAAAATTTAAAAATACGATGTATCAAGTGATGAAAAAGGGCTTTGTCGTTGACACCGCGAAGCTAGCCATACTTGAAGTGAAGCCCAAAAAGATATAGTCATGTTTTCGAATAATTTATATAGCCCGTTGCGTTATCCAGGTGGGAAGGCTCCATTCGCTCCCTTCATAGCTGAAATTATGGCTAACAACGGCATCGCTGGCGGACATTATCTAGAACCGTACGCGGGCGGCGCTGGTGTAGCGTTGCATTTGCTTTTTCACGGACATGCGAGCCATATCCACATTAACGATGCTGATCCTGCGGTAGCAGCATTCTGGATTTCGGTAACTCAGCATTCGGATGAGCTGCTGGCTCTCCTGGAAACCACCCCTATCAATATCGAAGAGTGGTTTAAATGGCGGTCTGTGCTCCGTGGGGAATCGGACGCTTCTCTCGTGGAGAAGGGCTTTGCAACATTGTTCATGAATCGAACAAATCGCTCTGGAATTCTTAAGGCTGGAGTGATCGGCGGAAAAAACCAAGATGGCGCATACAAGCTAGACGCTCGGTTCAAGAAAGACATAGTTTCCGCTCGTATTCGTGCGATTGCCATAAGAGCTAAAAATATTTCGGTTTATTGCGAAGACTCACTTCATCTGTTGAACCGCTCTGATGAGCTTCTCCCGCGCAATTCTTTGATTTATCTTGATCCGCCGTATTATGTTAAAGGTAAAGGTTTGTATCGCAACTTCTACAAACATGATGATCATGAGGCAATTGCGAAAACAATTCAAAAGAAGAACTTTAAGTTCCCGTGGGTTGTGTCGTATGACAATGCTGAAGAGATCTGCGCGATGTATGAACTGAGTAAATCACTCAGCTATGGTTTAAATTACACTGCGCAGCGACGATATGTAGGAAATGAAGTGATGTTCTTCAGCAGGAAAATTATTGTCCCTGATTCGGCGATACCGCAAGCTAAGGCAGTTGCCTAAAGTAGTTGCCGCCATTTTTTGTTTCAATTCTTGAAACTTAGCTAAAGCTATTCACTATTCTTTAGCTAGGCTGCAAAGCAGTTCGATTTTTATATTTTTGCGGTGTTGCCAAGGCAATCCTCTAAATTCATAAACCCGCCTAATGGGGGTAATTATCTGACAACACCATTTTGCACCATAGTAGCTTTTCCCAGCTAAGTCCATTATGCGATCGCTTTATAGATCGTGCTCTCCAGTTCACCCCAATAGTTTTTAATCGTGCGTAACGATATTTTGCTGTGAAGTTCCAAACTCCTTTGAGTAATCGGAGTTCCTTGAGCCTTCATAAGTGTAATAGAGGTAAGCAATGCGGTTCTAGTGGTGTTTTTTTGCACTGTGTTGGTTCTTGTCGCTGATAGCCTCTGCTTCTCTTCTAAAGCTAGATTTGAGGCGTCTAACTGCATAATCCCACGATTCTTAATCCCATCTAACCCAAATCTGTGGCGCCAGGTCCAGCGACCAATCGAATTAGAAATGGCTAGAACCTCCTTGAACGGCAGATTGCCACATGGCAGAGCGCCAAGCTCTGTGTTCATTACATAACCTCGTTCTCTTACAGATTCCAAAAAATCTTCGTAAAACTTATGCCCTCGCACCTCTCGATAAGCCCAAAATCTCAAGTTATGAAATATCGTGCAGTTCCTGCCTTGAGCATCTAGTTCTAGACCTACATTTCGCTTTGATGCCCCTATATCTAGATACTCGCCAAAATCCTCTAAATCATATGCTATATCGTTTTTAATTGTCTTCCAATTTGGGTGTAGTGGGTTCTTTGTAAACAGTCCAACATAATTCAAGTCGCTTTTGAAAGGTCTGAAAGCCTTAGTCAGTGCGTTATCGACTCGCTCATACAACCGTTGTGGTGCCGACCGTCCGGCTTCTGTGTAAATTACAGGAGTCTTTAGCTCCCGAAGAAAGTGGGGAGTGTTAAACCTACCGTTTTTTGGATTCGAATTAATTGTAATTATAGTAGGAACAGGCAAGCCCAGTTCTTCAAAGCAAAACACAGACTCTCTTCTGTCCTCATCAATATCAACGACAAGATATTTTTTGTAAAGCTGGTTCAACTGAATATACTTATATTCAAGTGATGACTCCCTCTTTCTAAATTTCGTTCCAAATTCGAAATCATCTGTGCTCATGCACTTTGCAGGTAGTGAATCTATAAAAGTATCAAACATAAAAAAATCCCTTAAAATTATTAACAGAAAAGCTAAGAAGGGATTGTTTAACTCTTTACCAATTGAGACTGGTCAGATACTTGACATTTTCAATCTGAAATGTTTACATATCACACGAACCAAAAATAATCTGCCGAGATTAAAGTTCCTTCTAAAAGCTGAGTCTGCAAAACTCAGCTTTTTTCTTTTCATTCACAATTATTTAATGGAACTTTAAGCTAAAGTCAAATTGGGATAATTCTAGGTGAGGTAGACCCGTTATAGAGTTCCAATCAAAAAGCCCCTTTCGGGGCTTTTTTATTACTTCGTCAAGGATGGTCGAACAGGTATTCTAGAGATAAAGAACTATATAAAATATATTCTAAAGATTAAGCTCAAAGAGTTCTTTGAAGGTCTACGCATCTTGATTTGTATTTTTATTTTCTTATAGTTATTTTTATGAGTAAGGACACAGCATGATTAAAAACAAAAAGATAGCAAGGTATATGGAAGAAAAGCAAGTACTGATGGTTGATGAGGTGAAAATCTATCTTAACTTCTTTATCGAAAATTACGACGAATTTGAGAAGGTTATTGAAAGCAGAGAAAACTTTTCGCTCGGCAACGGAATGGAAAAATATGAAAGGCTATCTTTGTACATAGCAAAAAGACATAAGCTAGCCTGGAGAAACGGTGAAAATATTCCACCGGCGTTAGTGCGCAATTTACTCAAGCTATCTCGCAGAGAAAGGGAGTCCCGTAAGTTGAAGAATCTGCGCGCTCCCGAACTGAACACCGTATTCAAAGTATATCAGCCTGAGGATAGCATTGAATGAATTACTGAAGGACAGATAGAGATAAGAATAATAAGAAAGGAAAATTATGGACGACAAAAATCTAATGGCCGATCTAACCACCAATGTGCATAACTTGGAAATTTCCCTGATGGCTGCGAACACGAGGCTTGCGCTAGTAGAGGCGTTTAATACCCAGATGGCACAGGGACAGATAGACATGCGCGAGGTGCTAAAGAAACTTATGAAAGATAGTCAACAACACCGCGAGCCGGAGAATTTAAGCCAAGTGGTACTTAATCTCACCAAGACAGTTGAACAGATAAAGGCAACGCAAAATATCTTAATGATTCGTTTGAAAAGCTCATAAATCTGACATGCATTTACCGGTTAAATAGAAGAAAACGCATGTGCTCGAAACTCAGGGCTTTTGCGTCGATTTCTTTTTCAACCACATGCCGAAAAAAAATCCCCAAGGATGGGGATTTCTTAATTACTTCTTTCACCTTGTTCATTTGGCTAGCGACGGAAGTCCATTTTATCGCCAGTTTTTCTGTTTAGAACAGTGCGAATTCGTAGGTGCCAGCTGGTAGGTACCAGCTGGTTTCTTTATTTACTCAACTTACAAGTTCCTCAAATGCAGTCTCAAATTCAGGGATTCTCTCCGTGCTGTTGTAGAACGGCATACCCCATACCACATGCTTCTTATTTGAAAAAAGCTGCTCAACTTGGAAATTTTCCTTCACGCTAAGGAGGAAATTCTCTTTCCATTCGTCCGCTTTCAATAGATGGCCACCTTTAGGCTCAATGAAGACTTGGTAATGCATCGTATTTGTCTTCTCTTTGCCAATGAGATAAAGAACAAAGTCTGGCTCAAAGGGTCTTCCGTCTTGAAACGCGTAGAGCTTGAAGTGTTTTTCATTCCGAATTAGATAGGCTTCTGAATAAAGTTTCGCAAGTTCGCTATACCTTTTATCAATGTACTGAATCAGTAGCTTTTCTTCAGAAGTCCCAAAGCAGTCGTCAAAGGCATACCAGGCCCTAGCGCTGAGATCTAAGTGATAAGCAGTCTCTGTTGGGTCGTTCATTGACCGACCGAACTCCTTGTCCCCGCCGTCATCGGCCATGAAATTCAAAGTCTTATCGCTGAACACATCTCGGATCATACGAGGATAAAAGTTCTTGCTACCCTTGTATTCAATCTTATCCGACGCGATCACTTCGGAAATCGATGTCAAAACTTGAATTGTCGCATCCAACTTTTCATCAGGGCTGAGAGTCTTAATCTGTTCAGGCAAGCCAGAGACTTCTACCTTAACCCGGCCAAGATACTTTTCAGAAGTAATGAACTCTAGAATGGAATTCAGCTTAGGCAGATAACCTTTTAGGTTAGAGAACTCGTAGAACTCTATCCGTTGAATCGCCTTCCGAATGATAGCAACACCAAAATCCTTCAAGGCATAGTCCATACTGGACTTGTCAGCCCCTTTGTCCCGATCAGGAGCGTCAAAGGCAACAATACTCTTAGTGTAGCCGGTGCGAAGAGAAACCCTGTGTGTCTGATTGATAATACTGCTGTCTAGCCCCTCAATGTCTTCTCGACTGTATTTGTCTCGTTCATTCAAAAAGATGTGCCCTGCCTTGTATAAAGCGGTGCTCTTGAACGACTTCTTAACAAGGACCTTCCGTTCTCTCGTCTCCTTCGGCTTCAGACCAATTTCTTGCAGGGCTGTATTTAGCTCCTGAATGTACTTTGGGTTGTATGCACTGTGATAGAACAATTCTTCGCAGACCCGAAGCTCATTTTCCAAGTCTGAATCGTACTTGCGACCGAACAACGGCTGATCGTCGGTCAGCTGGAAAGGGCAGTAACGGGCGCCACGCCCAATCAACTGGGCCTCGCTCATCGTGGTCTTACCGATCTTCCCGCCTTTGCTATCCCGCGTGTCATACAGACGAACAATATCAAAGAGGTTGAGAACATCCCAACCTTCATTCAGCTTATCCACCGCAAAGACAGCCCTATACTCGTTCGTTTCCAACGAGTTGACCGCCATTTGCTTGATCTCGCTTTCTTCTTTGCTATTAACCGAGATCAGTTTTTCCTCTGAAAAGTCTTCTTTCAGTTCTGCTATTAAATTCTCAAGGCTGATCTGGTTGGCATCTAGGTACTCAAATATCTTGAGAACCACCGGCTCGCTAGTACGGTTCTTGATTGCCTCAAAGGACTCCGGCCTCAGTCGCTTCACGCTGTCCTTGAATGCTGCCAGGAAGGATTGACTATCTTTGATAGTCTTTGACTTAAACAGGATTACAGGTTTAATGTGCTGTCTGTTTTTCTCAAAAATCTTTCGCCGGTATTGGCTCAACAAAATTGCTTGAAGCGCTCGATCAATCGGCGATAAGTCCGCTTGCAATACCTTTACCTCTTTCGAATAGCCATCCTTTCGGAATTCCTTCAATGGGTAGTCAAAGATTAGCTTTGGCCGATACTTAGCATTCAAATTTTCGTCGCTAAAATCCACTGTAGCAGTAAATTCAAGCAGCACATTTGACGGGTTGGCCTTGAAGATCCGTTCGACCGTCCCTTCCCACGAGACAATCTCAAATAGCTCTTCCTGATCTACTTCCTTGCCCTTTTTTGTATCTGCATTGATATGGTGAGCCTCATCTGATATCAAAACAATCTTCTGATCTTCAAAATCGTCATAGGTTAGGCTATTTTCTCGCGGCACATTCAAGGCCATGTGCAAGCCTTGAATGGTTGAGAAAACGATATTCACATCATCTGCATTTACACCTTGGAAATTTTCGACCTCCTTGATCGCCACTCTCTTGTCTCCGAAACTGAGCGTGTCGGAAAATAAATATTTCGTTGAAGTGGCATTGAGGAAGTTGTCCCTAGTCTTATCAATGATATTGCTGCTATTGACGAAGAAAAGGAAGTTGCGGTAGCCTTTTTCATACAGATACGAAATGAGCCCGGCCATCATCAAAGTTTTACCACTACCTGTCGCCATATGGAACAGTAACTGGTGATTTTGACGCGGCTTCCCGTCAAAAGCTTCTTGCCAGTAGTTCATAAAGAACTTAAACGCCCGCTCTTGATAAGGACGCATAGGGAACTGAGGATTTAGGTTGCCGGTGATTGACTCTGGCAACTTTGTTCCATCAATTGTTCTTTTCCCAAGCTCTTCTATAAGAACTTGGAAGAGAGTTTTTGTCTCTGCCATATCGTCCTCAGCCGAAGAATTTCTTGTTCACTGCCTTATCCGCTTCAGGGACGGCATACGATTGGTCATCGATCTCGGACTGAGGAACATAGAGCATGTTCTTGTCCAGGACCTCCACAAGAAATCGCTTCTGATCGACCAGGCTCAGCTTCACAAACTCATCTTTGGTTTCGTCAATCACCTTAGGGTTGACACGATAAGACAAGAAAGCCTTTTCCTGCATATCTGCCCAAATTCTTGCGAGCTCGTCAGTTGTGTCGGTCGCTGCAATAGCGTCGATGAATGCTTGGTTTGCTCGTGCCAACTCACAATAGATGAATCCGCTGCCACCCTTCCAACCAACATCTTTGGACACTCCACCTTGCTCCCCTTTAGTGACTTCAACCAAACGCGGGAGAGTAAAAGTTTCAATGTAATCCATTTGTTCAACCGCGATGAATTGCCGTTTCATCTTCATGGCTACGGCCGCAGTTGTTCCGCTTCCACTGAAGAAGTCCACAACAAGGTCACCTTCATTGGTTGCAATCTCAAGAATTTTCTTAATTACCCGCTCTGGCTTCGGAGTCTTGAAAAGCTCGCTCGTAGCCATTCCTTTGAAGAGCTTCTTTTGCTCATTCTTCGCTTGTCGAGTGTGCCCTGTTTCATCAAGGTCAAACCAAGAGCTTTCTTCTGGCAGATCCCAAAGTGTTGAGGGTGGCAGTGCCTTCTGTTCCCACAGATAGGTAATTCTTTTGATCCCTGTTTTTTTCTCATTAAAGAAAATTTCACCACTTTGCATCTTTTCGGCGAGTGTCTCTGGGTCCCAGCGCCAGCCGTTAGGCGGAGGTTTGATGAAATTCCCATTCGGCGTGGGAATCTCATACATCAAGTTTTTGCGCGGCTTAGGGGAATTGACAGGATTTCCGTCAAACCAAGGGCCGCGTGGATCGTTGTCAGGGTTCTTGAAATGACTTGCATTTGCATCACCGCGCTCAAGTTTTATGCTTTCCCAATTCTCATTATTGGAATAAACAACAATGTAATTGTGGTCAGTAGAGAACTGCTTTGCATCGTTGTTGCTGTTATCACTATGCTTCCAGACAACATTGGCAATGAACGCTTTGCGCCCAAACAATTCATCGCATAAAACCCTCAGGTAAGCCTGTTCATTGTCATCGCAGAAGACAAAAATAGTGCCATTGCGATCCAATAGAGTCTTGGCGACCTCAAGCCTGTTTCGCATGAATGTTAGCCAAGTGGAGTGAGTGAAGGTATCGTTGTAGTTGAAGTCATCCCCGCCTGTGTTGTAAGGAGGGTCAATGCATATCAACTTAGCCGCGCCCCGATACTTCTTAAGCGTATGCAGAACCAGAAGGTTGTTACCTTTGATAAGAAGGTTATCCTGCTCAGCAATCTCGGTTGGTAAGCTCTCTTTTTCTCCTTCAAATCTTCTGAAATTAACTAGCGCTTTAGGCGAGAGCAGCCGGTCAATTTGGTCTGGAGCTAAAGTTTCATTCCAGAAGATTTCATTTCTTCTTGCATCGTCGGCATCCTGCCCCCCTTCCAAAACGCAGTCCTTGTACGGCCATGCAAGGACAACCTCATTATTGTCTGAAATAAATTCTTCCCCGTTGCTGAAGCCAATCTTGTTTTTGTATGCTGTGAAGCTGTCTGGCAAGAATTTCTTGTTGCTGACAAATCTCTGAAATTTAATTTTGTCAAAGACGAGGACATTTTCTACTTCAGAAAAGAAATGACTTTTCATAGACTCGCTCTTAATGAGATGGCGAATCAACAGCGGATCGAGGCTCAGCGCAAGCTCAACTACTTTATTCTTCATAAGCCGGCCCTCGGAGACCAAGCGATCATCCGATGAAAGCAATTCCGTTAGTTCTTGAAGTAAGTTTTGCATTAGTATTTCTTTTCAGTCTTTAATTGTTTCTTTGCTTCATCATCGAGCATCTTAGAGAAGACAACTCCTCTTCAAGCTTCATCCGTAGATGCCTTGATGCTTTCCAGTACCAAATGGGTTCGTCCAGGCTTCAGGAAGAGAGAATGACGGCGCTTTTTATTGTTCCTGCTTGAGCAGATTCCGCCGTATCGAAATTTCGAGTGCTATTCCCCGACATATCTAGAAATTCATATCCGCGTCTTAGGGTAACTATAATAGAGCCACCCTGTTCACGCTCATCATTAATGCTCTCAACCCAAGGCTTCTTCTTAACTAGCTCAATCTTTTTCTTTTGATACTCTGGGGAGTTTTTTCGTTCTTCGAGGTCTTTCGCACTAGCTTCACGCGTCGCTTTCTTCGCTTGCTCTAGCTGTTCCATCTGCTCGGTTGACAGCTTAAGCTTCTTGCACATTTTTATTGAAGCGCCTAAAAAATTAGCGCCATCTATTAACGCGCCCTCGAAATTCACATGGTGAAGGATCGCCGACTTGAAGTTGACGCCACGGAGATCGGCGCCCCCGAAATTCGCACCGTGGAGGTTTGCACCAGTGAAGTTTGATCCTGCGAGATTCGCCCTAATGAAACAACATTGCTTGGCAGATACTGCGGAAAAATCTGAGTTCGGAAAAGTGCTAAATTCAAACCTTGCCATGTAAAGCTTATATTTACGAAAGTCGGCGCCGATCTTAGATTGGTTCCGAAAATCTTCTCTGCTATGCTCCGGTCTTGCCATTACTGGTGCCCCCTATTTTAGTTTTTAGCATCTTCATCCCACTTCTTAAGCAGAGCCAGCTTCTCACCTATTTTGATCTCCAGTCCTCTTGGCACTGGCTGATACCAATGAGGCTCCTCTATGCCTTCGGGAAGGTAGGTTTCGCCAGCAGCATACGCATTCGGTTCGTCATGAGCATATCGGTATTCATGCCCATAGCCAAGTTCTTTCATCAGTTTGGTAGGTGCGTTGCGAAGATGAACGGGAACCTCACGGCTCTTGTCTTTTTTTATAAATGCTCTTGCTTGGTTGTATGCCATGTAGCCAGCATTGCTCTTCGCGGCTACAGCCAAGTAGATCACTGCTTGGCCCAGTGCTAACTCACCTTCAGGACTGCCGAGTCGCTCATAGGTTAAGGCAGCATCGTTCGCTATCTGCATGGCTCTTGGATCAGCCAGACCTATGTCCTCCCAAGCCATACGAACTATGCGCCGTGCAAGATACCGAGGATCGGCGCCGCCGTCCAACATTCTTGTCAGCCAGTAGAGGGCAGCGTCAGGATGAGAACCGCGAACTGATTTGTGTAATGCAGAGATTTGGTCAAAGAAGTTGTCCCCACCTTTATCAAACCTTCTGCTGTTCAGGGACAGTGCATTTTGTACGAAGTCGGCATCAATCTTCGTGACACCCGAAGCGCCTGCTGAAGTGTTGCATTGTTCTAGTAGGTTCAAGAATCTTCTAGCATCTCCATCTGCGTAGCCAACGATGGTGTCAACGGCGAGCTCGTCAAACTGCAGGTGTCCAAGACCGTTCTCTTGAGCCCGTTGCAGCAGTTTTCTTAATTCTTCTTCGCTAAGTGACTTCAGCACATACACTTGAGCGCGGGACAGCAACGCCGAATTCACTTCAAAGGAAGGGTTCTCGGTGGTCGCGCCGATGAAGGTCACTAGCCCACTCTCTACATAGGGTAGGAGCGCATCTTGTTGTGACTTATTAAATCTGTGAATTTCATCCACAAATAGAATAGTGTGCGAGCCTTGAGCAAGGTTTTGCTGTGCTTGCTCCATCGACGCCCGAATGTCCTTCACGCCTGCGAACACAGCGGAGAGTGCAATAAATTTACAGTCAAAAGCTGATGCCGTAAGCCTTGCCAATGTCGTTTTGCCGACACCAGGCGGTCCCCAAAAAATCATGGAGTGGGGCTTACCCGACTGAAAAGCAAGCCTTAATGGCTTCCCTTCTCCTAGCAGGTGGGACTGCCCGATAACTTCATCCAAAGTCCGTGGCCTCAGCGCTTCAGCCAGTGGTGGGTTTGGTTCTCGTTCGAACAGGTCAGCCATGTTGTGCTCTCCCATGCGCAGGCCCCCTCAGTAGCTGGAGCCGGTCGTGTAGCACAAAAAAGGCACAATTGACCACGCTAACATATTGATTTATAATGATTTTAACCGCCTTGTTGAAGCGGTGGATCTCGTCGATGAACAGGATCGTGTGCTTGCCGCGTGCCAGGTACTGCTCGGCCTGCTCGACCGAGGCGCGGATATCTTTTACGCCAGAGAGCACGGCCGACAGCGCAATGAATTCGCAATCGAAGGCGAAGGCCGTCAGGCGCGCCAGGGTGGTCTTGCCCACGCCGGGCGGGCCCCACAGGATCATCGAATGCGGCTTGCCGGATTTGAAGACCAGGTTCAATGGCTTGCCGGGGCCTAGCAGGTGGCTCTGGCCGATGACTTCGTCGATGGTGCGGGGACGCAGCGATTCGGCCAGCGGCGCGGCCGGTTCGTTCTTGAACAGGTCATCCACGGCGGCCTCCGCGGGCGCATGGACGAGGAAGAAGCAAGGAAAAGTTGTGCATGCGGCTAGTGTAGCCGATGCGTCCCCGCCCCGCGAACGCGCTAGCGGGAGCTACACCGTTGTCGGAATCAGCCGACCGTGGAATGTGCCTTGCGCGGGACCGGCCTTGCCCTGGGCAGGCGTGTAACGGCAGGACTGCAGGTAGGCGGCACCGGCCAGTTGCGTGGCGGGCGGCGTGTCGTCCTCGAACTTCATGCCGAACGGCTTGCCCGCCGGGTCGACCAGGAAGCGCACCAGCACGCCTTTGCTGGCGCTGACATCACCCATGACCGGCCGGAATGCCCTGAAACGGTCGGAAGCCCCGCAGCTGCCCGCGACGATGGTTGCCGGACCGGGTTGGTCCTTCGACGGCGCGACTGCCCACTTGTAAGCCATCTTGATGTCACGGCGCCTGACAATCGGGTCACCCGCAGGATCGAAGCGGCAGCCGCGCAGCGTTCGCATCGCCGTGTCGTCGAGCAGTTTCCAGCCGCTGCTGCGGTGCAGCCGCACCTGGCCCGGACGGCCATCGTCCCCGAGATCGACGGCGAGCCAGGTCGTGCCCTGGAGTCCGTATTGCTCGATCTCGATCGCGGATTGCGGATCGCAAGCGCGTGCCAGCGGATCACGCAAGCTGCTGTCGTCCTGCGCCAGGCCAGGCGTGGATAGTGCGCACAAGGCCAGTGCGGCCGTCATTCTCAACAATTGTTTGGTCGCGCCCAACCTTTGTTTAGAGTTTATTCACCTCGGCGCCTTTTGGAATCTCGAACTTGAATTGCTGGGCGCCCAGCGATGGATTACGTTGGAAACTTGTAAATTTTAATACAGAAGTTTGCCCAAAGGTATCTTTCAATTCCATCGCTTCGGGCGTGCCGTTACGCAGGCCGATGCTGATCTGTTCGAAGGTGGTGTCCTTCGCTTTTGGCACGGCGTTCAGCCATTCGAGGCCGTCGCGGGTGCCCGCTTCGGACAGGGTGAAGTTCTTTTCCAGGTCGTTGCTGCCGAACAGGATTGCGGCCGGCGAGGAGCCGAGCGCGTTGCCGAGCTTCTTGACGGTGACCTGGTTCAGGTCCTTGTCGTAGATGTAGAGCTGGTCGCCGTCGGCCTGCAGCAGCTGGTCGTAGGGCTTCTGGTAGTTCCAGATGAACTTGCCGGGACGGGCGAAGACGAAGCTGCCGCTGGAGATCGGCGAGATCTTGCCGGTTTGGGATTTGCGCTGTTGTTGCTGGGTGAATTCGCCTTTCGCGGCCTTGGTGGTGGCGACGAAGGATTTGAACTGGTCGAGGGCGGTGGCGTGGGCGGCGCTGGAGAGGGCCAGGGTGGCAGTGGCGATCAGTGCGGCAATTTTATTTTTGGTGATCATCGTGGTCCTTTGTTTAGTGTGCGGCGTGCAGGGGCACGAACGCGTGGGCTCAGGAGCCCACCCTAGGTTACGCGGCGGTTTCCGTCGGTGCGTGAAGGCACCGTGGTTTACTCCGCCTGGGTGGCAGGGACGAGGATGTCGCGGTTGCCGTTGCTTTGCATTGGCGAGACCACGCCGCTGGTTTCCATCTGCTCGAGCAAACGGGCAGCGCGGTTGTAGCCGATACGCAGGTGGCGCTGGACCAGGGAGATCGAGGCGCGGCGGTTTTTCAGCACCACGGCCACGGCCTGGTCATACAGGGCGTCGGCCTCGCCGCCGCCCTCGCCCGCCGGCATGCCGTCACCGCCAGTGGCGCCCTCTTCCAGCGTCCCGCCTTCCAGGATGCCTTCAATGTAATTCGGCGCGCCCAGCGATTGAAGATGTTTTACAACTCGATGCACTTCTTCGTCCGAGACGAAGGCGCCGTGCACCCGCACCGGCAGCCCGGTACCTGGCGGCATGTAGAGCATGTCGCCCATGCCCAAGAGCGCTTCGGCGCCCATCTGGTCGAGAATGGTGCGCGAGTCGATCTTCGACGAGACCTGGAAGGCGATGCGGGTCGGGATGTTGGCCTTGATCAGGCCGGTAATCACGTCGACCGACGGACGCTGGGTAGCCAGAATCAAGTGGATGCCGGCGGCGCGCGCCTTTTGCGCGATACGCGCGATCAGCTCTTCCACCTTCTTGCCGACCACCATCATCAGGTCGGCCAGCTCGTCGATGATGATGACGATCGTCGGCAGCTTTTCCAGCGGCTCCGGATTGTCCGGCATGATCGAGAACGGATTCGGGATATGCTCTTCGCGCTTTTGCGCGTCCAGGATCTTGGTGTTGTAGCCAGCCAGATTACGCACACCGAGTTTCGACATCAGCTTGTAGCGGCGCTCCATCTCGTTCACGGCCCAGTTCAGCGCGTGGCCGGCCTGGCGCATGTCGGTCACCACGGGCGCCAGCAGGTGCGGGATGCCTTCGTAGACCGACATTTCCAGCATCTTCGGGTCGATCAGGATCAGGCGCACATCAAGCGGGTCGGATTTGTACAGCAACGACAAAATCGTCGCGTTGATGCCGACCGATTTACCGGAACCGGTGGTACCGGCCACCAGCAGGTGCGGCATCTTGGCGAGGTCGGCCACCACCGGCTTGCCGGCGATGTCCTTGCCCAGCGCCACGGTCAGACTCGACGCGCTGTCGTTGTAGACCTTGGAACCGACGATTTCCGTCAGGCGCACGATCTGGCGCTTCGGGTTCGGCAATTCCAGCGCCATGTAGTTCTTGCCGGGGATGGTTTCCACGACGCGGATCGAGGTCAGCGACAGCGAACGCGCGAGATCGCGCGCCAGGTTCACGATCTGGCTGCCCTTCACGCCCGTGGCCGGCTCGATTTCGTAGCGCGTGACGACCGGGCCCGGGAAGGCGGCCACGACCTTGGCTTCGACGCCGAAGTCGGACAGCTTTTTCTCGATCAGGCGGCTGGTGAATTCGAGGGTGTCGATGCCCACCGTTTCCTGCACCGCCGGAGGATCGTCGAGGAGGGACAATGGCGGCAGGGGCGAGTCGCCCGGCAGGTCGCGGAAGAGCGGCGTCTGCTGCTCTTTCACGGCGCGCTCGCCTTTCGGCACCGACATCATCTGCGGCTCGATCTTGATCGGGGCCGGTTCGCCCGGCATCGTCTGGGCGGCAACCGTGCCCGGCGGGGCGGGCGCAGGCCCGCCCGGCGCAGGCCCGGCCGGCGCAGGCGTCGGCCCACCCAGCGATGGTGCAACGCGCGCCGGCGCCCTGACCGGCGCAATATCGTCATCGTCGTCGAACTGCGGCTCGGCGCGGCCAGCCGCTTGCGGTTTCTCGATACTGCGCGCGCGCTCGGTCACCACCGCTTCGTCGCGCCTGACGGCCGCCTCTTCTCCCTGGCGCCGGTCTTCGCGGTCTTCGACGCGCATGCGGAACCAGTCCATGGTCGTGTCGAAGGCCTCGCCGATGCGCTCGGCAACGGCCAGCCAGGAAACGTGGAAGAACAGCGAAAAGCCCAGGCCGAACAGCAGCAACAATAAGAGCGTGGCGCCGGTAAAGCCGAAGGCGACCTGCGAGGAATGTCCCAGCAACTGGCCCAGCACGCCGCCCGGGGCGCGCGGCAACTCCACGTCCCAGGACCACATGCGCAGGTATTCGAGGCCGACGCTGCCGGCGAACATCAAGCCAAAACCGATCCAGCGGACGATGAATTCATCCTGGTGTTCCGGTTCGGCGGGCGTCGGCAGTTTATTCGTCAGGCGCTGCCAGCCGCGCCAGACGGCGCGCAGGAACAAGGCGCCCCACCACCAGGCGGAGAAGCCGAAAATGAACAGCAACAAATCGGCCAGCCAGGCGCCCGCCTTGCCGCCCAGGTTGGAAATCGACGAGACGGTATTCGCGTGCGACCAGCCCGGATCGGCCTTGTTGTAACTCAACAATATCAGGACGAAATAGAGAAAGACGACGGCCATCGCGATCCAGCGCGCCTCCAGCAGGAGACGGGCGAGACGGCGCGGCATCGGCGATCGCGGGGACGGATGACGGGGTGGTGTCGGGGACTGTGCGGGACTCTTCTTGCTCATGCTGCCAGGGGGCTGATGGGTTCGCCATTTCGGAATCCGCCCATTCTAAGGCATATGGCCTTGCGAGGCCCGTGATTCATGCTCGCGCGCATCATCGTCTATAATCGAGGCTGTATCCGGCGCCTTGATTTATCTCAGTTGCGTCCCCAGTTTCCCACTTCTGACCTCACTACCTGCACCCCATGACCACTAAGAAACACGCCAAAGTCCTGATCCTCGGTTCCGGTCCTGCCGGCTACAGCGCCGCCGTCTACGCCGCGCGCGCCAATTTGAGCCCGATGCTGGTAACCGGCGTCGAACAGGGCGGCCAGCTGATGACGACGACCGATGTCGAGAACTGGCCGGGCGACCCGCTGGGCGTGCAAGGTCCGGAGCTGATGGCGCGCCTGCTGCAGCACGCCGAGCGCTTCAATACCGAGATCGTGTTCGACCACATCCACACGACCTATCTGAACGAAAAGCCGATCCGCCTGGTCGGCGACTCGCATGAATTCACCTGCGACGCCCTGATCATCGCCACCGGCGCCTCGGCCCAGTACCTCGGCCTGGAATCGGAAACGGCCTTCATGGGCCGCGGCGTGTCGGCCTGCGCCACCTGCGACGGTTTCTTCTACCGCAACCAGGAAGTGGCCGTCATCGGCGGCGGCAATACCGCCGTCGAGGAAGCGCTGTACCTGGCCGGCATCGCCTCGAAAGTGACCCTGATCCACCGCCGCGACAAGTTCCGCGCCGAGCCGATCCTGGTCGACCGCCTGATGCATAAAGTCAGCGAAGGCAAGATTGTGCTGGAACTGAACCACACGCTGGACGAAGTCGTGGGCGACAACAGCGGCGTCACGGGCCTCAAAATCCGTTCGACCGGCGACGGCGTGCAAAAGGACCTGATCGTGCACGGCCTGTTCGTGGCGATCGGCCACAAGCCGAACACGATGATCTTCGACGGCCAGCTCGACATGCACAACGGCTACATCAAGACCCGCAGCGGTACCGAAGGCATGGCCACGGCCACCAGCGTGCCGGGCGTGTTCGCGGCCGGCGACGTGCAGGACCACATCTACCGCCAGGCGATCACCAGCTCGGGCACCGGCTGCATGGCAGCGCTGGACGCCCAGCGCTACCTGGAAGCACTCGACGACTAAAGGGAGCACGATGGCGGGCATGAAAGACTTTGCCGACCTGAAATCCTTGCGCGACCAGCTCAAGGAAGACGAACGCCTGCGCGCCATCGCCCAGGCCGAACGCGAGAAGCGCGAGCGCATCGCGCGCGAACGTGCGGTCGAATTCCAGGGCGCCATGGATGGCGTCAAGAAGATGCCGGAATCGAACCGCTACATCTACCGTCCGGTGCAGGAAGCGCTGCTGCGCGAGCAACCGGAGCGCCGCTTCCTCTCGCAGGACGAGGACGACGCCCTGGTGCTGCAGCAGTCGCTCTCGGACGGCTTCGACGTCGACGGCCTGCTCGACGACGACCCGACCCTCAGTTATGCAAAAGACGGCGTCGGCCCCGACGTCGTCAAGAAGCTGCGCAAGCGCCACTGGCCTGTGCAGGACGAACTCGACCTGCACGGCATGACGCGCGACACCGCGCGCGGCCAGGTCGGCGATTTCGTGCGCCGCTCGGTGCGGCGCGGCGTGCGCTGCGTGCGCCTGATCCACGGCATCGGCTACGGTTCCCCCAATGGCGAACCGGTGCTGCGCTCGGTCGTGCACAGCTGGCTGGTGCAACTGGACGAGGTGGTGGCGTTCTGCGTTGCCAATCGGGCCGACGGCGGTAATGGTGCGCTGATCGTGCTGTTAAGACCTGCGCTCGACCTCTAGCGCGCGTCCGCTGCCCCATTCTTTGGGCTGCAAACCTGTCAAGGCGACATCGGATCGGCCGCCGTTGTAGAATTCGGCCACTGCCTCCAGACCAGCGCCCACCATATGGGAACACCATTGAAGTCCAGTCCTGTCGCTCCCATGTCCGAGGCGCCCCTGGTCGACCTGCAATCCTGCGCGGACGAGCCGATCCATATTCCCGGATTCATCCAGCCGCACGGCTTCATGGTGTTCTTCGACCATGCCGGCATGCTCGAGGGCTGGAGCGCGAACCTTCCTGCTGAACTCTCGAATCTGCAGGCCGGCTGGCACTTCGACCGCCTGCCCCTGCCCGCCGTTGCCGCCGAACTGATCGAGGAATGTGTCGGCTGCCAGGTCGACGGCGAATGCGCCCCCGCCTTTGCCGCGGTCGAATTCGGCAAGCTGCAATACGACTGCATCGTGCACGCCACGGGCGGACGCATCATCGCCGAATTCGAGTCGCGCGACGTGCCGGCCGATACGGTCGCCCTGTTCGCCGTCAAGGCGCACAGCTCGATCGAGCGCGTGCGGCGCCAGAAAAGCATCGACACCCTGCTCGAAACGGCCGTGCGCCAGGTGCGCGAGTTCACCGGTTTCGACCGCGTCATGGCCTACCGCTTCCGCGAGGACGACAGCGGCGACGTCGTGGCCGAGGCGCGGCGCGAAGACCTCACGCCGTACGTCGGCCAGCGCTATCCGGCCGGCGACATCCCGGCCCAGGCGCGCCGCATGTACGTGCTCACCACCCTGCGCATGATCGCCAGCGTCGGCTACGCGCCGGTGCCGATGCTGGGCGCGCCAGGCGCGCTGCCGCTCGACATGAGCTACAGCGTGCTGCGCAGCGTCTCGCCGATCCACATCGAATACCTGCAGAACATGGGCGTGTGCGCCTCGATGAGCGTCTCGATCGTGATCAACGGCCGCCTCTGGGGCCTGCTTGCCTGCCATCACATGGCGCCGAAACAGGTGCCCTACTCGATCCGCATGTCGGCCGACGTACTGGCCCAGGTGATGGCCTCGACCATCCAGAGCATCGAGGCACGGCGCGATGCCGAGCAGGTCGAGCAATCCGCCCGGGTGCGTACCAGCCTGGTCGAGTCGCTCCTGATCGACGAGGAGCCGCTCGACGCGCTGGCGCATCACGCCGACGCCTTGCAGGGCGTTACCGGCTCGCACGCGATGGTCTGCGTGCACAACGGTAAAGTCGTCAGCTTCGGCGCCATCGAACGCGCCGCGCTCGATGCGATCGTGCGTTCGCTGCCGCTTGACGCCAGCGACTTGCTGGTGCGCGACAAGCTTGACGACTGGCCTGGCGGCGTGCAGCCGGAGCTGGGCAAATGGGTCGGCATGCTGGGCCTGCCGTTCGACCCGCCCGGCGGCGGCTGGTGCCTGCTGCTGCGCACAGAACAGATCGAGCAGGTGGCATGGGCCGGCCGCCCGGAAAAGACGGTCGCGCGTGGCCCGCTGGGGACGCGCCTGACCCCGCGCGGCTCCTTCGACGCCTGGCACGAAACCGTGCTCGGACGGGCCCAGCCCTGGGAAGCGCCGGTGCAGTCGAATGCGCGGCTGATGCTGTCGGCACTCTTGCGCGCTTCAAACGCCCGCCGTGCCCAGACCGAATCGACCCGCGCCCAGTTGCTGGCCATGCTCGGCCACGACCTGCGCGACCCGCTCCACTCGATCAACATGGCGGGCACCCTGCTCGAGCGCGGCAATGGCAACAATCAGCCGACGCTGGGCAAACGGATCCAGTCATCGTCGAATCGCATGCAGCGCCTGATCGGCCAGGTGCTCGACATGAGCCGCATCGACGGCGGCATGGGCCTCGGGCTGCAGTTGGAGCCGGTCGACCTGGCCGCGCTGGTCGAGGACATGGTCGAAGAGATGCGCCTGGCCTATCCTGCGATCACCTACGACTACACCAATCCGGGGCCGGTCTGCGTGCGTGCGGACGGCGGGCGCATGTCGCAGGTGCTGTCGAATTTGCTGAGCAATGCGCGCCACCACGGCCACGTCGGCCATCCGATCCGGGTCGCCTTGCGGGTTGACGCCGGCTGGGCCACGCTGGACGTTGCCAACAACGGCACATCGATCGCCGAAGAGCTGGCGGCGACCCTGTTCAATCCCTTCAAACGCGCGTCCCTGCACAACCCGCGCAACCGCACCGGCATGGGCCTGGGGCTGTACATCGTCGCCTCCATCGTGCGCGAGCATGCGGGCGAAATCGCCTACCGCCACGAGGGCGGGCAGGTCGTGTTCAGCATGCGATTGCCGCTGGCCGAGATGGAACGCGCTGGTGCCAGCTGAAGCGACGTAGGGTGAGCACGCGTGCCCATCCCAGGTTACGCACCAGCTGACACCTCGGCATGTTAGGCTAGCAACATGCCAACTGAATAGCCCCCTGCATGACCCTCATCAAGTTCATCGAAATCATGGCGATCCTGGTCGGCGCCTTTTCCGGCTTCATCGAAGCGCGACGCAAACGCATGGACCTGGTGGGCGTCTTCACGGTCGCCTTCATCGCCGCCTTCGGTGGCGGCACCCTGCGCGACATCCTGCTCGACCGCCGTCCGCTGTTCTGGGTCACGCACCAGGAATACGCGATCCTGATCTTCGTGCTGGCCCTGATCGCCTCGCCCCTGATCCGCACCCTGCGCCACATCGTCTCCGAACGCCTGATCGTCATTGCCGACGCCGTCGGCCTGGGCCTGTTCTCAATCGCCGGTGTGTCGGCGGCGCTGGACGCCAACATGCCCTTCTTCATCGCCTCGATGATGGGCGTAATCACCGGGATTTTCGGCGGCGTGCTGCGCGACATCGTGTGCAACGAAGTGCCGATGGTGTTCAGGGACGGCAAGCCCTACGCGCTCTGTGCGTTTCTCGGCAACTGGATGTTCCTGCTGATGGGGCTGTACACGAATGCGTCGCACGACTTCGCGCTGTGGACCAGCGCCTTGTTCATCAGCGTGCTGCGGTTGGTGACCTGGAAGTTCGATATCCAGATGGGACGGTGAGCGCGCCCGAAAACGCCCTCATGGCGGTAATGCCGTTCAGTCAGGCGATGAACTGGCCGTTACAGGGTGGGCACGGAGTGCCCACCCCTACATGAACCGCTGAATGTATAGCTTGACTGACCGGCATTCCCCTCATGGCGGCGTTTTCAGGCGCTCCCGGTGTGCAGATATCTTACACCGCGTCCGGTCCGGTCTCCCCGGTGCGGATACGAATCACCTGCTGAACGTCCTGCACGAAAATCTTGCCGTCGCCGATCTTGCCGGTACGTGCGGCCTTGATGATGGCGTCGACCACCTGGTCGACCACGGCGTCGTCGACGACCACTTCGATTTTGACCTTCGGCAGGAAGTCGACCACGTATTCGGCGCCGCGGTACAGTTCGGTATGGCCCTTCTGGCGCCCGAAGCCCTTCACTTCGGTGACGGTAAGGCCGGTGACGTTGACGTCGGCCAGCGCTTCACGTACTTCGTCGAGTTTGAATGGCTTGATCACGCAGGTAATCTGTTTCATGCTTGCTCCTGTTTTCTGATGATGGATTGATTCAGTCCGGGATGTTCGCCAGGTCGTCGAGCCAGACGGTCGCTTCCGAGTCGCTCGGGGCACGCCAGTCGCCGCGCGGCGAGAGCGAGCCGCCGTTGCCGACTTTCGGCCCGTTCGGCACGCAGCTGCGCTTGAACTGGCTGGTCTTGAAGAAGCGGAACAGGAAGATCGACAAATTGCGCTTGATCGCCGCCAGTTCGTATTCGTTGCGCGACCCGTGCTCGTCCGGCCAGCGGCCCTCGGCCTTCGCGCGCCAGGCCGAATACGAGAGGAAGGCCACCTTGGAAGGCGTGAAGCCGTAGCGCAGGATGTAGTACAAATTAAAATCCTGCAGCTCGTAGGGGCCGATCACGCTTTCCGTGATTTGCGCCGGCTTGTCGTCGCCGTCCTTGCCCGGCACCAGCTCGGGGCTGATCTCGGTGGCGAGGACATTCAGCAGCACTTCCGCCCCACCCTTGACCACCGCGCCCGTTTCGGCCACCCAGCGCACCAGGTGCGTGATGAGCGTCTTCGGCACGCTGGCATTCACGTTGTAGTGCGACATGTGGTCGCCCACGCCGTAGGTGCACCAGCCCAGCGCCAGCTCGGACAGGTCGCCGGTGCCGATCACGATCGCGCCCAGGTGGTTGGCGAGCCGGAACAGGTGGTTGGTGCGCTCGCCCGCCTGCACGTTTTCGAAGGTGACGTCGTACTGCTCCTTGCCTTCGGCGTAAGGGTGGTTCAGGTCTTTCAGCATCTGCAGGCAGCTCGGGCGGATGTCGATTTCCCTGGCGCTGCAGCCGACCACTTCCATCAGCGCGTGCGCCTGCTGCAGCGTGCGTCCGCTGGTCGCAAAGCCCGGCATCGTGTAGGCGAGGATGTTCGTGTGCGGCAGGTTCAGGCGGTCCATGGCGGCGGCGCAGACCAGCAGCGCATGGGTCGAATCGAGCCCGCCCGAGACGCCGATGACCACCTTCCGGATGCCGCTCGAGGACAGGCGTTGAATGAGCGCCTGGACCTGGATGTTGTAGACCTCGGTGCAGCGCTCGTCGCGCAGCGCGCGGTCGGCCGGCACGTAAGGGAAGCGCTCGATCTCGCGCTCGAGGGGCAGCGTCGTCTCGAAGGGCAGCGCGAGTTTGACGCGCTGGACGCGGAACTTCGCGACTTCCTGCGCATGGCGGCGCGCCGACTGGGCGAAGGTGGTGGCGCGCATGCGCTCCTGCGACAGGCGTTCCAGGTCGACGTCGGCGAAGATGATGTGCGACTCGTCGAGGAAGCGCGCGGACTCGGCCAGCAAATCTCCCTTTTCGTAGATCAGCGCCTGGCCATCCCAGGCCATGTCGGTGCTCGATTCGCCGCGTCCGGCCGAGGTATACAGGTAGGCCGCCATGCAGCGCGCCGACTGCTGGCTCACCAGCTGGTGGCGGTAGGTGCTTTTCCCGACCAGCACGTTCGACGCCGAGAGGTTGACCAGCACCGTCGCCCCGGCCATCGCCGCGAACGAGGATGGCGGCACCGGCACCCAGACGTCTTCGCAGATCTCGACGTGGAAGCGCAGCAGCGGCAGGTTCTCGACTTCGAACACCTGGCTGGCGCCGAAGGGCACCATCTCGCCGAACAGTTCGACCGCATCGACGGCCGCGCATTCGGCCGCCGAAAACTGGCGCGATTCGTAGAACTCGCCGTAGTTCGGCAGGTAGCTCTTGGGCACCAGGCCGAGCACGCGCCCGTTGGCCACCACCGCCGCACAATTGAACAGCTGGTGATTGACCCGCAGGGGCAGGCCCACTACCATCGCCAGGGGCAGGCTGGTCGATGCCTCGACAATCGCTGCCAGCGCTTCCTCGCAGGCATCGAGCAGGGGCTTCTGGTGGAACAGGTCGTCGCAGCTGTAGGCGGACAGGCCCAGTTCCGGGAAGGCGACCAGGGCCGCGCCCTGGCTCGCGGCCTGGCGCGCGAGGGCCAGGGTCTGCTCGACGTTGTAGGCCGGATCGGCGATGCGGCAACGCGGGATCGCCACGGCCACGCGCGCAAAGCCGTGGGAGTACAGGTTATAGAATCGGTTGTTCATTTGATGTGCCCTGAATAGGTATAAGAGCAATTTTGAATTATCGCACGCATATCGTATCTTCCCTGTCCGAGATCGGCCAGGATGCCTGGGATGGCCTGCTGGCGCAGCAGGAGGAAGCGAACCCGTTTCTTTCCTGGGCCTTCCTGCACGCGCTGCACGAATCCGGCAGCGCCTCGCCCGAGACCGGCTGGCAGCCGCAATACATCGCGCTCTACGATGGCGAAGTGCTGGCGGCGGCCCTGCCGCTCTACGTCAAGGGTCACTCCTACGGTGAATACGTGTTCGACTGGGCCTGGGCCGACGCCTACCAGCGCCACGGGCTGGAGTACTATCCAAAGCTGCTGGCGGCCATCCCCTTCACGCCGGTGGCCGGTCCCCGCCTGCTGGCGGTCGATGCCGCCGCACGCGCGGCGCTGATCGGCGTCCTGAACGCCACGCAGCGCGCCACCGAAGTCTCGTCGACCCACATCCTGTTCCCGCCCGAGGCACATGCGCGCCAGCTGCAGCAAGCGGGCTTCATGCTCCGGAGCGGCGTGCAGTTTCATTGGCTCAATCCGGGCTATGCGAGTTTCGACGAGTTCCTCGCGACCCTCGAGCAAAAGAAGCGCAAGAACATCCGGGCCGAGCGGCGCAAGGTGCGCGAGGCCGGCGTCACCATGCGCCGCGTGCGCGGGGTCGATGCGACCGACGCCGACTGGAAATTTTTCAATCGCTGCTATCGCCACACCTACGCCGCGCATCATTCGACGCCGTATCTGAACCTGGATTTCTTCAGGCGCATCGGCGCCGCCATGCCCGAGAATATCCTGCTCGTGATCGCCGAACGCGAAGGCCGCCCGATCGCGGCCTCACTCGTGATCCACAGCGCCGATACGCTCTACGGCCGCTACTGGGGCGAGCTGGAACACGTGCCCTGCCTGCACTTCGAGGCCGCGTATTACCAGCCGCTCGAGTTCTGCATCGAACAGGGCATCAAGACCTTCGAGGGCGGCGCCCAGGGCGAGCACAAGATGGCACGCGGCTTCCTGCCCACAAAGACCTTCTCGGCGCACTGGCTGGCACATCCCTCGTTCGCGGACGCGATCGAGCGTTTTCTCGAGCGCGAGGCGGGCGGGATCGATGACTACATGAACGAGCTGAACGAGAGGAATCCGTTCAAGGGATAAGTCCGGCGCTCGGCTACGCCTGGAGCAGCGCCAGCGCCGCAGGAATCCGCTCGGCGGGCAGCACATAACGTCCGTACGGCACACCCCTGATCGGTGCCAGGTCGCGGTCGCGCTGAAAGCCGATGGCGCTGTACATCCGCAGCGCCGACGCCATCAGCGGCGTCGTGTGCAGCCCGACCGCCGGCGCACCGGCTGCCTGTGCGCGCGCCAGGCAGGCGGCCACCAGCTGCCTGCCGGCTCCCTGCCCGCGCGCCTCGGGCGCCACGACCAGCATCCGGATCACCGACCAGTCCTCGGGAAAAATCGCGCTGCGTGGCCGGCCGGGAGCGACGTGGACCACCGCGCCAACGACGATTCCTTCGCACTCGGCCACGAACAGCTCGCCATCCTCGGCCAGGTCGGCCATGCGCCCGATCCCCTCGATGAAAGTCGGCCAGTCGGCATACTGCCCTTCGTACTGCGCGAACGCGGCCCGCGCACGCGCATTCACGCGCTCCTTGTCGGCGGCCACGAAGGGCCTGACCAGGCAGCTCATACGAACAGCGACGGCTGGCTATCGGCGTAATCGCGCAACAGGTTCCACACCACTTTTACCCGCCGCAGCCGGTACAAATCGGTCGGCGCGGCCAGCCAGAACGAGCGCTCGGCGAAGAAGCCCGGCAGCACCGGCACCAGCTTGCCGTCGTCCGGCACCGCATATGGCGGCGCCATCATCAGGCCCATGCCGAGCGAGGCCGCTTCGATCTGCGCCGTCATGCCCGAACAGCACAGGCGGCGGCGCGGGGTGAAGCCGAGTTCGTCGAGATAGGACAACTCGCGGCTGGCCAGGCGGTCCTGTACATAGTCGACGAAATAATGCTGGGACAGGTCGGACAGGTGGCGGA
Source organism: Massilia sp. (assembly GCA_031398335.1). Lineage (GTDB taxonomy): Bacteria > Pseudomonadota > Gammaproteobacteria > Burkholderiales > Burkholderiaceae_D > Telluria. The sequence continues at coordinate 62,070 of JANNNC010000106.1, forward strand.
TCGGCGGATGCTTGGCGAGGTAGGAAGGCGAGGCGTACAGGTAGAAACGGAACGAGGCCAGGCGCGTGACCATGTAGCGGCCCGTGGTCGGCGGATCGAGCATCACGCCCAGGTCCGCCTCGCGGTTGGCCAGGTTGGCAAAGCTGGGCAGCGCCAGCAGGTCGATGGTCAGGTCGGGGTTGGCGTCGAGCAGGCCGACCAGCAGCGGCGCCACCACCTTCACGCCGAACACCTCCGGCACGCCCAGGCGCACCACGCCGTGCGCCGCCACCTCGGCGCCGCCCAGCTGCTCGGCCGCGGCCAGCGCCGCGCCTTCCATCGCCTCGGCATGCGGCAACAGGGCCAGGCCCATTTCGGTCAGTTCATAGCCTTCGCGCGAGCGGTCGAACAGGGTGGTGCCGAGCTCTTTTTCGAGGCGGTCGATGCGCCGCGCCACGGTCGTGTGCTCGACATCGAGCCGGCGCGAGGCGCCCGACAAGGTGCCGGCGCGCGCCAGCTCGAGGAAGAATCGGAGGTCGGTCCACTCAGGCAGCGTATTCATCGGGCGCATTGTTTGATATCAATACGCCACATTGTGCACCAGTGCACATTCCTTTCGCAATCAATTCCCATACGCATGCATATAAGCCCAAAAATTGTGCGAATGCAGCATTCGCCCTGCATGAATAATGTCCCAGCATGATGCAGCGGGCTGTGCATTAACGCACAAGGGGTGGGCGTTCCCTTATCTTTTCAGCCAGACCGATCAGGTGCACACTGCTCTGCGTGCGATTCCGAGCATGGCCTTACTTAAAAAAACTGGAGACAAGAAATGCGCCTGACGAAACAAAAAAAGAAATTGGTCAACCATTCCGCCGCTGCCCTGCTGGCCCTGTCCAGCGGCGCCATGGGGATGGCTCATGCTCAGCAATCGTCCGGCACGCCGGCTCCTGACGGCGACACCGCCGCCGACGTCCAGAAGGTCGTCGTCACCGCGCGCCGCCGCGAAGAAACGGTGCAGGACGTGCCGGTCTCGGTCACCGCCTTCAGCGCCGACCAGCTCTCCAAGCAAGGCGTGCCCGACGTCACCGCCCTCGCCCTGGCGCTGCCGAACACCACCCTGAAGGCCTCGCGCGCCACCAATTCCACGCTGACCGCCTTCATCCGCGGCGTCGGCCAGGCCGATCCGCTGGCCGGCTTCGAGGCAGGGGTCGGCATCTACATCGACGACATCTACCTGGCGCGTCCGCAGGCGGCCGTGGCCGACATCTACGACGTCGAGCGCATCGAAGTGCTGCGCGGGCCGCAGGGTACCCTGTACGGCCGCAATACCATCGGCGGCGCCGTCAAGTACGTGACCCGCAAGCTGGGCCCGAACACCGACATCCGCCTGCGCGGCACGGTGGGCAACTATGGGCAAAAGGATGCGGTCGTGACCATCAGCACGCCGCTGGCGGAGACCGTACGCGTCGGCGCCACCCTGGCCCGATTCAAGCGCGACGGCTTCGGCAAGAACCTGTACACGGGTGCGGAGAACTACGACAAGGACATCCATGCACTGCGCCTCTCGGCCGAATTCACGCCGACTCCGGACCTGTTCATTCGCATCGCAGGCGACGGCACTCAAGATGACTCGAGCCCCAAGAACGGCCACCGCCTGATCGTCGGCCGCACCAGCGGTGCGCCAATCCTGAGCAATGAATTCGACACCCGCGCCAATCTGACCCGCGTCCTCGGCCACGAGCAGGAAGTCACCGCGCATGGCGTCTCGGCCCTGGTCGAGTACCGCCTGAACGACCAGTTCAGCCTGAAATCGATCACGGCCAGCCGTCAGGACAAATCCTGGGCGCCGATCGACTTCGACTCGCTGCAGGTGGTCGACTTCGAAGTGCCGGCACTCTACAAGAACAAGCAGTTCAGCCAGGAATTCAACCTCACCTATTCGGGCGACCGGATCCAGGGCGTGGCCGGCGTGTACTACATCGACGCGCAAGCCTTCAACAAGTTCGATACCATCCTGGCCGGCGCTGTTCCGACCTCGACCTTCACCAGCGGCGACATCGGCACCAAGGCCTGGGCCGCCTACATCGACGGCAGCTACAACTTCACGGATGCACTGTCGCTGTCGCTGGGCGGGCGCTACACCGTCGACGAGCGCACCGCCTCGATCTACCGCCAGATTTTCCTGGGCGCGAACGGCACGCCTGAAATGGGCAACCCGGGCGCAATCCCGTTCCGCACCGATACCGACCTGCGCAGCGGCCTGGAGCGCGAAGACAAGAAATTCACCCCGCGCATCGCCGTCAGCTACAAGGTCAACGCCGACCACAACGTGTATGCGTCGTACTCGGAAGGCTTCAAGGGCGGCGGCTTCGATCCGCGCCTGAACATCGTCGGCACCCGCATCCCGCTGTCGCAGGCGCGCGCCGGCTACAGCCCGGAAACCATCGAGACCTATGAACTGGGCCTGAAGTCGGCCTTCAACGGCGGGCGCATCACGACCAACGCCGCCCTGTTCTACAGCGACTACCAGGACGTGCAGATCCCGGGCTCGGTGGCGATCGACACCAACGGCGACGGCCGCGACGACAGCTTCGCCGGCGTGACCACGAATGCGGGCAAGGCCAAGATCAAGGGCCTGGAACTGGAAACGGTGGCCAACCTGACGCGCGACTTCACGGTGGCCGGCATGTACAGCTACATCGACGCCGAGTACAAGGAATACTTCGTCGCCGGCGCCAACGTGGCCAGCCAGCGCGTGTTCCAGAACACCCCGAAGAACTCGGCCAACCTGCGCGTCAACTACGATATCGCCGCCCCGATCATGGGCTACAACGGCAAGGTCTCGCTGATCGGCAGCGCCTCGTACAAGGGCGCCACCAACCAGTTCGAAACCCGTTCGATCCTCGACCAGGAATCGTACAAGCTGTACGACGCCAGCATCATCTGGACCCGCGCCGACGGCAAGATCCGCGCCGGCGTGCATGGCAAGAACCTGAACGACGAGCGCTACAAGACTGCCGGCTATCTGTTCCCGACCCTGGGCAACGAAGGCGTGCTGACCGCCTTCTACGGCAATCCACGCACGGTGTCGGCAACGGTCGAGTACCGCTTCTAAGCCGCGCCCAGCAGCAGTTTTCCGCCACCGGCGCCGGCAACGGCGCCGGACGGGACACTGCTGCCTCTCGCCCCTGGCGCACTACATAACAACAGGATCTGCCAGCGTGTCCACCTTCACTCCAATCAGCTTCCAGAGCACCGACGGGTTGGCGCTGTACGCACGCGATTACGCGGCGAGCGCCGGTCCGGCGCGGCTTCCCGTGATCTGCCTGCACGGCCTGACGCGCAATTCGGGCGACTTCGACGAACTGGCGCCGCAGATCGCCAGCCTCGGGCGGCGCGTGCTGGCGCCGGACGTGCGCGGCCGCGGCCACTCCGCACGCGATCCGAACCCTGCCAACTACAACCCGGTCGTGTATGCCGGCGATGTCGTCAAGCTGATGCACGATCTGGGCATCGCGCGCGCCGTCTTCATCGGCACCTCGATGGGCGGCCTGATCACCATGACCCTGGCCGTGCGCCACCTCGAACTGATCGCCGGCGCAGTGCTCAACGACGTCGGCCCGGTGCTGTCGCTCAAGGGCCTGGCGCGCATCGCCGGCTATGCGGGCCGCTGCAGCACCCTCGCCACCTGGGACGATGCCAGCGCCTACCTGAAAGACATCAATGGATGCGCCTTTCCCGACGCTCCCGACGAAGAATGGGACAAGTGGGCGCGGCGCGCGTTCGCCGAGGACGAATCGGGCAAGCTGGCGCTACGCTACGACCCGCGTATTGCGATAGCATTGAAGACAGGTAAACTGCGTCCGACCTCGCTGGCCGGGCGCCTCGCCTTCAGGCGCCTGGCGCACAAGCGCCCGACCTTGCTCGTGCGCGGCGCCCTGTCGGACCTGGTCGAACCGGACCAGGCGGCGTGGATGCGGCGCGCCGCGCCCACGATGCAGTACACCGAAGTATCGAAGGTCGGCCATGCGCCGATGCTCACCGAACCGGAAGCCCTCGACGCGATTCGCGCCTTTCTGTCGAAGCTTCCCTAAAACAGCAATCAGGAGACACGATGCACCACTCGATCAAACCACCATTCAAGGCGATGAGCGCCGCCATCCTCGTGGCCTTTGCCACCGGCGCCGCGCCGCTCGCCATGGCCGCGCCCGACCTGAAGATCGCCCTCATCGCCGGCAAGACCGGCCCGCTCGAAGCCTATGCCAAGGAAACCGAGACCGGTTTCATGATGGGACTCGAATACCTCACCGGCGGCAAGATGGAAATCGGCGGGCGCAAGCTGAAAATCATCGTCAAGGACGACCAGAACAAGCCTGACCTCGGCCGCACGCTGCTGGCCGAAGCCTATGGCGACGACAAGGTCGACATCGCCGTCGGCACTACCTCGTCGGGTTCGGCGATCGCCATGCTGCCGGTGGCAAAGGAATACAAGAAGGTGCTGATCGTCGAACCGGCCGTGGCCGACGCCATCACCGGCGACAAGTGGAACAAGTACATCTTCCGCACCGCGCGCAGCTCGATGCAGGACGCCATGGCCGCCGCCACCACCCTGAAGGGCGGCAGCGTCGCCTTCCTGGCCCAGGACTACGCGTTCGGGCGCGACGCCGTCAAGGCCGGCAAGGAAGCGCTGGCGGCCACCAACAGCAAGGCCAAGGTCGTGCACGAGGAATACGCGCCGGCCACCGCCACCGATTTCACGGCGTCGACCCAGCGCCTGTTCGATGCCTTGAAAGACAAGCCGCAGCCGCGCGTGCTGGGCATCATCTGGGCCGGCCCGAACCCGATGAACAAGATCGCCGACATGAAGCCCGAGCGCTTCGGCATCGCGCTCGCACCGGGCGGGAACATCCTGCCGGTGATGAAGACCTGGAAGAACTACGGCGGCACCGAAGGCACGGTCTATTATTATTACGCCTTCCCGAAGAACAAGATGAACGACTGGCTGGTGGCTGAGCACACCAAGCGCTTCAAGGCGCCGCCCGACATGTTTACCGCCGGCGGTTTTGCCGCGGCCAGCGCCGTCTTCAACGCGCTGTCGAAAGTCCCGAGCGGGAACACCGAGCAGCTGATCACGGCGATGGAAGGCATGAGCTTCGAGACGCCGAAGGGCCCGATGAGCTTCCGCAAGGAAGACCACCAGGCGCTGCAATCGATGTACCATTTCCGCATCAAGAAGGACCAGAAGAACGAATGGGACCTGCTGGAACTGGTGCGCGAGATCCCGACCGCCGAGCTGCCGCTGCCGGTCAAGAACAAGCGCTGAGATGGCCGTGACCAACGTACAGCAGCCCTCGCTGTCCACCCGTGACCTGACGATCCGCTTCGGCGGACACGTCGCGGTGAACGCGGTGACGGCCGACTTCTACCCCGGCACCCTGACGGTGATCGTCGGCCCCAACGGGGCCGGCAAGACGACCTATTTCAACCTGGTCTCGGGCCAGCTACCGGCCACCTCGGGCAGCGTGCTGCTCAAGGGCGAGGACATCACGCGCCACGGCGCCGCACGCCGCACGCGGCTCGGCATCGGGCGCGCGTTCCAGCTCACGAACCTGTTTCCGAACCTGACGGTGATGGAAAACGTGCGCCTGGCCGTGCAGAGCCGGGCCGGCGTGGGCATGAACATGTTCTCGGTCTGGTTCGGGCACAGGGCCCTGATCGAGCGCGCCGAACACTACCTGGAACGGGTGGCGATGGCGGCCAAGCGCGAGATGCGCGTCGGCGCCCTCTCGCACGGCGACCAGCGCAAGCTGGAAGTGGCGATCCTGCTCGCCTTGGAGCCCGACGTGCTGATGTTCGACGAGCCGACCGCCGGCATGAGCGTGGACGAGGTGCCGGTCGTGCTCGACCTGATCCATGCCGTGAAACGCGAAGCGAACAAGACCGTGCTGCTGGTCGAGCACAAGATGGACGTGGTGCGCCAGCTGGCCGACCGCATCATCGTGCTGCATAACGGCACCCTGGTCGCCGACGGCATCCCCGGCGAAGTCATGCAATCGAAGATCGTACAGGAAGCCTATCTTGGAACACCCGAAACCGAACATGCCTGACGCCCTGCTTACTCTCTCGGGCGTGCACACCCACATCGGCCAGTACCATATCCTGCAAGGGGTGGACCTGGTCGTGCCGCGCGGCGGCATGTCGATCCTGCTGGGGCGTAATGGCGCCGGCAAGACCACGACCCTGCGCACCATCATGGGCCTGTGGCAGGCCAGCGCCGGCTCAATCACCTTCGACGGCCGCGACATCACGAAAATGGCCACGCCCGACATCGCGCGTGCCGGCATCGCCTATGTCCCGGAAAGCATGGCGGTCTTTTCGGGCCTCACCGTGCGCGAGAACATGCACCTGGCCGCGCGCAACGGACCGATGGACCAGGCCCGGATCGACTGGATCTTCGGCTTCTTCCCCGCCCTGAAAAAATTCTGGAACTACCCGGCCGGTAACCTCTCCGGCGGCCAGAAGCAGATGGTGGCGATCGCCCGCGCCATCGTCGAGCCGAGGAAGCTGCTGCTGGTGGACGAGCCGACCAAGGGCCTGGCGCCGGCCATCGTCCAGAGCCTGATCGCGGCCTTCCGCGAGCTGAAAGAGACCGACACCACCATCCTGCTGGTCGAGCAGAACTTCAATTTCGTGCGCTCGCTCGGCGACACCGTCAGCGTGATGGACGACGGCCGCGTGGCCCATGCCGGCACCATGGCGGCGCTGGCCAGCGACGACGCGCTGCAACAGCGCCTGCTCGGCCTGTCGCTCGACTCACACCAATAGGATTCATAATGAGTGCAACCCTTCCTCTAACCAAGCAGGCGGATACGCCGCTGCCCAGCGCCCCGCGCGACATCGCGCCGCTGCTGCTCGTGCCCGTGCTGGCGCTCCTGATGCTGCCGCTGGTCGGCAGCTTCCCGACCTGGGTCACCCTGACCGTCGCCGGCCTCGCCATGGGCATGATGATCTTCATCATGGCCAGCGGCCTGACCCTGGTCTTCGGCTTGATGGACGTGCTCAATTTCGGCCATGGCGCCTTCGTCTCCGTCGGCGCCTTTGCCGCCACCCTGGTGCTGCTGCCGATGCGCGGCTGGCTCGAAGCCGACTCGCTGCTGCTCAACCTCGGCGTGCTGGGCCTGGCCGTCACGCTGGCCATGGTGGTCACCGCCCTCCTCGGCTGGGCGTTCGAGCGCATCATCATCATGCCGGTCTACGGCCAGCATTTGAAGCAGATCCTGATCACGATGGGCGGCATGATCGTGGCCGAACAGCTGATCAACGTGATCTGGGGCGCCGAAACCATCCCCCTGCCGCTGCCGACCTCCCTGCGCGGCGCCATCTTCCTGGGTGACGCGGCGATCGAGAAATACCGCCTGCTGGCGGTCGTCGTCGGCCTGGTCGTGTTCGCGGTGCTGTTCCTGACCCTGAACCGCACCAAGATCGGCCTGCTGATCCGCGCCGGCGTCGAAAACCGCGACATGGTCGAAAGCCTGGGCTACCGCATCCGGCGCCTGTTCGTGGCCGTGTTCGCCGCCGGTTCCGCGCTCGCGGGCCTGGGCGGCGTGATGTGGGGCCTGTACAAGGAAACGCTGACGGCCGCGATGGGCGGGGAGATGATGGTAACCATCTTCATCGTCATCATCATCGGCGGCCTCGGGTCGGTCGGCGGCTGCTTCATCGGCTCGCTGCTGATGGCGCTGGTAGCCAACTATGCTGGCTTCCTGGCGCCGAAATTCGCCCTGGTCTCGAACATCGCCCTGATGATCGCGATCCTGATGTGGCGCCCGGCCGGGCTGTATTCGACATCGCGGGGCTGATGATGATGATTCGACTTATTTCCGGCGACCTGCCGCGCAGCCGCACGCTGACTCTGGTTTTGCTGCTGATTTTCCTGGGGCTGGCCTTCGCCCCCTTCCTGACCTCCGGCTCGCGTCCGCTCAACATGGCGGCCACGATCTGCGTCTACATCGTGCTGGTCGCTTCCTACGACCTGCTGCTCGGCTATACCGGCATCGTCTCGTTCGCCCACACGATGTTCTACGGGATCGGCGCCTACGGCATCGGTCTGGGGCTGTCGTCCGTCGACGAGCCGACCTGGTCGGCGGCGCTGACCGGCCTCGGACTGGCCCTGCTGCTGGCGCTGGCCCTGGCGTTCGTCGTCGGCCTGTTCGCCCTGCGCGTGCGCGCCATCTTCTACGCGATGATCACGCTGGCCGTGGCTTCCTCGTTCGCGGTGTTGGCGTCGCAATTATCCGACTTTACCGGCGGCGAAGACGGCAAGACCTTCAGCGTGCCGGAACTGCTCTCGCCCGGCTTCACGCTGATCGAAAACGAGGTGTTCGGGCGCGCCATCGACGGCAAGCTGCTGACCTACTACCTGGTGTTCTTCGGCTGCCTGCTGCTGTTCCTGTTCCTGCTGCGCCTCGTGAATTCGCCTTTCGGACGGGTGCTCCAGGCGATCCGCGAGAACGAATTCCGCGCCGAGGCGCTCGGCTACCGCACGGTGGTCTACCGTGTCTGGGCCAACTGCCTGGCGGCGCTCGTCGCCTGCCTGGCCGGCGCCCTGATGGCGCTGTGGCTGCGCTATGTGGGCCCGAAGACCTCGCTCGGCTTCGAGGTGATGACCGACATCCTGCTCATCGTCGTCATCGGCGGCATGGGCACGATGTACGGCGCGGTGGTCGGCGCCGCGCTCTTCATCCTGGCGCAGAACTACCTGCAGGACCGAATGCAGGCGGCTTCGAACGCGCTCGAAGGCGTGCCGCTGCTGGCGGCCGCCCTGCACCCGGACCGCTGGATGCTGTGGCTGGGCGTGCTGTTCGTGCTGTCGATCTACTTCTTCCCGATCGGTATCGTCGGCAAGCTGCGCCTGCGCAGCGCTCTCGCCAAACGCTGATCGCCGGCTCGCGCGGACGGCGCCCTGCCGTCCGCGCAATTTCTTCCCTCCCCGCTTGCTCGCGCACCCGTCTTGCGGCGCCGCGGCGTCGTATTTCCCTTCGCTGACGGCACGAATATGGTGCACAAACGACATCGCTTCGGCACGCACAATTCCTGCCTGCTGAGTAGCTACGCAGATTGAATAAAGATCAAGGTTCGTGATTGTTCAGCTCATATGATGAACTCAACCATGGCCTCGTGACAGGCAGCGCGAGTGGAACGCCATCCATCTGGCTCCGCATGAAAGCTCATCCATGAAAACAATCAAGTCCACCCTGACGGCCGGCGCGCTTGCGCTGGCCGTTTTCACGCCTGGCGCCGCCAGCGCGGCGGTCGACGCGCTCAACGAAGGATTCGAGAACGTCGACAGCCTGTATGGCTGGACCCAAACCAACAACAGCGTCACGGCCGGCACCAACTGGTTCCAGGGCAATGCCGACGTCTTCGGCGCGCACGCGGGCCCGGCCAATTCGTATGCCGCGGCCAGTTATCTCGGCGCCGCCAACGGCCAGGGCGTGGTCGACAACTGGCTGATCACCCCGGTGCTTTCGCTCACGGGCCTCACCAGCCTGTCGTTCCGGACCCGAACCGAAGACGTGGCCGGCTTCTCCGACTTCCTCGAAGTGCGCTTCGCATCGGGCACGACCGGCGACACCACCTCCTTCACCACCCTGCTCGGCAGCATCGGCGGCGCGGCCGGCTATCCGGCCGACTGGACCGAATGGAGCACCAACCTGCGCATCGAAGGCGAAGGCCGCTTCGCGTTTCGCTACGTGGGCTATGCCGACACCTTGAACTACATCGGGCTCGACACGGTCCGCGTTGTGACGGCAGTGCCGGAACCCTCGCTGTACGGCATGCTGGCCCTCGGCCTCGGCGCGCTCGCCTTCATGCGCCGCAAGTCGTGGATCTGAAGCCCGACCGGAGAACCCACCATGTCCTATAAAAAAACTATTCGCCATCCTGCCCTGCGCCGCACTCGTGGCCGCGCTGCCCTTCAGCAGCGCCGCTTAGGAGCAATCCGGCATGGTCGTCGTGCGCGATGCCCAGACCGGCCAGCTGCGGGCGCCAACGGCGCTTGAACACCGCGCCCTGGCGCCGCCGCCATCGTCCGCCATGCGCGCGCCGGCGCAGCCATCCCTCGTCACCCACCCTGGCGGCAGCCGCCAGGTGCGCCTGGGCGAGCGCGGCCTGGTCTACTCGGTCGTCAAGCGCGGCGCTGACGGCAAGCTCGTCGAGCAATGCGTGCACGGCGCGACGGCCGCCGACAAAGCCGTCCACGCCCCGGCGTCCACCCAGCACAAGGAACACCACCATGACTAAGTCGCCGCTGCGCCGCATTGCCGCCCTCGTCCTGTCCTGCGCCGGGTTCGCCGGCGCCCAGGCTGCGACAATCACCATCGTCAAGCAGAACGCGCCGGGCATCGGTTTCAACGACCCGACGCCGGTCACGCCCGTCGGCGGCAACCGGGCACCACGCTCGGCCAGCAACGCCTGCTCGCCAAGGCACGCAACGTCCAGGCCGCCGGTGCGCTCGGCATGGTGGTGGCCGACAATGCCCCGGGCGAGCCGACCGGCATGAGCGGCACCGACCCGAGCATCACGATCCCGTCGGTACGCGTCACGCAAGATGCCGGCACGGCATTGCGCGCGGCCCTGCAGGCGCGTTCGCGCACCCGCTCCGGCGTCGTCGCCAGCCTCGGCATCGACCCCTTGCGCCTGGCCGGCACCGACGACCGGCGCCGCATCCTGATGTACACGCCGAATCCCAATCAGCCGGGTTCCTCGGTGTCGCACTACACCACCGACGCCAGGCCAAACCAGTTGATGGAGCCGTCGATCAACGCCGACCTGTCGCACACGGTGATGCCGCCGCGCGATTTGACTTACCCCTTACTCCAGGATATCGGCTGGTAAGAATCGGTCAGCCATAAAAAAGGCCCGGCCACCCCAATAAGGGTGCCGGGCCTTCTTACGACCAGAAGCAAAATTACTGCTGTTCTTTTGCCTTGTAGGCAGCAACACCGTTGACGATTTCCGCTTTCGCTTCGTCCGGACCCGCCCAGCCTTCGATCTTGACCCACTTGCCTTTCTCGAGGTCCTTGTAGTGCTCGAAGAAGTGCTGGATCTGCTGCAGTCGCAGGTCTTGCAGGTCTTCCGGCTTTTGCCAGTGGCTGTAGATCGGCAGGATCTTGTCGACAGGCACGGCCAGGATCTTGGCGTCGCCGCCGGCTTCGTCGGTCATCTTCAGCACGCCGATGGCGCGGCAACGCACGACCACGCCCGGGAACAGCGGGAATGGCGTGATCACCAGCACGTCGCACGGGTCGCCGTCGTCGGACAGGGTTTGCGGCACGTAGCCGTAGTTGCACGGATAGTGCATGGCAGTACCCATGAAGCGATCGACAAAAATCGCGCCGGTGTCCTTGTCCACTTCGTACTTGATCGGATCGGCGTTCATCGGGATTTCGATGATGACATTGAAGTCGTTCGGCACATCGCGGCCGGCAGGAACGTGGTTCAGGCTCATGGGTAGTCCTTGGTTGCTGAAGAATCAATAAAGGGGAGCATTATATCGAATAGGCATCAGCTTGTGCGGCGCTGCACCTTGCCGTGCGGATCATTCAACGGCGTGTCGCAACCGAACGGGCGCGTTATTTGGACACGAAATCGAAAGGCGCAGGATGGGCGCCCCGTGTCCACCCTGCCAGCGATCACAAAATATTCGCCAGCGCACTCTGCCGGTAATGATACGCCGCCGGCGCATCCTGCCCCAGCGCCTCGTGCAGCTGGGCCAGCTTGAGGTGGATGTCGCGCACCATGCCCGAGTGGGTAGCGTCCGACAGCGCCTGTTCCAGGTAGCGCTGGGCCTTGCCCCAGAGTTTCTGGCGCAGGCACAGGGAACCGAGGGTGAGCGCCAGTTCGGGGTCGTTCGGGCGCTCGCGCAGCCAGGCTTCGCAGTGCTCGATCTGGGCCAGCAAGGTCGGCGAGCCGGCGCGACCGGCGGCGTCGCGGTAGGCGCGCACGACGCGCTCGTCCCAGCCGGCGCGCAAGGCGTCCTCCGCGATCACGCGCGCATCGTCCGGCAGGCCGCTGGCGTTGAAGGCGGCGGCGGCGCGCGCGGCGATGTAGGGCTTGGTGCGGTCCTGCGCCGGCACGCCGGCCCAGACGCGGCGGATCGCTTCCGGATCGCGTCCTTCTTCCGACAGCAGCGCCTCGTAGGCCATCTCGCGCAGGCGGGCGCTCAAGGCCGGATGCAGCGCCTTGCGTTTATCCAGGATACGCACCAGGCGCAGCACTTCCGGCCAGTTGCGCGCCTGCTGGTTGGCCTTCATCGACCATTGCAGCGCATGGATGTGGCGCTGGCCGCTGGCATTGAGTTCAGCCACCGCCTCCAGGGCCGCTTCCGGCTGGTGGTCGTCGACCAGGAGCTCGATGACCGTCATCAGGCGCGCCGTTTTCAGGGCGTTGTCGTGGGCGACGCCGGCCAGCCAGGCATCGCGCCGGGCCGGTTCGCGCATGCGGTGCGCGGCGCGCGCGCCGATCAGGGCGGCCAGGCCCGCGTTCTCGGGCACGCCCGCGGCGCGCATGGCGGCCTTTTCGGCGTGGCCGAAGCGGCCTTCGAACAGGGCTTTCAGGGCGTCGCGCAAACCTTTGTTGCCTTCGCGCTCGCGCTTGCGCTGGCGGTAGGCGGTCACGCGGTCGGGCATGCGCAGCGTCGCGTTGACCGCCCGCACCAGGCCGTACAGCATCAGGAACAGCAGCGCCAGCAGCACCACGAACAGGTTCAGCGACATGTCGATCCGGTGCGGCGGGTAGAACAGCACCACGTTGCCCGGATTGAAGCGCGCCGTCACGGCGATGCCGATGGCCGCGGCCATCAGGGCGACTAACCAGAGAAGTAGACGCATGTTTTCAAGGCTTCTTGTAGTTGCGTACGGCGTTCAGGCTGTCGGCCAGCGTCGGCATCTCGATCGCCAGGTTGTTCGCCTGGACCTGGCGCAGCGCCGATTGCGCCTGCTGCGTGGTGCGGGCGCGCGTGTCGAAATACTTGTCCAGTGTTCCCTGCGCCGCGGCGAGGTCGCCGGCGAAGCTTGTCTCGTCGCGCGAGAGCAAGGCCAGGCGCGCGTTCAGCAGGCGCAATTTGAGGTTTTCGCGCACAAAATAATTCTGGTCCGGGGACAGCATCAAGGCTTCCGGCGTGTTCACGCTGCGCACCCGGATCAGCTGGCGCACGTCGTCCCACATTTCCTCGCTCCAGTTGCGCCAGGTGGCGAGCATGCGCTCGCCGATGCCCATGGGCCCGGCCGGGATCGCGGCAGGAGCGGCGCCCTTGTCCTGGGCGCGCTGGACGCGTACCGGCACCGCCGGCAGCAGCGGCTTTTCGTCCGACAGCAGCGGCAGCGTGTCGACCTGGGCAATGACGCTGTCGAGGCGCACGGCCACGCCCGCCAGGTCGACGGCCGGCATGGCTTTCAACTTTTCCATGTCGGCGGCGATCGCGCGCCGCACCATGATGAATTGGGGCTTGTCCGAACGCGACAGCGAACGGTCGGCATTTTGCAGCGCGATCAGGGCGCCCTGCACGTTGCCGGCCAGTTGCAATTGCTGGCTGGCGGTCGACAGCACCTGCTCGACTTCCGACAGCGCCCACTCGTCGCGGCTCTTCGACAAATCCTGGTACAACTGTTCCAGCGCCATCTGCTGGCTCTGGTTCTCGAGCTGGCGGCTTTCGAGCACGCCCACTTTCAGCTGCAGCGCCTTCGACTGCTCGGCGATGTCGCGCGCCAGGGACGCGGTCTCGGCATTTGTCTCGTTGCCTTTTTGCAGGCTGCGCGCCATTTCCGAGCGCAGCGTGTTGATGCGGCTGTGGCTGGACCAGGTCTGGGCCGCCAGCAGCACGGCCAGCACCATCACGGCCAGCGGCAGCGGGCGCGTGAGCTGCTCGGCCAGACCCGGGCCTGCCCTGCGCTCGGGCGCACGGGGGCGATACGATTCTTCGGAAACCTGAACCGGAGGCACAGGGTTGGCGGCGGGAGGCTGCGTCGGGGGCAGCTCTGGACTATTCGGCAATTCGTTCATTTTTGAGATTGTAACGCGGCAAGCAAACGCTCGTCGCCCGAGCCGGTAAGCGTCACCCGCGCCAGCCCGAGCGCCTGCGCGGTGGCGGCAATCCGGGCGTGCGGCACGATGACGTGCTGCTGTTGCATCTGCTGGACAAAACCGTCGCCAAGCTGGCGCAACAGGTCGAACAGCCCCCGCAGCGCCTCCGAGCTCGTGATTATCCAGTCGTTCGGTGTGACCAGCAAGGCGCGCAGCTGCGCCGCCGATCCTGGCGTCAAGGCCGGCACATTGCGGCGGTAGGCCGGCACCACGCTCACCTCGGCGCCGGCGGCACGAAAACCATCGGCCATCAGCTCGCGCCCGGACTCGCCGCGCACGATCAATATGCGCTTGCCTGCCAACGCCGCCAGGTCGAGCGAGGCCAGCAGGTTTTCGGAATCGCTGCGGGTCGGGTCCTTCGGGCCGAGGATGGTGGCGTTTTCAGCGGTGAGGCCATGCCGTGCCAGCGCGGCGCGGCTGCCCTCGCCCAGCACGGCCAGCGCCACCTGGCGCGGCCAGTGCCCGACATGCGCAAAGGCGGCGTCGATGGCATTCGGCGACACGAAGGCGACCAGCGCATAGCGTTCGAGCTCATCCAGCGCCGCGTGCAGGAAGGACTGATCCGCCAGCGGCGCAATCTCGAGCAGCGGCAGCAAGACCGGCGTGCGGCCGAGCGCAGCAACGGCCAGCGCCAGGCTATCGGCCTGGGCGAGCGGACGGGTGATGACGACCGAATGCGACATCAGTAACCGAGACCGGGCTCAGACATCGGCCGCCGCATCCTGTTTGCACACGGCCAGGATCGCCTGCGCGTCCTGCTTCTCCAGCAGGGCGGAGACCTGCTCGCCGAGCAGCTCGGGCTGGTCCGCCGGTCCGCTCAGCTCCGCGAAGGCGCTGCGCGTGCCGTCGGGCGTGGCCACCATCGCGCGCAAATGCATCCGTGCGCCATCGACGGTCGCATGCGCGGCCAGCGGAATCTGGCAGCTGCCGCCAAAGATTTTCGAGACCTTGCGCTCGGCCAGCACCGCATGATGCGTGGCCGTATGGTTCAGCGGCGCCAGGATCGCCAGCAGGTCGACGCCGTCGGAACGGGTGCCGCTGGCCACTTCGATCGCCATCGCGCCCTGCCCGGCCGCCGGCAGGCTGAGCTCAGGATCGAGCACGCCGCGGATGCGCTGTGGCAGGCCGAGGCGAATCAAACCGGCCGCGGCCAGGATGATGGCCGCGTACTCGCCGCGATCGAGCTTGCCGAGGCGCGTGTCGAGGTTCCCGCGCAGCGGCTTGATGACCAGCTGCGGATAGCGCGCGGCGATCAGCGCCTGGCGCCGCAGGCTGCTGGTGCCCACCACCGCGCCGGGCGGGAGCTCGGCCAGGCTGGCGTAGTCGTTCGATACGAAGGCGTCGCGCGGATCTTCGCGCTCTAGCACGGCCGCCAGCGCAAACCCTTCCGGCAGGTCCATCGGCACGTCTTTCAGCGAATGCACGGCCAGGTCGGCGCGGCCCTCTGCCATCGCGACTTCGAGTTCCTTGACGAACAGGCCCTTGCCGCCAACTTTCGAGAGCGTGCGGTCGAGTATCTGGTCGCCGCGCGTCGTCATGCCGAGAATGCTTATTTGACAATCTGGATATAATGCGGCGAGACGGTCGCGCACGTGCTCGGCCTGCCACATGGCCAGGCGGCTCTCGCGCGATGCGATAATTAACTGCGATGGCAGGCGCGGGCTCGGCTCTTGCTGCGTCATGGCTTTGCTTTCAAAACGGTTTCTTTCACTGTCGTTGCGCCAACCGGCGCGATGCCGGTAACAGCTATTGCATAAGATCACAAATTTTAGCATGCGCCCCTACGCAAAACATGGCCGATCGCCATGCCCCATTGTTGTTTACCTGAGGTGAGATTAGTGGTCGATATGGATAAACCCGTTGCAAACGAACCCGCAGCCGTCGTCGACAAGGACGCCCCGCTGAAAGAAGACATTCGCCTGCTCGGCCGCCTGCTGGGCGACGTGCTGCGCGACCAGGAGGGCGACGCCGTATTCGACGTCGTCGAGACCATCCGCCAGACCGCCGTGCGCTTCCGCCGCGACGCCGACCGGCAAGCGGGTGAAGAACTGACCACGCTGCTGCACAAGCTCTCGCGCAACCAGACCATTTCGGTGGTGCGCGCGTTTTCGTATTTTTCGCACCTGGCCAACATCGCCGAGGACCAGCACCACAACCGCCGCCGCCGCGCCCATGCGCTGGCGGGATCGCGTCCGCGCGAAGGCAGCGTCGGCCATGCGCTGGGCAAACTGCGCGGCGCCGGCGTCGACCAGAAAACCATCGAAACCTTCCTGCGCAATGCGCTGATCGCACCGGTGCTGACGGCCCACCCGACCGAGGTGCAGCGCAAGTCCATCCTGGATGCCGAGCACGATATCGCGCGCCTGCTGGCCGAACGCGATTCTGCCCTCACGCCCAAGGAACAGGTGCGCAACCTGCAGCTGCTGCAGGCGCGCATCGCGACCTTGTGGCAGACGCGCATGCTGCGCTACACCAAACTGACGGTGGCCGACGAGATCGAGAACGCCCTCTCCTACTACCGCATCACCTTCCTGCGCGAGCTGCCCTCGCTGTACGACGACATCGAAGACGAGATCGGCGCGCAATACCACGGCGTCGCGCCGCAGCTGCGCGACGCGGCCTACGTGCAGATGGGCAGCTGGATCGGCGGCGACCGCGACGGCAACCCGAACGTAAACGCCGACACCATGCGCCACGCGACGATGCGCCACGCGACCACGATCCTCGATTTCTACCTCGACGAAGTCCACACGCTCGGCGCCGAGCTGTCGACCTCGACCCTGATGGTCGACATCACGCCCGCCATGCAGACCCTGGCCGAACGCTCGACCGACCAGTCCGAGCACCGCGCCGACGAGCCTTACCGGCGCGCCCTGATCGGCATGTATGCGCGCCTGGCCGCCACCGCACGCGTGCTGGGCGCGACCAACATCCTGCGCAAGGAAGTCGGCCATGCCGCGCCGTATGCGGACGCAGCCGAGTTCGCAGCGGACCTGGGGGTGCTGGCCGAATCGCTGCGCCTCAATCACGGCGCCATGCTGATCGTGCCGCGACTGGCCGGCCTGATGCGCGCCGCCCAGATCTTCGGCTTCCACCTGGCCTCGCTCGACATGCGCCAGACCTCGGACGTGCACGAGCGCGTGCTGGCCGAACTGTTCGAAAAGGCGAAGGTCGAAGCCGACTACGCCGCGCTGCCGGAAGACGAAAAAGTAAAACTGCTGATGGCGGAAATCGCCCAGCCGCGCTTGCTGTATTCGCCGTTCGAGACCTATACCGACGAGACCCAGTCCGAGCTCAGCATCGTGCGCGCGGCGCGCGAGATCCGCCATCGCTACGGCACGCGTGCGATCCGCAACTACATCATCTCGCATACCGAGGCCGTGTCCGACCTGCTCGAAGTGCTGCTGCTGCTGAAGGAAGCGGGCCTGGTGCGGCCATCGGCCGGGGTGTCCGACGTGATGGTCATCCCGCTGTTCGAAACGATTCCCGACCTGCAGCGCGCCGGCGACATCATGGAAGCCTGGATGGCCCTGCCGCCCGTGACGCGCATCGTCCACAACCAGGGCCGCCTGCAGGAAGTCATGCTCGGCTATTCGGACTCGAACAAGGACGGCGGTTTCCTCACCTCGAACTGGGAGCTGTACCAGGCCGAGCTCAAGCTGGTCGAGGTATTCGAGCGCGCCGGCGTCAAGCTGCGCCTCTTCCATGGCCGCGGCGGCACCGTCGGCCGCGGCGGCGGCCCCAGCTACCAGGCGATCCTGGCCCAGCCGCCGGGCACCGTGAACGGCCAGATCCGCCTGACGGAACAGGGCGAGATCATCGCCTCGAAATTCTCGAACCCGGAAATCGGCCGCCGCAACCTGGAACTGCTGGTCGCGGCCACGCTGGAAGCGAGCCTGATGCCGCATGCGCTCGAAGGCGACAAGGCCGGGCAGCTGGCCGTTTTTGAAGGCGTGATGGCGGAGCTGTCGCAGCGCGCCTACACGGCCTACCGCGACCTGGTCTACGAGACGCCGGGCTTCACCGATTACTTTTTCGCCGCCACGCCGATCGCCGAGATCGCGGAACTGAACCTCGGCTCGCGTCCGGCCTCGCGCAAGTCGACCCGCCGTATCGAAGACCTGCGCGCGATCCCCTGGGGCTTCTCCTGGGGCCAGTGCCGCCTGCTGCTGCCGGGCTGGTACGGCTTCGGCTCGGCCGTCGCCGGCTGGCTGAATGAAGACACGGGCGGCGAGCGCCTTTCGACGCTGCAGGCCATGTTCCGCGAGTGGCCCTTCTTCGCCACGCTGCTGTCGAACATGGACATGGTGCTGGCCAAGACCGACCTGGCGATCGCCTCGCGCTACGCCGGCCTGGTGCCGGACGTGGCGCTGCGCGAACGCATCTTCAAGCGCATCGCCGCCGAACACGGCGAAACGCTGCGCCAGCTGGAAGCCGTCACCGGCACCGGCGAGCGGCTGGCGGCCAACCCGCTGCTGGCGCGCTCGATCCAGAACCGCTTCGCCTACCTCGACCCGCTGAACCACTTGCAGGTCGAGCTCATCCACCGCCACCGCACGATGTCGCGCAATGTGAGCGAGGGCGGCGAAATGGACCCGCGCGTGCATCGGGGGATTCATTTGTCGATCAACGGCGTCGCGGCGGGATTGCGCAACACCGGGTAAATCGAAACCGTCGTGTTTCGTAGGGTGGGCGCCCACCCTGCGTATCCGCCGTGCGACCAATTCAGACAAAAAAATGCCGCGCAGTCAGCGACTGAGCGGCATGTGATCAAGCGGGGAACAATTACTTATCGTGCAAGAAGGTCTTCAGCTTGTCCGAACGCGACGGCTGGCGCAGCTTGCTCATGGCCTTCGCTTCGATCTGGCGAATACGCTCGCGGGTGACGTCGAACTGCTTGCCGACCTCTTCCAGCGTGTGGTCGTTCGACATCTCGACGCCGTAGCGCATGCGCAGCACTTTCGCTTCGCGCGGGGTCAGCGAGTCCAGCACTTCCTTGATCACGTTGCGCATCGAGGCATGCAGCGCGGCGTCGAGCGGGGCCAGCGTGGTGTTGTCTTCGATGAAGTCGCCCAGTTGGGAATCGCCGTCCTCGCCCATCGGGGTTTCCATCGAAATCGGCTCTTTTGCGATCTTCATGATCTCGCGAACCTTGTTCTCTGGCATTTCCATCTTCAGGGCCAGGGTCGGCAGGTCCGGCTCGCTGCCGGTTTCCTGCATGATCTGGCGCGAGATGCGGTTCATCTTGTTGATCGTCTCGATCATGTGCACCGGCAC
>JANNNC010000157.1:0-66627 GCA_031398335.1 Massilia sp.
TGTAGTGAATGAATAAAATCGTCACTACGCTAGCGCGCATCTCCTTGATTTCACACGTGCGCATCGGCACGCTAGGCCAAGAAAATCTTCACTAGATCCGGTAAATATTCGTGCCGGCAACTGAGCCGCGGACGAATAAAACCGTCACTAGGTGCGAATGGCACTGTCCGCTATCGACCCAGGCTGTGTAAAAACTCAAAACGAGGAACCGCGAGCCGAGTTGTGCAAGCCAGGACCCACAGCCTGGGCCAGAAGCAGACCTTCGGCACCGTCATTCAACTGTCCGGCTTCCGATGCGCGTGTTGCCGACGTGTCAATGGTAAGCCACGTCTTTATTGATGGCCTCCGAGCTTCCAACGATTTGGCGGATGCCGGACTCCCACCGGGGCCCCTAGCTAATCCCTACCCCTGATAACCTATTATTTATCAAGAGTAAACAGGGTCTGAAAAAGCCAGTTGAGTAACTTGCCTAACTCGGTCCGTCTTGATTGACAAGAGTGTGGTACAAGGCGAGGCTATTGTAACTGACGCCATCAGATCAAGGCTGACGCTCAGCGTTACCGCTCTTGTCCAAGTACTGTCAGTATCAACTGTGGTGATTTTCAGTAGAGTAGCGTCTAGTCAATCAACTCAGACTACGCTTGGGTGGGGACATGAGCTGATAGAAGACAAACTGATAGGCTGCGCTGCCGAGGGCAATATGGTAACGATCCGCCCGACAATGCAGTCTGTCTACAGATTTATGGACAATTCGAACTTCTTTATTCCCGCCCAAGGGATTGCTGCGACGCGAGAAGATAGGAGGTCGACAAGGTTGTGAACGGAACGGCAGGTACTCTGCGTTTCTACCCTCAGGGACGCAAGCATGTGAATGCCCCTAAATAGTTTTTAATACTTTCCGCTTCGACCGGATATCCACCAGTCCAAAAACTAGCGCTTCTTTCGTTTTCCTTGCACATGCTTTTTGTCTGTCTTTTTTTCAGGCTGCCCATTTTTATGTCGGTCCCGCCACTTCAGCCAAGCTAGAAGTGCAAGCATAGCCACGAAAGAGCATACAGCGACCCCCGCTGCTGTAACATATATCTCTCCACTATGTGTATGAAAGTTCATGTATTCGGCCATGCAAAGATTTGAATATTGATTTCATTGCAAAACAAATTTGTATGGCGGTCTTATGTCAATCGCCCAATCGCACATTCCGGCTATAAATGAAGTATTTCAACTGTGGAATGCAAAAAACATTTTTCAAACGCTGATATTTTGATCCGGAAAATCATGCGCGACTTTATAGGTAAAGCAATGTTCGTACGAGTATTATTTGGAGCTTGCAAAAAAACAACTGGCAGTCAAACCTATTGTTGGCCCTTTAACTGCCAGCTGTGTCATGCTACAAGCATGCCGCGGTCAATCCCAATAACATGGTTCCGTTCACGTAAGTCGACAAAACTTAGAGCGACGGCTTACTGGTGCTACTATTTTTTCTGTGCGATGCTTTGGTATTGACCGTTAACCTTTAACGTAATTGTGATCTCACGATCATTGCGATTTCTCCAGAACCAACCGTGTTCGCCATCAAACGCAGCAACCAAGTTCCCAGTGTCCTGAGCTACTTTAACGCCCTTGCTGTAGCGATGAACGGTTTTGCCATCGCCCGGTGGCTCTCCATGCGTGTCATGATTGACCGGACCGCCTTCGGTCTGCCAAGAATAGTCGACCTTCTCGCCCTTCTTCATCGCCATCTTGACTTCAGTTCCTTGGTTGGGCTGCAGCGTGACGCGCACTTCGTCGCGTCTCGAGGGGGCTGCGCTCGTCGCAGGCGCAGCAGTCGCTACGCTGGCGATCACAGCCGCACCTGCCGATGCGGCACTGTCGTGGCTATGGCCGTGATCACCTTCTTTTGAACATCCAGCCAATATGAGGGCAAGCATGACCGGGACAGCAATAGTGAGTCGGGATTGATATTTCATCGAGAGTCCTTGTAATCTAATGTAGTTGAAGTTTTATAAAGCCTGGGGGCGTAATCTCAGGATTTCTGCTTAAGGTTCTTGAAGTCGCCACTGACTTTGACGGTGATCGTGACGGGTTGGGTGCCGCGGTTGCGCCAGTACCAGCCGTGAGAGCCGGCAAACTGGGCCGTAAGGTCGCCGCTACGGCCGGTCACGTCGTTTTCCTTCAAGTAGCGGTGGAATGCGTTCGCAGGACCGTTCAACGGCTCACCATGCGTATCGTGATTGACCTTGCCACCGCTCGCTTCCCATGCATAGCTGACTTTATCGCCGCCATCCATGTCCATCTTGACTTCGGTCCCCGCACCCGGCGACAGGGTGACGGTGATCTCGTCGGCTTTTGCCGACGGTTCCGCAGCGGCGCGCTGGCCGATTTGGCTCGAGGCAGAAGGTCCAGCGGCGGGCGCTGCGGCGATTGCGTCTGCGTTGGCATCGGCAAGTGCCTCGGCGGCAAGCTGAGTCTTAATCTCGCCCATTGCTTTCAGCCCCAGCGCCTTACCGATTCCGGTGGGATCCACACCGTATTCGGCTGGAAGGACAATGGTGATTAGTACAGCAGCTGCAGTCAGGATGGCAAGTACGGTTGAGCGAATGAGTTTCGCGGAGCTTGGCAGGTCGGCGCGTGCCGGCATATCGGTGTTGTACATAAAAGATTCCTATAATTAAGCGATGAAATAGCCGGTGAGCTGATAACCCACCAGCATGAACCCTGCCGACATCATTGCGATGTTGGCGGTGTAGGCATGGCGAAAGAAGCTTGAGGAGCGCCGCCAGAATCCCATGCCGATGAGGATTGCTGCCAAGGCCAGCAACTGACCGATTTCAACACCAATATTGAAGCCGATCATGTTCGCGAATAGCCCATCCTGCGAAAGTTCGTACTCTTGTATCTTGGTGGCAAGACCGAAACCGTGGAACAGACCGAACACCAGGGTCGCGATCTTAGTGTTCGGCTGAACGCCTAGCCAGCGTTGGAATGCACCGACGTTGTCCAGCGCCTTGTACACCACCGATAAGCCAATGATGGCATCGATGAGGTAGCCATTGATGGTGATGCCCGTAAAGACACCTAGTAACATGGTGCTCGAATGGCCGACGGCAAACAGGCTTACATACAGGCCAATATCCTTAAGCTTGTAAAGGAAGAAAATCACCCCGAATAGGAACAGGATGTGATCGTAGCCGGTGAACATATGTTTCGCACCAAGATACATAAACGAAATAAAGTGCACACCGGTAATTTCTGCGATATAGCCCTTATCGCCTTCAGCGATTCCATGCGCTTGAGCTGAAGCCATGAGCATCAGGTATAGAAACAACGAACAAACGATTAATCCGCCCCACCTTGCAAGCGGTGTCTGCGTGGACGCAGTTCCGTCGAGGAACCGAGTGTTTGAAAACATAATTTCTCCAAATATTTAAAATGAACTGCAAAGCCGCAAAATTATTCAAGCGTCCATCAGGTTCTTGGCGGTCGCTCGGGTGGGAGCACGAGAGCGGAACGCACGGTGTCGGAGTCTTCACCACTCCTGCCGACCCACTCCGCTGACACCAGTTGTGCGCCTGCCGGTTGCAGCGGAACGTCGTGCGAATGGTCTCCCGCGTTGTGGGCGTGCGCATGTTTCTTGACCACGTACCCTGATCCGACGGTTTTACTGGAATCGTCCGCTTTCTGAAGCTTGGAGTCGCCGGCATGCACGTGCACCAAGCCGGTGTGCGACATTGACTGACTGCTCCAGGCCAAAAGGCCAAGCATCGACAGGAGCAATGCCATAGCCAGAATCCGAACGGTTACGTTACGCAATTTCACGTTGAGTCTCGTTGAACAAGAAAATGCATGGCAAGTAGTCAGTTTGGCCACTTCGGATGTTGATCATCGATAATGAATACATGCTGGTGCTTTCCTGGCGTTGCTTGTTCGCCGTCCCCGAGATGCCCGAGCGCAGCGTCAGGATCGTGCGAATGCTCGAGCGCGTCCGGATCTTCTGCAGGCCATGACAGTGCTGCGGCGCCAAGACCGGCCGCAGCGACGATGGCGAGCACGACGAAAGTGATTGGCATGCCAAGCAGGCTACCCAGCGTGCCGGCAATTGGATAAGCGATAAGCCAACAGACATGCGAGAGCGAGAACTGCGCGGCGAAAACCGCAGGGCGATCGTCGGCGTGCGCAGAGCGTTTCAAGAGTCTCCCGCTCGGGGTCAATGTGGTGGAGTAGCCAAGACCAATGACGAGCCAGGTAAGCAGAAACGCGGGCCATTCGTAGGTGCCTCCAATGGTGGCGACAATGGCGCCGGCTACCAACCCGAAGGTCATGACGGCCGCGCCGAGCAGCATTACTGGCCGATCGGCGCGGTTCTCCAGCAGTTTTGGCAATACCAATGCCATTAACATTGAGCCGAAGCCGAATGCCGCTAAGCCGAGTGGTACGTCCGATGCGGGACGGCCCAGTCGAGCCTGTACGTACACAACAGTGTTGACAATTACCATCGAGCTGGCTGCCGCAGCAACCAGGTTCAAGCCCAGCAGGCCGCGCAACCGCGGCGTGCGTAGATAGATCGAGATGCCACGGAAGGTTTTTGTGAAAATGCCCCCCGTGGAGGCCGACCCGCCTGCACGCGGCAGTCGTACCGAAACGACCAAGGCGGCAGATCCGATAAAGCCAACGACGGTGCCACCGAACAGCCAATGGAACGGGATTACCGTCAGCAGGGCTGCCGTCAACACTGGGCTGAGCAGGTTTTCCATGTCATAAGCCATTCGCGATAGCGAAAGGGCTCGTGTGTAATCTTTTTCATCGGGCAGAACGTCGGGAATCGTTGCCTGAAACGTCGGCGTAAATGCCGCAGATGCAGACTGCAGCATGAAGATCAGGACATAGATTTCCCACACCTGCGTCACGAACGGCAGCGATAGCGCAACTCCAGCACGGACAAGATCCATCGTCACGAGAAAAGCGCGACGCGGCAGACGGTTCGCATAGGCTCCGACCACCGGCGCTATCAGTACGTAAGCGATCATCTTGATTGCCAGTGCCGTGCCGAGCACGCTGCCGGCCTGCGCCCCAGCAAGTTGATACGCGAGCAGTCCTAGCGCGACCGTGAGCATGCCTGTTCCCAGCAACGCAACTACTTGGGCGAGGAATAAGTGCCTGTACGTCCGGTTCGATAAAACGATCGACATGGTTAGTCCGTAAATTAGTTATTGGCTGAACACGTTGGCCGTAGTCAGCCATTCAAGCCCGTATGGCCGCCTCGACAGTGTCAGGACCTCGGTCCAGCGTCGCGCTCCAAGCAGTAAGGGCAATGGCACACGCGACACTGAAAGGGATCAGTTGACCGTCACATCCACGATAGCCATGCTCTCGTCGGCAAAGGTAATACTCGCCTGCCCCTTGGTTCCGGCGGCGATTTTGCTAGCGGACTTTGCTTCCAAAAGGTTCTCGCCTGCAGGCTTCAATTGGAGGACCTGACGCCCAGCCGCGCTGGGCAATGTCAGGGTACCGGTAGCGCCGATTGTAGAGACAGCCTTACCCGCCTCGGTAACCCGGATCGATGCGCCCGATGCGCTACTCTTCGCGACGAGCGAGACCGGCTTCACAGTCATTGGCGCCGCGTCGTGGTCCGGATGTGCATTCGCGAGAGCAGCGGCCATAAGGCCAACGATACCCACCGTTGCGATTAGTTTTTTCATTGCATTCTCCATATGTGCGGCGGTGTTGACGGCCCCGCCGCAGATGCCGTTGGGACCTTGCCCCGTATTGCTACTTTGTAATAGTTGCTTAGACTGTCAGTGTTTCGACCGGCTCGGCATTGGCAGGGCGGACTTTGCGTCGCTTAAGCACAATGCCTGTGAGCGCTGGCAGAACGAATAGCGTCAGGATGGTCGATGTGATCAGGCCGCCGATGACGACCGTGGCCAATGGCTTCTGCACTTCTGCGCCAGTGCCGGACCCGATCGCCATCGGCACGAACCCGAGCGAGGCGACCAGCGCGGTCATCAGGACCGGGCGCAGCCGTTCCAGCGCGCCGTCGATAACCGCATCAGAGGCTTGCGCGCCATCGGCCAGCCGCTTGTTGATCGCCGATATCAGCACCAGCCCATTCAATACCGCCACGCCGGAGACGGCGATGAAGCCAACAGCCGCCGAGATCGAGAACGGCATGCCACGCAGCAGCAAGGCGAAGACGCCGCCCGCTAGGGCCAGCGGCACGGCGGTCAGCACGGTTGCGGTGAGCATCGCGTTGCCGATCGCCATGTACAAGGCCGCTGAGATGAGCACGAGACAGACCGGCACGATAATGGCCAACCGTTCGGTAGCGGCGCGCAGATTCTGGAACTGACCGCCCCATTCAATCCACGAGCCTGGTGCAAGCCGCACCTCCTTGGCCAAGCGTCCCTGTGCCTCATCGACATAGCTGCCCAGGTCGCGACCGACGACGTTGGCCTCGACGTAGATGCGGCGTTTGCCATTGTCGCGGCTGACCTCGTTGAGTCCCTGAGTAAAGCGGAACTGCACCAGCTGGCGCAGCGGCACCGATGCGCGGACGCCATCGCCCGCTACCGGCAGCATCACCGGCAGGGCGCCGAGCGCATCAAGGTCGTTGCGCAGCGCGGTCGGCAGGCGCACGACGATGTCGAAGCGGCGGTCGCCCTCGAAGATCTGGCCAGCTTCGCGTCCCGCCAGCGCGGTGGAGACCGTGTCGGCGACTTCTTTCACGCTCAGACCATAGCGTGCGATCGCGGCGCGGTCGAAGGCGATGTCGAAGGTTGGGAAGCCTTCCGTCTGGGCCACGCGCACATCGGACGCGCCGGGAATCGTGCGCAGCACCGCTGCAATGCGCTTGGCGCTCGCGGCGAGCTGGTCGAGGTCCTCGCCATATACTTTAACGGCGACGTCGCTGCGCACACCGCCGATCAACTCGTTGAAGCGCATTTCGATCGGCTGGGTGACGTCGTAATTGTTGCCAACGATCGGCGCCGTTTTGGCACGGATCCGCTCGATCACCTGTTCCTTGGTCGTCACCCCGGCAGGCCACTCATCTTTAGGTTTGAGGATGACGTAGTTGTCCGAGGCATTCGGCGGCATCGGGTCGGCCGCCAGGCTAGCGGTACCGGCTTTCGAATACACCGTTTTCACTTCAGGTAGGCTGAGGATGGCGCGCTCGATGGGGAGGTCGAGTTCAGCCGACTGCTCGATCGAGGTCGACGGGATTCGCACCGACGACAGGTTCAGGTTCTGCTCATCGAGCGTCGGCATGAACTCGCGGCCGACAAAGCTGAACGCGATCGCGGCCAGGGCCAGCACGCCCAGTCCAACGCCCATAAAGGGCAGCGGACGCGCGACCGCGCGCCGTAGCCAGGGCTCGTAATGCTTCTTGCTGGCGGCAATGATGCGCACTTCCTTCTCCGACACTCGTCCCGTCATCATGACCGCGATCATGGCCGGCACGAAGGTGAGCGACAGCACGAATGCGGACGCCAGGGCCAGCATCAGGGTGATCACCATCGGCGAGAACATCTTGCCTTCCACCCCTTGAAAAGTCAGGCAAGGCAGGAACACCAGGAAGATTACCAGCTGGCCGTAGACTGTCGGGCGCAGCATCTCGCGCGACGAGGCCACTACTTCCTCCAGCCGCTCTTTGAGCGCTAGCAGACGGCCTTCACGGTGCTGGCGCTCGGCCAGGCGGCGCAGTGTGTTTTCAACGATGATGACTGCGCCGTCGATAATTAGGCCAAAGTCGAGCGCGCCCAGGCTCATCAGGTTGCCTGAAATGCCGAAGGCGTTCATGCCGATGGCGCTCATTAGGAGAGACAGCGGAATGACTAGTGCGGCGATTAGCGCAGCGCGCCAGTTGCCGAGCAGGGCGAACAGGATGACGATCACCAGCAACGCGCCCTCAGCCAGGTTCTTGGCAACGGTCGAGATGGTAGCCACCACCAGTTGAGAGCGGTCCAGCGTCGGTACAATACGGATCCCCTCGGGCAGGGTAACCCCGATGTCCTTTAGCTTTTCGCCGACGGCATGGGCCACGGTGCGGCTGTTGGCGCCGACCAGCATCAACGCGCTACCAACCACGGCTTCTGATCCGTCGCGGCTGGCCGCGCCACTGCGCAGCTCGCCGCCGATGGCCACATTCGCCACTTGGCCAACGGTAATGGTGACGCCATCGCGCGTGGCGACGACGGCACGGGCAATCTCGTCCAGGCTGCGGATACGGGCGTCAGCGCGCACCAGGTAGGATTCGCCCGAGCGGCGGATGTAGTTGGCGCCGACAGAAACATTGGCTTCTTCCAGCGCGCGGCCGAGATCGGCGATCGAAATGCCATAAGAGGCCAGGCGGGCCGAATCGGGTTCGACTACGTACTGCTTGACGTAGCCGCCGAGCGAATCGACGTCCGCCACGCCTGGCGTGGTGCGCAGCTGCGGACGGATGATCCAGTCCTGCACCGTGCGCAGGTAGGCCAGTTGCGCCACGCGCTCGCCGAGGCGCTCGCCGCTGTCGGTCAGGAAGCTGCCGTCAGGCTGCCAGCCCGGCTTGCCTTCGACCCGCGGCGCACCTTTGCCGCCCGGGTGGGCAAATTCAACGCTGTAGTGAAAGACTTCACCCAGGCCCGTCGAGACCGGCCCCATCTGCGGCTCCGCTCCGTCCGGCAAGTCGGGCCTTGCTCGGGCCAGACGTTCCGACACCTGCTGGCGCATGAAGTATAGGTCGGCACTCTCCTTGAAGACCGCTGTGACCTGGGAAAAGCCGTTGCGCGAGAACGAGCGGACGCTTTCTACGCCGTCCAGGCCCGACAGGGCTGTCTCAATCGGGAAGGTGATGCGCTTTTCGATCTCCACTGGGCTCAGCGTCGGCACCACTGTATTGATCTGCACCTGCTTGTTCGTGATGTCGGGCGTAACGTCGATCGGCAGCAGGTTCAGCTGCCAGGCGCCGGCGATGGCGACAACCAGCGTCAGGAACAGGATCAGCCAGCGCGAGCGGACCGATCCGGTAAGAATGGAATCGATCATGTTAGTCCTCTTCGCTCTTGATCATGTCCGCCTTGACGAGAAAGGCATTGCGGGTGGCGACTTGCGCGCCCGCCTGCACGCCCGAGACAATCTGGGCCACACCGCCGCTGCGCTTGCCAACGAGTACCGGCTGGGCGCGGAAGCCTGCAGCGGTACGCACGAACAGGACATCGCGGCCTTCGATGTTTTGCACTGCGTCTTCGGGCACCGTCATGCCGGCGCCAGTTTCCTTCACATGCAGGCGTACTTGCACGCCTTCACCAACCACCAGACGCTGACCGCCGGCGAGCGGCTCGAGGATCACGGTTGCGGCGCGCGTGCTGCCGCTGACCGTCGGCGTCACCGAGCGCACCTTAGCGGCAATCGGGGTATCGCCGGCCATGATGCTAGCCGTGTCGCCCGGGGCGATGCGGCCGATGTCGGAGGAAGAAACGGCGGCCTCGACTTCGACCGGTCCACTTCCGGCTACGCGAAAGAGTTCTGTCTGCGGCTGGACGAAACCGCCCAGCGTCACCGATTCGGCCGTGATCTTGCCGCCAATCGGACTGCGCACCGCCACTGAGCGGCCATCGGCCGAGACCTGGGCGGCGCGCGCGACAGCATTGGCGCGCTGCGCTTCGCTCTCGGCCACGGCCAGCGCCGATTGCGCGGCTTCCAGTTCCTGGCGCGGCGTCACACCCTGCTTGAACAGGGATGCTTCACGAGCGTGATTCTTGCGCGCCAGGTCGGCGCGCGCGGCAGCGACTTGGCGGTCGGCGGCCATAGTGGCGGCTTCCTGACTTTCGACCTGCGCCAGGACGTCGCCGGCGCGCACCGTATCGCCCAGTTGACGCAGCACGCGCGTGACATTGCCCGAGGCCCGTGCGACGATGACTGCCTCGCTGTTGGGCAGGGCCGACACGGTACCGGTGGTCAAAATTTCTGCATCAAGGCCGCCGCTGGCAACTGCTTCAACGGCAATATTGGCCACCTTCAGGTATTCCGCGGGTATGGTAATTTCCGCAATGCCTCCATTAGCCGGCGCGGGCGCTGCTTTCGGCGCCTGTACTACGGGCGCTGCGACGGGCGTATTGCGCGCGGACGTCCAGTGGGCGGCACCGAAGCCGAGCGCCGCAGCGACTGCCGCGAGGCCTACCGCAACCGGCCAGTTCATTTGACGCATGGGTTTGTCAGTCATGGTGCTTCTCCAAATACGAGTCGGCCTTCGGCCAGGGAAAGGGCGGCCAGGGCGCGCACGCGGGCCAGGCGGGTATCAATCGTCAATGCCTGCGCTTCTGACAGCGCACGGCGGATCGACAGCAATTCGAGCAGGGGCGTCTTGCCAGCTTCGTAGCCTACGCGTCCGAGGCGGTAGGCTTCGAGGGCGGCTGCTTCGCCCTCCTCAGCAGCCATCAAGCGTTGTTCCGAAGCGGCAGTCTGGGCCAGTGCCGCACGGCGCGATGCCACGGCATCTAGGCGCGCGGCTTCGACCCGCATGGCTGCGCCATTAGCGCGCTCGCGGGCGGCGTCGATGCCGCTGCGATTGCGGTCGAACAGCGGGATGCTGGCCGACACGCCGACGGTGGCTGCCTTGTCGCTGCTCCAGGCAAAGCGGCGCACCCCTACGGAGACGCCGACATCCGGAATCAGCCGCTTTTGCTCGACCCGCACCTGAGCCGCGAGCGCGTCACGCTCGGCGCTTGCGCTGGCCAGGGCCGGCGACTGCTCGGGCGACCAGGACGTTGTCCCACCAGATGCTAGACCCAGCGGCGTGACCCTTGCCATGAACGGATGGTCGATGCGAGTAAACGGTTCTGGCGAACCGACCAGCGCGGCGAGGCGCACCATCGCTTCGGTGGCGTCGGCCGCTGCCGACTGTTGGGCGGCGCGGGCGGCGGCCGCACTGGCGCGGGCCTGAGCTAAGCGTAGCTCGGCCTCACGGCCGGCTTTTACCAGCGCCTGCGCGGCGCGTAAATCGTCGCCAGCGCGCTCCAGGGCGGCTTCGGCGACTGCCTGACGCTGTTGCATGGCTTCGGCAAGCGCGTATGCCACAGCTAGTTCGGTAGCGAAAGCCAGCCGCGCTTGGCGCTCGCGCGCATCGGTTGCGGCAGCCCTGTACTGCTCGGCTTCTATCCGGGCAGAGCGTTTGCCACCGAGTTCGAATACCTGGGTGAGAGCGTACGTATCCTGGCGCTGACTGACTCCGCCAGTCTCAGGCGCATGTAGGTTTTCAAAGTTGGCGTCTAACGTGGGATTGCGCCAAGCGCCGGCCTGGCGTACCTCGGCTCGGGCTGCTCGGACGTTCGCCGACTGTTCCAGCAGACGGGGGGCGCTTGCCTGGACGCGTTCGAGCAATACGCTAAATGACGGCGTCTCGGCGTGCGCGAGCGAGATCGTACTGGCAACAAGTGCGGCGAATATTGAGATGCGTGCGCAACGCAATGTCAGCGGCGCGCGCAGGCCGCGTGAACGTGCACGCAACCTTGATGATGATATTTGCATGTAAAGCCTCTGTAGATTGAATAGGATTCAATACAGCGGGCCACACGAGCATTGGATGCTCGTGTCTGTCGATGCGACGGGGCCCGCGCCTCAGGCGCGGGACCGAGGAGGCGGGAGAGGCGGAAGCGTAGTGCGGTCGGAGAAGCTCTCCGGCCACGGTATCGGAGGAAGGCAAGGCAGGGCAATGCTGGACAACTGCAGCGCTGCCGGCAGCAGTACGGCCGCACTGCAGCCGTGCTCGAAATCGTTCAGGTGCTGGAGGGATTTCTCTGATTGATCGACATGCGGCTGGCCGTCACCACGATCTTCATGGTGGTGCAGGACATGGGCATCATGGTCCGCAAGATGCTTTCCAATCTGCCCAAAGCCATTGCTCGCTTGGCCCGACATCATATGCGTGAGCGTGCGTTCCGCCGCGGCAATCGTTTGCCAGGGAAGTACGATCAGCAGGATGAGGAGCAACACCTTGTTCATCAGGTCGGTCGGCCGGTGGGAGGCAGGATGCGGTAAGAGAGCAAAGGGTGATATTATAGACTGTCCTGCCGGCTGCGTGTAAATCGCTTCCATCCTTCTGACTGAATGTGTGAAGCCGGGCTATTGAACGATATCAATGAGATTTCTGAGCGAGGGACAAGCAGCGGTACAGCATATGTCATTTTGTATGCATAGGTGCGTTTGGGAACGCTGGGCGTTGGTGGGCGACTCTAAGTAGCTAACGCTCAAACGAATTCGCTCCTTCCCGAAGCTGGCAAGCCCGTTGCGCGTGTGCCCCGGCTAAGTCCGCTTTGGGTCCAGGCTGTGTAAAAATGCGAGATCTGCGTTTTTTAAGGTGCTCTTTTACTACTCCCAGCATCGAGAAAACGCCGTAGGGGCGTTTTAAGAGCTTGAGTGTCGCCGGCGTGCACGCGACTTTGCGTTCTTACATAGCCTAGGCCGAGAGCAGACCTGTCTGCACCGGCGCCGCTGATTGACCAGTCGCAGTCTGGTATCACAACGTTGGGTTGGCCTTAGATCCGGAAGTCTGCCAGCTGCTTGCCGCCTGCAATTCCTTCTGCGATCCATTTCGGCTGGCGCCCACGGCCCGTCCAGGTTTGAGCTTTGTCAGCAGGATTTTGGTACTGTGCCTGTACCTTCTGGCCCGTCCCTTTATTCGGCTTTTTTGGACCGGTCGCAAGCAGATCCTCTACAGATATGCCAGCTTTTTGCGCGATCGCGAGAATCTGCTGCCGTGCGTTCGCCAAGTCACCCTGTTGGCGGCTCTTGATCTCTTTTTCGATGTCGTGCTGCAGGCCCTTCAGCTCGCTGAGGTTATAGTTCGCTAGGTCAGTATTCGCCATTTGTGTTTCCTTTTCGGTGAGGGATAACGTGCTGGCGACGATTCTACTATGTGCCTACGAATGGAGTCGCCAACAGAGCGAGGCTGGCCTTCGCTTTAGACGTCGTGTACGCAGTGCTTCGGACAAACTTAGGTTGTATCGGACAAGGGCCGGAACGGAAGGTGTCAACGTTTACTTAGTCAAGAGAGGTGATATCAAGCGTCATCATGCATTACTTGGCATATCTAAACGGTAGGCACAGTGGAATCTCACAAGTGATAGTCCGCTCCTGGCCCGGGCTGTGTAAAAACGCGCAAACCGTACGTTTTCATGGGTCGGTTTAGCATTGCATGGTATCCGAAACCGCCGTAGCGGTTGTTTTGGCCAGCCGAGTCTGCCAACGGTTTCGTTCCGCTCCGCGTTTCTACACAGCCTGAGCCGAGAGAAGACGATTGGAATGGCTCAGTGTACGAGCTTGTTGCTTTTAGAGCAAGTATGAGATTTGCTACGCGCTCTTCAGGGAGCTTTGGGTACTATCAAAACTCCCTTGTCATGAACTATGCTCGTCTTTGTCCAAACGACCAGTCGGCGTCGGCAGCTATATCGAAGAGCGCGATGCTTCTTGAGATAACGGATATTCTTTTACCGTCTTTGCGAGACCTGACGCTAGTGACTCTTGTGTCAGCCGGAGCATGGTTTGGCAGCGGCGATGAGTGCCTGTCTGCCTGACTATGACGCGCTATTGTCAGCTCTAGCTAAGCAACTCTAGTACGGTTCCTTTTATTTTCCTAGAGGCTTGCACGTCAGAATTGCTGAGGTAGACGCGGTGCGCTCTCGCCGACGAAAATCCGTCGCAGTTTCGATGGAATTTTGAGCTGCGGAAAGGGTTTTAACACAGTAAGGTTTGTTGAAGAGGCGTTGCATGCTGATTCCAGCGACCTCAAGAATACGTTTGGCCGTTAATCTTTTTGGCGGTTTTTGCATAAAGATCAGCCTCGCGGCCTCCTCAATCTTCTTTGCAAGCTCGCCGTCGAACGATTCATCAGCTACATCGCCCTTTTTCTCTGCCATATTTTTAGTCATGTGCAGGCGACTAGCGAATCTTGCATCCTCTATACATCTACGGGTCGGTCGTGAGTCATAGCTCGGCTCTAACATTCTTTTTATAACTCCACAGGTCACGTGAAACCGTTTTTCAATGTCGATAATCCTTACTCCCTGAAGATGCAACTCACGTACAGTTTTTACAAAAAGATCTCCGAATTCAAATACCTTTCTCGCCGTCGGCTCACTACGGAAATCCCAGGTTTTTGATCGAATGTAAAACTGATAGCCACATCCGCATTTGAATACAACGCCCCCATTTTTTTTAAAATCCTTCGTCAGGTGAACATTGGTAATGACTCTCTGCCCAAAATGGGGCGCGGCAGGGTTCTGGCACTTCCATGCGCGGATCTGGATCTTGCGCTGTACATACTCTTTGCTTATCACGTTAGCGCAATGAGGGATAACAAAATCTTGGTAGAATAGTTGAGTCGCAACGTGTTTTATCGGAATGCAGCGTGCGCTGAAGATATCTCTTATCCAGTCAATTTTGTTTTCTTGGCTGAGTGGAATGCCGATTATCTCAAGACATTGTTCGCCAAAATGTTGAATAACATCTCTCCTGATGTTCGTAGTGTTCAGGAAACTGCCGAGCTCATACAATTCACGAAACGCTTTCGGAGGCGAATTTCTTGTAATTGCTCTGTCATGGATAATCGTTCCATTCAAATATTGTCGGGCAATACAAGAAAATTCAAAAAGTCTTTGTCTCGACCTCTCGGAAAGGTAGGGAAGATAGGGACGTGTCATCAGTTGCGGCGTTAAGGCACAGATGGATTTTCTGACGCCAACGGAAACCGCTGCTTCCATAAGTGGCGTTGCATGCGTTTCGCAGAAGTGGACACAGTCCAACTGGTGTGTTCGATGCCAGTAGGCTTCCCCAAAGCGTAATACATCTTCGTTAATGCAACTTTGGCAGACTTTAATCCTGCTAATTGGGGGTTCCCGTCCGCCAATGCGATGTTGCCCGCGCTGGCCCTCACGCTGTTGAAGCATCTTACGTAGTATGCGAGCACTGGCTTCTTTGTTTGAAAACGCAGTATAGTAGGGATATAGCGTGGTGCGATAAACCAATTCTTTTAACGATAGTCCAATAAAAGGCTCGATAAGCTTGTGCAAATCTATTAGTCCCCTTGGTAGCGCGACCGATGTATGTGCTTGCCCTCTGCCATAAAGCTCCTTGTTAACATGCGCGACGCAGCTCGCCATGGTATGAACGTGATAGCGAGCGACAGCGCTGCACAGTAGCTCATCAGGATAGAACTGAGGAAAGTAGCCTATTGCCATAGCATTGGTATTATCCGGTTATTCAAGATTTACTGCCAACTGCTGTAACGAGAGCGTCGATATGCTTAGCTTCTAACCGGCCGTCGTCGTATTAATATTTTTGTTTCGGCTATTTTTCTTCAAGGTGCAAAGTAACTGCTGTAAATTTTCATTCCCAGTCAATACTGTTGGATTCGCAAAGCTGGCAGTGTCAATTTCAGGCAGAGTAAGATCTCCATACCGAGCAAGCTTTGCGTAGTCTCCCGAGGCTAATGCTTCCACCATTGGAGCGACACGTGTAAGTTCTTCGTCAGCGACAACGTTAATCATATCAACCGTTATCTCCTCAGCCTTGCAGTCGATCGCTCGCCGTTGCACGTATTGGTATAGCTTTACGGCTAGGTCCAATATACCTTGAGTCCGTTTATACATGGCCGCATTAAGCTCTTCTGTTAGAGGCGTTGGGATTCTGGTCCATTGATATTCCCACATGGTTTTCAAGAAATGATCCCACTCCACGTCTTTCTGATGATTTTTTAATAGGGCACCTATAGTGCGCCTGGCTTGGCGAAAATCAGACTGAAGCATCTCAAGACTGGACATCGTTCCGATAAGTACGACTGGTGCGATAGAAGTATTAACAAAGCGAACGATAAAATGCAAAAAACGCTGTTCGCCCGCGGTTCCTGGGGCTGCTTTTGCATGCTGAATTTCGTCGATTACGATAAGTCCGATTCCGAAGAGATGCGCCGCCGCATTGATTTCTCGAATTAGGTCTTCCACTGTCATCCTGCGCGCCGCAAAGCGCATCTCATACGACGTATTCGCTATCTTGTCCAGTTCATTAAAGAAGTTCATTGCCAGTTGGCGGACAGTGCCGTTGTATGGACACTCAACTATGATATAAGGTATCTGATACATGCGTAATTTGGGGTGCCAGATTAATGACGGAAATTGGGCAAGCCCGCGGCGCGTAAGTCTTGACTTTCCCACTCCAGATACACCGATGATCGCATATGAGTCACACATCGGATCAGTGTCGGGCACCTGCTCAACTATGTCGAGCTGCTGACGTTTTAAATAAGATTGCTGCAAGAACTTCTTGAACTCAGGGGATGATGGATTACGGTTGACATATCCGCTGCGCACCATTTCGCTGAGTATTTGAGCGATTGAATTTTGCTCTGTTAGTGGTTCGTATAGGCGCTTAAGTCGAAGCATAAGATGCTTGCGTATATGGTCAGGCTTGTTACGTTCCAGCGGATCGTATGTAGGGCGGTTAGCTGTCAATGCAGCGAGCTGCTTAGTTGAAGGGATAGGCCCCAATGCTTCAATAAACTCATTTCCTATATATTCAGGAATTTCGCTCAGCGTGTAATGCGCGATGACATGCTTGAGTCCAATTCTTTGCATGCCGTCAGCCTGTCTCGACTCTTTCAACTTCTTTTCTGATTCGATGATATATTCCATATTTATGGACACGATAATAATGCGATTGAGCTGTTCGGAAAAAAATCGGTTGATTTATGGTAGGTCACGGATAAGTTTTAAATTCGGCTATTCGTCCCCTTTGCCGTCGTCGAAAAATATCGGCGTCCGCGCATAAAGCTTGGGTGCTGGGAGCATAGGTGGCAGGGAAATGCTTTCGCCAGATAGGTGGGGTACGGCAGCGACGCTTGAATTCCTGTCGATGAGTCTGAACAAGATCTTCTCAAGCTGCCTGTATGAGCGTATATTCGAAATTCTTTCTTTTTTACTTCTTTGGGAGGGGCCTAGGTCTTCTTTCTCTGCGTTTGCTGAGGCTGCAATGTCCTCGATCGCCTTTTGATGAGTCATTTGTTTACTTATCGTGTCGTAACTGCTGCGCGCATTAGTTTTAGCCGCTTTCGCCGTCCTAGCGACCACCTCTTCAACATACAAAGCGAGATCCGATCTGTCATTGCTGATGAGAGTGCAGCAGGTAAACTGATCTCGATATACTGGATCGTGCAATAGTATGATATCCAGGTTGTGCGGATGGTACGAGATCACAACTTTAAAACGGCCTTTGCTACGTGCTCTGCTGAACCATGCCCTTGTATCTAAAACGGATGCATAGTAATTTCGGTTTAGAAACGAGATTCCTTTGGAGGTGACGCTGGCGTTGGCGGTAGGTAAAAGAGCGAATAGAAGCTTATATTCGGAATGGCGTACTAAAGTCCCCATCCGATTTTTTATTCCCCACGCCCATAGTTCAGTTGGGATAGGGAGGACTTGTTGTGCCACCATAGCATTTTCCAGAGGGTATCCTCCAACTGGGGTCGAGTTATGTTCAAGAACGCAGTGAATCGCAATCTTCGTAAAGTCATGCAAATTTAAGCAAGCGTCTAATCTGTAGTCTGGACCTGTTCGTTGGCCGAAATCTTTATCGACGTAACCCTTTACATCGGCCGCAAACTTTGCAGGAAGCAGCCGGAATTGTCTTTCTACGAGTCCTTTCCAGTCGGCCCTATACGGTGCTGTGTTTTCGACGTCGATATAGAGCATCTCCGCCAATCTATCCGCCTGTTTTGAAAGTAGTTCACCACGATCCCCTAATATAACGCTCGAGAGGGGCGTATCTGGCCATTCTTCAGTTTCAATATCTATGCCGAATTGTTTGCAGTAAGCGACCTTATTTAACGTTACATTGTGAATGGCCATCATTGCGGTTGCCCAAGACGCGTTTTCTAAGCCGATGTAGACACCAACTATCAAGCGGGACCAGACGTCAATAACGACGTATATCACGGGACGCCCTACGATTGTGTTGCGGTCGATTCTTGAGACCAAGTAAACGTCGGCGATGGTTGCGTCAATTTGGTAACGATAACCAGGGCCAATTGCCTCAAATGTGCAATTTCCCAGTAGTGGCCGTAGTGTCTTTTCGAAAAATGTTTTTCCTTCCCTAGATTTGATTACTTCGTATTCGGAATTATCTTTTTTAAACCAGTATATGAACTGCTGATAAGTTGGAATGCCGTCTGGATGTATTATTTCTATCCGCCCCTTCTCATTTATTCGTGTGTTGTGAGGGTAGTAATGCCGGATCATCTTCAGGTATGCGTGCCTCAGTGTGGCTTTCTTGTTTCTTTTGTAGAAAAGGTTCGTTGATATTCGAATTGCCCGTCGATGATCTTCGGAGATATTTATTCCGATCCCGAGACTTGTAGATCTTGGGGTACCTCGTTTAACTTCTTCGTTCTTGTGACTTTCGTCATTTGTATTTAACTTCACCTTTATCTGCTTGAGTTTCCCTGGGGCGCCGCAGTTCTTTCTTTTTCCAAAGAGAGCAGACGGAGTGCAGCCCAGCTGCCAGTATTCGTTCAACCAATCGCGAATGCTATCTACATGACATTTCATTTCTTCGGCGCGTAGTTTGATTTTCTGGTTACGGAACCTCGATTGAAATATGGCGGGTATGTCTCTGATTAGAGGTTCAATGGCAGCCCAGGCTTTCGCTTTGCGAGACCTCATTGAATCAGTTAGGGCGTGGTCAAAGGGAAGGTTTAGATTCGGTTCGTCAATGATTTCGAGCGTTCCATCGGTCAACATACTCATCCAATCACTATATCTGGCTAGAGTTGGCGAACAGCGTCGGCCGTGTAAACTGATGGATACTAGGAAATCCCTCTCAATGGAAACATGCAGAATTCGCCGAGGCATTTCGACGGCGGACAGTCGGACAACAGTGTTTTTGACGAAGATGTCCATTGCCGATCAGCCGACTTTACGTAATTTCGAATGTATTTTAAGCTCTGAAACGGGTGTATTCCATATTTGCTCTCGGTTTAGGTTCGTCTGAAGCAGGCGATTTGAAAGCATGTGCCGAGCAATCATGAGATGCGATCCTGCTTCATATTCTAGGTGCTTGTCCAGCAGTGTGCATATCTCGCAGAGCGTTATGTCTTGGCTGTTTGATGCAGAGATGCAAATTAACAAGTGCTTTGCAAGCTGGTCAAAGTGTCCGGGTGACGGCTCTATAAATTTGGAGAAGTCGTTATACTGCCTGAGCCATTGCAAACTGCGCTTGAGATGAAGGGGAATGTCGTTCTCTGTTAGTATTTGAAAAGAAATTCGTTTTTCTTCCCAGTAAACTTCCTCAATTTTTAGCTTCTCTGCTACGCGTGAGTTGTGAAGCTGGGAAGCCGGCTTGACTGAAAATGCCTTGTGGATTGAAGTTGGCTTGTTCCTGTATGTGACCAAAAGGTCTGTGGTCATGACGGACTTAGCGTCACTTCTTGGATCCTTAGGGTGCCGAAAGCCGAGACTTAATGCAATCTGAACCGTCTCTTCGCGGTTGAGGGCAAATTGCTCTCTAATATCTATGACTGAGTCATCCATATCGAATATCAAATAATGTGCGTATTCAATGTCAGATAGTAAGTGATGTACTCGGTTACTTAATTTTCCATATGCCCGATGAGATCGGCCTTGACTAGGAACGTCGCGGACGAAAAAATAGGGAACATAATTAGATCCGATTCCTCCACCACGTCCTTGTCTTAACAGCTCCCGAATGTCGGACTCATTTCGAGTGTACCTTCTCTTGGCCATTTTCCGTGCGTCCTCTGCTGAGATATGTCAGCAAGTTAACTCATCACCGACACTCCTGGGTTTTCCAAATTTAATTTGATTTGAGTGTTCGATGAAACACTTTCGTTTCGTTAAGGTTGGCTTACGTTTGATTACGGCTGAGAGCGGATTTTAGAAAGGTGTCCTTAATAGTATTCACAAATACCAAAATTGCAATGGCACAAAGGAAATTGAAAGAGGTAATGCGATGTAAATGGTCATTTTGCGGAAGTGGTGTTATGTCTGTTGATTGAAGAATTGAGTATCAGAAATTTTTTGGTGGAAAGTCATGGATTTTCACAGTGAATTTCAAAATATTTGCTTTCTTACTCGGCCGATTCGGCACTAACGTCGGATCACCTTTGAAAGTAAGCATACGACGCAATCCTCGTTTTGCTGTACTGCTGGAAACTGCTGATGTATCAGTACCTGCAGGTCATATAGTGACTGTCGAGAGATAGTGCTTTAGACGCTAG
Organism: Massilia sp.; assembly: GCA_031398335.1. Lineage (GTDB taxonomy): Bacteria > Pseudomonadota > Gammaproteobacteria > Burkholderiales > Burkholderiaceae_D > Telluria. The sequence goes on from JANNNC010000157.1 coordinate 20,258, forward strand.
GTTTTTGCCTATCAGTACGGCATGCGTGTTTACCCTGCTCGGCCGGCCCCGGGGTAACACTTGTTGCCAAATGGATACACTTAGATATGCATTTCGTGGACACCGTAACTTCAGCCTTTAGTCCGCGCGTCTACGTCTTGCTAAAACCTCATCGATCAGATACTGTATGGGCATACAGTACTCTGAAGCCAATATGTCATCTCAGATCTATTCGACGCCGGAGTCGATTCACCCGTTGTTATGGCGTGCGTCCCAGCTTGCGCGGTCCAGCGTACGTTGCGTCGATACCGGCCATCCTGTCCTGTCTGCTCAGTTGCCGGGAAGAGGATGGCCCACGAGTAGCTTGGTTGAGCTGCATCTGCGTCAGCCAGGCACAGGTGAACTGAGGCTGCTACAGCCTGCATTGGCGGGGGCCGGGAAGAGGCGCGTAATGATGATCCAGCCGCCACACGTGCCAAATTCGATCGCGCTGGCAGCAATGGGGTTGTGTCCATCACAGGTGATCTGGGTCCAGCCTGACCGAACGGCTGACGCTCTTTGGGCCGCGGAGCAAGTCCTTCGAAGCGGAGGATGTCATGCTCTTTTATTTTGGCAAGGTCATATCCGAAATGAGAGCCTCCGGCGCTTGAACTTGGCGGCCGCTGAGGGGGAAAGTCTTTTTTTTCTGTTCCGACCGCTTGCAGCAGCGCAGGATGCGTCGCCTGCGCTACTTCGACTTGCAGTCCGCCCAGTGCTCGGTGGTGTCGAGGTGGAATTTTTGAAACGTCGTGGCCCAGAACGCGAAACCGCACTGTTTTTGCCCTTATCCCCTTCTTTTGTTCATCGTCATGCGTCTCTGGATCGGCCTACACTTACCCCAGCTCCCATTGGAAGTCTTCGCGCCGAACTGGTCGAATGACGGGGTGACGGTTGTCGTTGAACGCGAGATCGTTTTAACGATCTCGCGCGGCGCGCGCGCAGCTGGCGTCAAACCAGCAATGCGCCGCGGCGGTGTGTTGATGCTGGCACCGGATGCTCGGATCCACGAACGCACCGCTGCTAGGGAGGAAGCGGCGTTACAGGCCGTCGCGATGGCAATGCTTCAATACACGCCTCAGGTAACGCTCGCGGAAGAGTCAACACTGTTGCTGGACATTGGGGCGAGCTTACGGCTGTTCGGTGGCATACGGTCGTTACGTCGGCGCGTTCGTGCCGATCTCCGTGGTCTAGGATTCACCGGGAGGTTGAGCTGCGCTCCAACTGCACGGGCGGCGTGGATGCTCGCGCGAGCTGGAGGCGGTCGCGCGTTAAAGCAAGAGTCATCAGCACGCGCGTTGAATCGCCTCCCTGTAGTGGTCCTGCCGGCGGCGAGGGCTTTCGCCGGCTGGTTCGAGGGAATTGGCTGCGAGACGATTGGCGACTTGCGGCGGCTGCCGCGCCCGGGTCTTCAGCGCCGATGTGGCCGTGCGCTGCTGGATCCTCTTGATTGTGCGTTCGGCAGTGCTCCTGAAATGTTCGAATGGGTTGAGGCGCCCGCGACGTTCGAGGCGAAGATGGAATTGTTTGACCGCATCGAGAATGCAGACCTTCTGCTGGCTGGTGCGCAACGTCTGATTCTGCAGTTGGTCGGCTGGCTGTGTGCAATGCAACTTGCAGCGGAGGGCATCACGCTTAAGTTAGAACATGAACGCGGCCGGGTCGCACGTGCGCCAACCGAAGTCAAAATACTGCTGGCCGAACCGACCTGGCATAGCGATCACATTGTGCGTTTGCTGAAGGAGCGGCTCGGAAAAGTGGAGTTGGAAGCACCAGTGATCGGGCTTACGCTCCATACGACCCAGCTGCAGCCACTTGCGCCTCCCACTGAGTCACTTTTCCCTGAACCTGGCGGCACGGAGGAAGACCAGATACGCATGATCGAGCTGCTGGTGGCCCGCTTGGGTGAGGATAAGGTTCGCCAGGTGAAGCCAGTGGCAGATTACCGGCCCGAGGTCGCCAACACGTGGGTTCCTATTCAGGAGAAGGTGCGAGAGGCGGCTGTTGCCAGCCAGTTGCCGCCCAACCTGAGCAGCATCCTCCGGCCAACTTGGCTGCTGGTAAAGCCGATACCGCTGCTTCTGCGAAACCACCGGCCGTTCTATGGTTCGCCACTGCGAATGGTGTCGGGCCCGGAGCGTGTTGAAGCAGGGTGGTGGGGAGATACGGCCGCTAGGGATTACTGGATTGCAGAAGGCCAGGAACACGCGCTGTACTGGGTCTATCGGGAGCGGTTTGCCGGAGTAGGCGAGGATCCAGAACCACGCTGGTTCCTCCACGGGCTGTTTGGATAGTGTAGCCAAATCAGTCTTATCGAACAGCGAGGATTGACTTCCGAATACTCTCGGCGCTAGACGGCATGGCTCCGCACTCAAGCGCTAATTTGTGAAACTCCTCCGCAGCATCGTGAGGGCTAAGTCGAGCTGATCGCACAGAGGCACGTGCATCAGGAACCAAGTCATTTATGTCCCCAGCTGTCAAATACCCGGAGAACGACATGGTCTCCTTAAATTTCGCGACGATGCTCGAGGGGAGGTTGGGACCATAAATAAAGTATTCGAGATACTTCAGGAAGTGCGGATGAGCATAGATTTCTTCGCCCGAGGTGCCGTTCTTTTCGAATATCTGCTGACGGGACTTCCCGCGCCCTCCCGGATTGTGCTCAGGATCGGTAAAGTATGAAAGGCGTACTTCAGGAATCGCTTCACGTTCCAATAAGGAGTCGGTTAAGGCAGCCATCGGCACGATAGACGCGCGTAGCTCGTCATGAGATGTATGGCGGAACTTGATTTGAGCCAAGAGGCCCATCTCGCGCTCGGTCAATTCGATATCCGGCGCTCTCAAATAAAGACCTCGTAAACAGGTTAAAAAACTACCGTATTCGGCTGGGTGTCTGATGCTGCTGACCGCTAAGTGAGCAACGCCGCGCCGGCAGCAGGCGGCAAGCTACCCTGCCTGGCGAAACCATACAAAGGCAAGCACAACAGCAGGAAGAGGTAGACGATGCGGCGCAAAAGAATCACCAAGTGAATTTGGCGCGATTATAGCAGTAGCCTCTACTGCTCCGCATCCGGATATGTTTCAATTCTGTCAGCTTGGCCAGACTCAACTGGCTACATACGTATTTCTCTGAACGACAAAGGCTTCTAAATGAACGAGTCGACAAATGGCGGCGGCAAGCCGTGCTACACACTATGGCAGATGGTCGCCTACATGCTCCGCCTGGGCGCGCTCGGATTTGGCGGCCCAGTCGCATTGGTCGGGTACATGCATCGTGACCTCGTGGAGTCCCGCAAATGGGTGTCCGAAGCAGACTACAAGGAGGGGCTGGCACTGTCCCAGCTTGCGCCCGGCCCGCTGGCTGCGCAACTGGCGATCTACTTGGGCTATGTGCATTACCGGGTGTTAGGGGCGACGCTAGTCGGCATTACGTTCGTTATCCCCTCATTCATCATAGTGGTTGCGCTTGGCTGGGCCTATGTACATTTTGGCGGTCTATCTTGGATGCAGGCAGTGTTTTACGGGGTTGGCGCAGCTGTCGTCGGCATTATTGTGATGAGCGCAAAAAAGCTCACGGAAAAAAGCGTCGGCAAGGACAAGCTGCTCTGGGCCATCTATCTTGTTTTGGCAGCCGTCACCATTGCTACTGAATCGGAAATTGCCTGGCTGTTCATTGCGGCTGGTCTCTTGGTATGGTTCTGGCGCGCGCCGCCGAAGTGGATCACCCGTGGCGGCGTCAACGCGCTCGCGGCCACCCAGCTCCCGATGGTCTTGAGCCTGTATGCGGCGGCAGACGTGTCGCTGCTGGTGCAGATCGCGCTATTTTTCGCGAAAGCTGGTGCCTTTGTCTTCGGGTCCGGGCTGGCGATCGTCCCCTTCCTGTATGGCGGCGTAGTCACCGAACACGCGTGGCTGACGGAGAAGCAGTTTGTCGACGCCGTTGCGGTCGCCATGATCACACCGGGGCCAGTGGTCATTACCGTAGGCTTCATCGGCTACCTCGTAGCCGGATTGCCGGGCGCAATTGTGGCCGCGTTCGCCACCTTCCTTCCGTGCTACCTGTTCACTGTCATTCCTGCGCCTTACTTCAAGAAATACGGCAAGCTGCCCGGCGTGGTTGCTTTCGTCGACGGCATCACTGCAGCGGCCATCGGCGCTATTGCCGGATCGGTCGTCGTGATAGCCAAACGGACGCTGGTTGATATCCCGAGTGCCGGGGTTGCACTAATTACCATACTAATTCTGTGGAGATTCAAGAAGTTGCAGGAACCGGTAGTAGTCGCAGCGGCCGCGGTTGCGGGTCTGGTTCTTTACCCGCTGTTCAGGCAATAACCTCAGTAGATCCTGGCTAGCCAGCGCTGGAAAAACCTGCGAAGTCAAAAATTGGAATGCGATAGGCGTGGCGGAAAAGACTGGTTGATGACTCGCTGGCCTGTCTTGTTCACCGTGCCTCATGCCTTGACAGACTTCTTTGTAAGCGGCACCCTTAATTTTCTTCAGAAAACTTTTCCAATCACCTATCTCTCCAGAATGCGAATTCCGTTTGCGATGAGTAGTACGGGACAACTCGTCTCCGTCAGTGAGGTTGAGCGAGGAAAGAAGTGTGACTGTACCTGCCCAGAATGTGGCGAGCCTGTCATTGCCTGCAAGGGGCAGATCAAGCGAGCATATTTTGCTCATGCCAGCGGTTCCGAGTGTGCCAATGCCTACAAGTCTTCCTTGCATAAGGCGGTCAAATGGTTAATCGAACAACGTAAAATGCTTTTGCTGCCAGACTGCTTTGTCCGGATGCACACCCGCTTTATGCCAGACGTCTTCGCCTACAGTGACTCAGACTGGCGTTCGCTCTACGCTCAGCCTGAAGACTATGATCGGGCGCATCCACAAACGGGCATTGGCCATATCCCCGGACGACTCTTGCAGTTCGATGACGTTCGTTTGGAGCAAAACGAAGGTGACGTGCGGCCGGATATTGTCGGCTACGTGGGAGCTAGCCCGCTGTTCATCGAAGTGGCCGTTACGCACTTTGTTGACATGGATAAGGAGCGCAAACTCCGTGCCCGCGCAGTTTCGGTACTGGAGCTTGATTTTTCTGACCATGCGAAGTCGGGATGGACTTGGGAAGAGGTTGAAAACCGTCTTTTTAAACAGACGCAAGGCAAAGTCTGGATAATTAATCGGAAGGCCGAGCAGCGCGCTAGGCATGACCACGCCGAGCGGATTCACCGGATGGCTGGGTTCTTGGCTCAGCGCGAGCGAGAGCAAGCACGGCAAGAGCGCGTGGCCCTTGAGCTGAAAAAATACGACGCATCTCACCTTCTGCGGTTTGACACCACTGGCTATTATTCAACCTGCCGAGTGTTGCTGTCGCCAGCGTGCATCAGCATAAATCTCGAGAATCCCTCCGATATGACATTGAAGGAACGGTTTCGCCGCAAAATGGCGGAAGTTGGTGCGGTATACAGCAGTCAGCGCCGGAACTATGAACTCCCAGCCTCTGAAGAGCACTTTCTTTCCTTAGGTAGAGAGCTTTATGTTCAGTTCGCTTCTCCCCGGACCGGCTGGCTTAGGGCGCCCGATGTGGACCGAGAGCGGATGGAGCGTGCCATCGGTGACGGAATCCGGAGGTGGGCATGAGCGGCCCGCAGATTCTCTATGGCGCGCGCGCCGGCGAACTCGTTCATATCGATGATGCAATGCGAGGCCTGGCGTGCAACTGCACTTGCCCTGAGTGTGGGAGAGCATTGGTTGCGCGAAAAGGTGATGTTCTTGCACACTTTTTCGCCCATGCGGCAGAAGAAATTAACTGCAATCCGACGCCCGAGTCTCTAGTACATGCTTATGCTAAACAGCAAGTGGCGAAATTTCTTCGGCTTGAACTCCCAGGGTTTGCGGTGGAAGCTCGCTACCAATCCAATGATGGTGAGGTGCATTACCTAAATTGGCGACATCTGCCCGTCTACAACCTCGAAGTCAAAAGTGCCACGGTCGAGTCGACCCACTTTTCGGGTGTCATACCGGATGTGCTATTTGTTACCAACCGCGGGTTTGTGGCTGTAGAGGTGTTTTACAGGCATGCAGTCCCGTCCGAGAAGTTGGAAAAGCTGCATGACCTGTCGCTTTCGACAGTTGAGGTCGACCTAAGCGACCTGCCGGCGACTATCTCATCGGCCGGATTAGCTGACGCGTTACGCCAGGGCAGCCGCTGGTCTTGGCTGAACAACCGGTGTAAAGCGGGGGAAGAATATACGCTATACCACCAGCTCGTGTATTCGAAACGAATACTGATCCCAGAGACGCCATCAAAAGATCCCGTCATCTCCGGCAACCTACCCTCCAGGCTACTAGCTGACGCAAGCTCCAGTACCGTCCACCTTCAAGCGCAGCAGCTCGTCGCTAGACTAAAAGGATTGGCGCCGTACGAGCGCCCGTCTGTGCTTCGGCTGCTCGGGAGGGAATTGCGCCTAGCGCTGCACTGCCTTCAGATCGGGTTGGCTCCACGTCAGCTACCTGCCCATTTGATGCAGTCGGTGACGCGGCAGAGCGTGTTTGCGATGCCTACCGTTCTTTGGCAGACCGGACTATTTGCGAAGTTCTGCATGGTAGGTGGCCCTATCACCGCCAAACAAGCCGCTGCATGGATTCGAACGGTTTTCCCTGGACTCGAAGGTGCTGCGCGAACGGCCGAAACCGCGAACGGCTTTAACGAATACTCTGAAGCCACATACAATTTTTTAAATCACCTCTGGGCGCAGAGGCTGTTGGAACGCATTCCTGGTCAGCGCCCATGGGATTTTACTTTCGTGCCAGTTGCACTTTCGTCAGCCGAGGTGCGGTCGAAGCTATTGGCCTTTCCGTCGGCGCTAGACAGTAAATAAGCCTAGGATTTTAGTTGGAACTTCTAGTAGCATTGAAAAAAACAACGAGAGATCTAATTGCCTAACGCCGCGTCCATTTCAATCAGAGAAACCCTTACCCTTTTTGATAACCAGTTCGCCGGGTTGAGCAAAGGAGCTGCGCAGGGGGAATACGCATTCTGGCTCGGTTCAGGGATATCGCGTGATCGCGTAGTCGGCCTCGATGGCGTCCTTGCGAAGCTCATTGAATTCTTACGCATGCGAGTCACTGCGGCAGCTGACTGTGGGTACCGCCAGGCCTTCGAAAAGGTCGTTGAAATGGCGACTCCTTCGGACGAAGAGCGAGCAGGGATCGAGCTAACGCAGCCGGCGTCAACTTGGCCATGCTTAAAGAGTCTCCTAAAACGGCTGTGGAAGCAGTATTCGGCCGTATTATCGGTTGAGGTATCTGGTGAGAGACTCGATCACCTGCTTTGGGACGGTCTCGACTTTCCGCACACTTTCGGCGCACAGCCCGCTGATGCTGAGCATTTAGCCATCGGGATGCTCGCCCTCGAAGGCGTCGTGACCGAACTCGCTACTGCCAACTGGGACGGTTTGCTCGAGGCGGCGATGCAAGAACTTGGCTACGACGAGTCCTTCTATCGGATAACCGTGACCGGTGAGGATCTTCGCAATCCGGCCGCAGCAGCCATTCTCTACAAATTTCACGGCTGCGCCCTACGTGCGATCGCCGATGAGTCGCGCTATCGTCACCTACTCGTCGCGCGCACTGCTCAGATCACCGGCTGGAAGAGCAACGAGACCTTCAAGATAGTGCGCGATCAGCTTGGCGCCCTTGTCCAGGTTCGCCGGACGCTCATGATCGGCATGTCTGCGCAGGATGAAAACATTAAGCATCTCTTCGCTTCGATGAACGCTCAGAAAGGCTGGAAATGGACCGACGAGCCTAGTCCGATTGTGTTTTCCGCCCAAGAGCTTGGCGACGATCAAAAGAACGTCCTGATCGGGGCTTATGGCGAAGCCAACTACGAGGCCTACCGCAATGAGATCTGCGAATCGGCGAGGCTTCAGGCCTACGCCAAACCGTTGCTGCTAGGCCTGCTTCTCCATGTCCTCACCGCTAAGCTGGAAATCTTGGCTAGTGACGCAAAGGCTGCGAATCTTGACCAAGCGTCACGGGCAGCAATCGCCGAAGGGATTAGAGCGCTCCGTGACCGCGTGGCCGATGCTGGTAACGCCGACCGGCCAGCGTTTGCTCGCGCGATAGCAGCCGGCCTCGCTCGCGCCCGCCACCAGTTGCAGAATGGGGTTAGCGCCGCAGGTGTCCAGGCCTATTTCCCGCTCGACGGGGAACCGGTGCACCGTATGAAAAATAAGCTGGCCCTAAAAAGTTCGGGACAACGAGAAGCCGCCGTGGCTTTAGGTCTGATCGGACTGGAGGAAAAGGCAACGAACTGGGTTAGTTCGATCGACGATCCTTCCGATCCAAGAAGCGGCGCCCTTCGACTCACCTCACCAAACGCCAGCATGCGCATCTTTTTTGCGGCTAATGACGATACAGTCACTAGCCTGCTCGACTCGGGCGCCTTCGATGAGGCTGACGATGATGCCGTGGTTATTTGCTCAGGGCGAGTCTCAGAACGGCAGCAGCGCAGTCCAAGTGCCACTATGCGCAGCGGCACCTTGGGGCCTAGGTATGTTGCATTTGGCCCAATGCTCAATAGCGTGGCTGATGTAAACGAACTGCGGGTTCAATTTCGCGGCGAGGTGGGACTATGAGCACGACCGATCGCGTTCTCGACATTCTCGTTGGGGAGGGCGGCTACCGCCAACTGCCAAAGCCCTTTAAAGTGGGCACGATCCCGTTCGAATTTACGCACGCGCTGGTTGCCAGGGAGCGAGCCAACGATCTTGTCGTCATCATCGAGCTTACAGGCGATACCGTCGACGATGGAGTCATCCGAAAGGTTATGGCGCTAACCCGAGCTCTTGATGTAATGCGGTCGAAACGACCAGTCACTGCGGTTCTCACCTCAGGTCAGCCGCGTACAGAAACAGTCCAGTCAATCAGCAAGGTATGCCGCGTCTTGCCAATCGGTGCGCCAACTGGGCCTAACGCAGTTAGCGCAGTGCGTGACTGGCTTTCTGTCCTGTTGCCGCTGACACAACAACCTGCCTTTGAAACTCTTCTCAATTGGGAGTCTGATTTAGGTGTTGCTACCGTTTCCACTAAAGGTGAATTCACTGATGCTCTCATCGAGGCCGCACCACGTGGCAGGGAGGCTGTTGAGACTGTACTGGCACGCGCGATCAACAGATCGATCGACGCCGTGATTGTCGATGAAGGAGACGACGAATGAATGGCGTTCGACTAAAAAACTTGGTTATCGAGAATTTCCGTAGTCTTCGCGGAAAAGTTGTCATACCGCTGGATGCCCAAGTAGTTCTGATTCATGGTACTAACGGAATGGGCAAGACAAGCGTGCTATCAGCGCTCGAACTTGGACTTACTGGGAAGATTGCCCATCTTGCAACTGATGGGCCGAAATACCAGTCATATCTGACTACACTTGAGAGTGGCGGAGGCTCTATCTCGCTGACCACGACTGCTCCCCTCGTTGAAGGAACGTCTACCGCGGGGGCGCTTTCCTTTTCGGATGAAACGTTTCTCCCCCAGCCTCTGCTCGACCCCAGCAACGCCCGTTTCTTCGCAGAGCGATGCTATCTGCCGCAGGCGACGCTCGGACGCTTGCTCGAAATCTATGACGATCAAAAAACCGGAACCACATCGCCGCTGACCTTGTTCGTCAAGGAATTGCTTGGCTTGGATCCCCTTGACGCGCTGGTTGATGGCCTCGATCACGCGTTTAACGTAACGCGTGTGCGCAAGCTCGTGCCCGATTTTCGCCGACTCGAGGCGTTCAAGACATCCTTGGAGGAAGAGCTCCACCGTAAGGATCTTGCGATAAATGAAGCAACGAAAGCAACTGAAGAACGGCTTGTTCGTCTGAACGAGACCCTGTCTACGTTCATTGGCGAAGAACCTATACTAACCGTCGCCGAGGCTACCGACCTCAGTCAGCTCAAGACCAAGCTGGCAGCCGCCCAAGACACTGATCGTCAGCTCATGAATCTCACCCGAATGCGTTCAGAATTGCGTGGGTTGCAGGAGAGATGGAATTCACTACCGTCACAAGAGTCGAGTCGCGACCAAGCTGACAGAGAAAGAGCTGACTTAGTGGCCGGCGAAGCGCTCGTCACTTGGCGCTTAGGTCACGGCAACGTTCTTGAGGACGCGATTAACTCCCTTCGCGTACATTTCTCTGACCTACCTTCGCTGGAGGATGGCCCTGGAAAAAGCAGGTCGGAAGGACAGCGTCGCGCCCAGGCCGAATCCGATCGTTGTAGACGGCTGCTGGCAACTCACGAAACCGCGAGCGCACAGGTTGCTAGCTTAAATGCTACCGTACAACGTGCTTCCACCCGAATTGACGAGCTCAACCTAGACCTTTCCGGCGCTGCTAACGACGCTAAATCACTCGCGAACGCCTTGGCTGGTCTCGTTCCTCATATTGCTGACGAAACATGCCCTGTCTGCAGTCGCAACTACGCAGATTTAGACGCCGGCTCGCTTTCGACCCATATCGCCGCCAAAATCGCATCACTCACTAGCGAAGCGGGACGTCTTCAGTCGCTGGCGACTGCGCGAGCTGAGGAGAGTTCACGCTTGGCTGTTGCGCAGCGAGATCTGCTCAGTGCAGTCAACGGACAACTCTCTGCAGATGACCTGGCCGAGCTCACAGTTCGCGAAGCGCAGATGGCCGGTCTGGCGCAACGCCTATCAGCGCTGCAGGAAACCGCAGCAGAAGCGGAAAGGTTAACAGCTAACGCGGTAGCCGCTCGACAAGAATTGATGAAAGCCCGCCGTAGGGATGAACAGTCGGTCTCGCTCCTGCCTGAGATTGAAACCGTTGTGCAGAACGTGCTTCAAAAACCGTCCAGTAGTTTTGACAGCATTGATTTCGCTCTTGCCGAGTCTCGCCGAGTCATCGAGGGGCGCGTCACCGAGGCCGAGTGCGTAGCCGCTGCTAGAATCAAGGCAAGCTCCGAATTGGAGATGCGGATTCGCGACCTTGCTCAGATCGCAGTCCTTCAATCCGAACGCAATGCGACGCTTGCTGGCCTCCAAACACTCGAGACCGCATTCAAAGAAATTGAAGCTACGCGCGGATACGCTAAGAAGCTATCCGAAGCTGCCGGCAGGGCGCGCTCTGATATCGTCACGAAGGTATTCAATACATCACTCAACAAGGTTTGGCGTGATCTGTTCGTCCGACTCGCACCATCAGAGCAATTTGTGCCTGCGTTCCGGCTTCCTGTCGGTAACGGCGGTAAAGTCGAGGCTGTCCTTGAAACATTGCATCGTTCCGGCAAAACGTCCGGCTCTCCCGGAGCGATGCTTAGCCAAGGCAATCTCAACACTGCCGCTCTGACACTCTTCCTTGCGCTACATCTCTCCGTTCCAGTTCGTATGCCGTGGTTGTTACTCGACGATCCTGTTCAATCGATGGATGACGTCCATATTGCCCAGTTCGCTGCGCTTCTCCGCTCGCTTTCCAAGGGCATGAATCGTCAAGTCGTGATAGCAGTGCATGAACGCGCACTTTTCGACTACCTTGCTCTTGAGCTGAGTCCTGCGTTTCCAGGCGACAGCCTAATTACAGTCGAGATTACACGCAACTTCGATGGAGAAACCGTAGCGAAGCCGCGCGCATTCACGTACGAGGACGATCACGCCATTGCTGCGTGAGCGGAAGATATTCATGATTAAATTTTATTGGCTGGGCTCACCATTTCTTTGAAACGCTAGACGAGATCCAGGAATTTGCCGCTCGCTCGCTGAATCTGGGCGTGCAATCACGACCGGCCCAATAGGGCACTCGGCGGTATCACGCTAGGACAGAAATTGGCACTTGCCGCTTAACCTCTGCTTTTAGCGTGCTCTAAAAAATGGGGGATTGTCGAACGACCAGTTAATGGCAGGAAGAGATCTGCTATTCCACGGCGGTGGGCTGTTCTCCAGTCAGGTCGGCATCAAGCTTAACACTTTTGAACACATCTTCGATTAACCCCGCCCAGCGAGTGCCTGAGCGCTCGGCGCGGATCCTCTTGCATGCTTGGAGGAAGTTATGTGGGCCGGATCCGAAGTGCTTTATATAAGTCCCCCGATTGGCGTAAATGTCTAGGTTCTTGAGCAGGAACACTCTGAGCTGTTCGCCACGGATGCTCAGAATCGTTTGCACAAAGTCATCGACAGTGCCCGCCTTGATGACGGCCTCTTCGGAACGGCCCCAGCCGTCGGTATCGGCGAGGCGGAGGCATACCTCCAGCAGAGTGCTGCGCTGTTCGACACGACCACAAGCCTCTGCGAAAGCGGCCACGATCAAGGGGTGCAAGGGGCGGCCTGTCCAGTTGTCGAGTGTGAATTGGCTAGGATCCGCACCGGGAGCGGCCGCCTTTTCGCGCAGCTGGTCAATCCACAGGGACACCATCTGTTCTGCAATCGGTGCACCTCCTTCAAAGTCCAGCAGGTAATCGTGCAATGAGCTGACGGTATAGCAATCCAAATACGGAACGTCAGCAAGCAACGCTTGAGCCTTCTCTAGGATTTCGGCGGCCGGTAGTTCTGGATCCCATATCGTAGACTGGAAAAACTCTCGCGCTTGCGCCTGTGCGCCGGCGCGTCGCTGCTCCTGGCGATAGCGATCAATAACCGCGTCAACCGCCGAACGGTCAACAAGGCCGGCGTTCAGGTAGTCAGACACAAGCTTTTCGTACTCGTCAGTGTCCATGATGCCGAGGCGATCAAGCAAAAGCGCCCAATGCGCATGCAGTTTGTCTTCCTCGCTGGGCTCTTCCCCACGGCGCTTGCGCTCGTGACGTACGAAATGGCGTTCCAAGGAAAATTCGGAGTCGAGAACGAACGCCATTGTCGGGCCGTCCTCGATTCCTTTGTAATGGATAGCGGACAACAGCACCGTGGAGGGGATGACGCGGCTCAAGACGTCATCGGGAAGCGCCGCATGCTTGGCAAGGATTTTGTTTGCCGCTCGAATGATCTTGCGAATGATCCTAATATTGGTGAGTCCGCAAGCCTCTACGGCCGGTTTGATTTTAGACGCGAACTGGCTGGGCGAGAGCTTGATCGCGATGTCGAAGGCCTCGGCCGGCGTCGTGTCCAGCCGCAACTCTTCGTCGATGACCTTCTCCCTGAACTTCTCCCAGACTGTCTTGTCGACGAGCTGGTCGGTGTTCAGTATCAGCAAGATTCTGCAGCCATAGTTTTGCGTGAAGTCGTCGATGAAGCCAAAGACCTCATCTATGGCAAGCTTATCGTGCTTGCGTTCGATGTCGTCGACCACGATGAATTTATCCCGTACCAATGCCGGGACGGCAAGCAGGGCGAATTCGTCGAGGGCTGAGCCAAGTTTAAAAACGGACTGGGCAGCCTGCTTTGCGGTGTTGATTGCGCCTTTCACCGCATCCGCCCTAGGGCCTTTCTTCTCGAGCAAAGGCACTGCGGATTGGCCGAGCTTCAACTTTAGCTCACCGACCGTGGCGACGCCAAACAGAGATACATACAGCGCCGTTTTCATCTCTGAATCCGACGACGCATTACGGAGGCTCTTCCACATATGGCTCTTGCCCGTGCCCCATTTGCCAGACAACGCCATAACCCTTACTTCACGGTCGGCAAGAAGCGCTTCCAAATTTACTTTTGCAAGCGCCATGCTCATTTAATAAACTCCATGCGTTTGTTTTCTTTTAATGTCATTCTTGGCTCTCAGCAAGCTAAGGAGCACCCAGGCCGCTTCGATAAGTTGACGAGCTCCGGCTTTCCTTAGCTTGCGTTGCCTAGCCACGGGGGTGCATCTGGTCGATTACTCTGCCGTTCGTAAGCAGATAGAAAGACGGTTTCCCCGATCACTTCGACCGCTCTGCCATCCCTGTAACCTGTACGACGCCCGATATGAGTGCTCAGGCAGGGAGGAAGTGACAATTTTATTCGATTGATGACGATTTTATTCAGTCAGTGAGATTTTTATTCATTATCTACAGCCGGTGAATACCTGCGAGATCGCGTGCACCTGGGTGCCGGCCTGGGACAGGGTCAGGTCGTTGTCGGCATTCCTCAGGCCCGTGGTCCCGCCGAGCGCCAGGCCGAACTGCTCGGCGATGTCGGCCAGGAAGGTCTTGTCGTGCAGGCGCGCCTTGGTCTGGGCCACCACGGCCTCGCACTGGTCGAGCTGGGAGAGGGCCAGGAAGATCGCGGTGAGGTCGCCGAAGGCTTCGTGCAGGCCGCCCGTCTGCGGCGGGGCGTCGGCCAGCAGCCAGTGCGGCTTCAGGCCATCGAGCACGGCGTGGCCGGTTTCGTGGGCGACGATGTCGAAGGAGCGGCAGGTAAACATGCGCTCTTTCTGGCCTGAGGGCACGAAGTCGCCGAACTTCAGGCAGTTCTGGGTGCGGCTGTAGAACGCGTTCATCACGTTCGGCAAGCCGTAAGGGAAGATTTGCAGCGGCGCCGTGTCGATGCTGCTGTTCCATTGCCAGGGCAGCGGCATTTCGGCGCCGTTCGATGCCAGGGAACGCTGGTACATCGTCAGCGTCTGGCGCACCACGGCAAAGGTGTGGACGGCGTCGAACTGCGGCGTGTCGGGCATGGTGACGAAATCGCCGAAGGCATTCGGCTCGACCGGGCTGATGCCGGGATCGCCCGAGGTAATGCGGGCGTCGCGCGGGCCGGCCAGCACCACGCCGGGCAGGAAGGCCTTGCGCGTGCCCATGTCGAGCACCGACGGATCCTGTTTCCACATCAGCACGCGCGCACCGAAAGCGTAGGGCGGGGGCACGTTCGGATCGGGCGGCGACTCGGCGCCGCGCGGGGCGCCGGGCTGGTCGAGCAGCTGGGCCGCCTTGCGGTGCTGGCGGTAAGGGGCGCTCGGGGTGGGGATGAAGGCGACCGGAGGCCCGTCGCGCTCGAAAGTAATAGCTGTGTTGACCGGCAGCAGGGCTCGTTGTTCCATGGCGCAATCCTCGTATGATTGAGATACCTCAGGTGATACTCGCGCCCTCCACGGATCGGGTTTTGACTAAGATCAATTGCACAGTGGACTGGAAAGGAAGCGATGCAACTGGCATGATGGCGGATTGTCGTGCGCGTCAGCAGAAGAAGAGAGGAAACACCATGGCGGACATCCAGATCGTCCAGGAACACAACCTGAGCCCCGAACGGGCCCGCGCCGCGGCGCAACAAGTGGCCGACAAGGTCGCCGCCGAATTCGGCATGCAGTGGCGCTGGGAAGGCGATGTGCTGCGTTTCGAGCGCAGCGGCGTCGAAGGCGCATTGACCCTGGGCGAGCAGCGCGCGGCGCTGCAGATCAGGCTGGGACTGCTGATGAGTGCGTTTCGCCCGGCGATCGAGGCGAAGGTGACGGACAAGATGCGGCGCGTGTTCGCGGCGTAAGCCGCAGGGTGGGGTCACTTCAGGAGTGCCCACCCTGCAAAAGCAAGGCCCGGGCCATGTACATCGTACAGCCGGGAAAAATCAGCCCTTCAGCTCTTCAACCAAATCCACATACTGCTGCATCGCCTCTTCCTGCGAGGTGCCTTTCAGGCCATCCCAGGCGTCGAACTTGGCGCGGCCGACCATGTCGGTGAAGCCCGGACGCTCGCCGGTGGCGTCGCCGCTCGAGGCCTGCTTGAACAGCGCGTACATCTTCAGCAAGGTCATGTTGTCCGGACGTTCCGGCAGGTTCTTCGAATCGGCCTGGGCCTGGCTGAACTGGTCCTGCAAGCGCATAAAAACTCCTGTGTCTGGTTGCGTGATGGTGCATTGACGGTCGTGCAATGCGCGCGGCCATCTTAGCGCACGGTGTGGCCGATCATGCAGTTTGGGCAAGTACTTTAGAGGGGATGCTCGACGCAGGCGGTCGATGCAAGGGGCTGGCACAAGGAGGCCGCGTTCGTGAAAACGCGGCCATCGCTTGTCGGGACCCGTTTTAGACGTTCAGCAGTTCGACGTCGAAGATCAGCGTGGCGTTCGGCGGGATCACGCCGCCGGCGCCGCGGGCGCCGTAGCCCAGGCTGGCGGGAAGCGTCAGGCGGCGCGCGCCGCCGACTTTCATGCCCTGCACGCCTTCGTCCCAGCCTTTGATCACGTGGCCGGCGCCCAGCGGGAACTGGAACGGGTCGTTGCGGTCTTTGCTCGAATCGAACTTGGCTCCCGGGGTGCCGTCGTCGTTGCGCAGCCAGCCGGTGTAGTGGACGGTGACGTAGGCGCCGGCTTTCGCCTCGGCGCCTTCGCCGACGACGGTGTCTTCGTATTGCAGGCCGGAATCAGTGGTGGTAGTGGACATGTTGTTCCCTCGATATCTAGTGAACGGCGATTGTAGTGCATGCCCCGGGAAACTGCCATCCGTTGCCCCGCAACCATGCTTCACCGGTGCGGCGGCCCGCCCGCCGAATCGCGACTACAATGACCTTTTGACATCGGGAGCCGCGCGGCCATGTATCGACCTTTCTTGAACGACTGCTGGAGCCCGGCGTGAACGGCGTCGCCACCGCCTGGGCACGCGCCCTGCGCGCCGGGTTCTCGCGGCGCATGATGCTGCTGTCGCTGGTGCCGCTGCTGCTGTCGCTGCTGGCCTGGGGCGGGCTGCTGTGGGCCTTCGGTCCCGCGCTGTTCGATACCATCGACGCCGTGTTCCGCGAGTACGGCTGGTTCCAGGCCAGCGGCGGCCTGCTGTCCACGCTGGGCCTGGGCATGCTGAAGGTGGTCGTGGTGCCGCTGATGGCGATCCTGCTGTTGCTGCCCCTGATGATCGGCTCGTCGCTGCTGTTCATGGGCATCTTCGCCATGCCCTCGATCGAACGCTACGTCAGCCGCCGGCAGTTCCCCAGGCTGGCGCAGGAAGAGGGCGGCAGCTTCGCCGGCAGCGTCTGGATGAACCTGACCAGCGTGCTCGTGTTTGCGCTGCTGTGGATCGTGACGATCCCGCTGTATGCGATCCCGCCGCTGGCCGTCGTGGTGCAGGCCGCGCTATGGGGCTGGGTGTCATCGCGCGTGATGAGCTACGACGCGCTGGCCGCCCATGCCAGCCCCGCCGAACGGCTTGTCATCATGAAGCAGCAGCGCTGGCCGCTGCTGGCGATCGGCATGGCATCGGGCGTGCTCGGCGCGCTGCCGGGGCTGGCCTGGATGGGCGGCGCGGTGCTGGCCGTGGCCCTGTTTCCCTTCCTCGCGATCCTGTCGGTCTGGCTCTACCTGCTGATTTTTCTGTTCACGGGACTATGGTTCCAGTACTACTGCCTGCAAGTCCTGGAAGACATGCGCACGCGGGGGACGAGCGCGCCGCTGGCGGCCTGATTTGGGCGCCGCCGGCCGTGTCATACGCCCGACATTCCAGGCTTGTAGGATAAGCATCTCGATGCCTGTAGGCACCAGTGCTAACGAGATAACTCTGCCGTTGTTTTTTTGCGAAAAAAATCAGGACAGGTCAAATTTGTTGAACAGGGCTTCATCCAAAACCTGTTGATGTGGTGGAATGATGGCTTGGGCACCGCGACAATGACGACCGCGATCCGGTGCCAAACAGGAACCAACGACCACCTCAATTACTCGAACAGACCGGCAGCAGGGATGGCGAGCAGGTTGACAGGGATTGCAGGAATTACGATTCAAACCGGTTGAGCCATCATGGAAAGTACCCGCCGTTTCAAACGGCCCCGTAACGTATTTCGCGCCTTGCGCGGTCAAGCCGACGGCAACGCCGCGCCCGCAGTCGATGCGGCAACGCAGGATGCGCCCTCGCACGAACCCCACCCTCATCTGTCGCTGGTGACCGAAGCCGGTGCTGGCGCGGGCAGTGTTCCCGAGGACACGTCCGGCAGCACGCCCGAACCCCAGCACGAAGGCGAGCCGCCGAAAGGCAAGGGCCGCGGCAAGCTGATCCTGTTCGGCTTGCTGCTGGTGGTCGTGGCCGCCGGTTCCGGCTACGCCGTGTACGAAACGCGCACCTCGACGCTGCAGGCGAAAATCTTTGCCGGCATGATGAAGGACGTGCACTTCCGTATGGAAAAAGGGCCGAGCGACGCGATCCGCTTCCCGGCCGAAAGCCCGTACGACGCACGCCTGGGCTACTCGCACCTGCCGGCCTTCCTGGCCAGGCTGCAAACGCGCGATTACATGATCGAGGCGCAGGCGCGCCTGTCGCCGAAGATGCTGGAACTGGCCGACCGCGGCCTGTTCGCCACCTACAGCGAAAAGACCCGCACCGGCCTCGAGATCCTCGATTGCCGCAGCCAGCCGCTGTTCGCCGCGCGCTTCCCGGAGCGCTTCTACGAGCGCTTCGACGACACGCCGCAACTGCTGGTGCAAAGCCTGCTGTTCATCGAAAACCGCGAACTGCTCGACCCGGCCTACCCGAAACGCAATCCCGCAGTCGAATGGGACCGCTTCTCGAAAGCGGTGTTCGACAAGTCGCTCAGCGCGATCGGCATCAGCGGTGGCGGCCGTGTCGCCGGCGGCTCGACGCTGGCCACGCAAATCGAAAAATACCGCCACTCGCCGGAAGGGCGCACCGCCTCGCTGGAAGATAAACTCATCCAGATGGCCTCGGCCACGCTGCGCGCCTACCGCGACGGCGAAGACACCACCGGCACGCGGCGCCAGATCGTGCTCGACTACCTGAACACGGTGCCGCTGTCGGCCAAACCCGGCTACGGCGAAGTCAACGGCATCGGCGACGGCATGTGGGTCTGGTACGGACGCAACTTCAAGACCGTGAGCGAGACGCTCAAGGGCCGCATGGACACGCCGCAATCGGTGCTGGTCTACAAGGAAGCGCTGTCGCTGATGATCGCGCAGCGCCGTCCCGCCTATTACCTGGGCGCCGGCAAGAACGACCTCGAAACGCTTACCAACAGCCACCTGCGCGTGCTGGCGCAAGCGGGCGTGATCACGCCCCAGCTGCGCGACGCCGCGCTGGCGGCAACGCTGAAACCGGCACTGGCCTCGGGCGTCGAAGCGCCGGCGGCGAACGCCTTCGTTTCGCGCAAGGCCGCGAATGCGGTGCGCAACCACCTCGGCTACCTGCTGGGCGAATCGCGCCTGTACAACCTCGACCGCCTCGACATGTCGGTGGTCTCGACGCTCGACTCGGAAGCCCAGCAAGCCGTCACCGCGGTGCTGCGCCGCCTGAAGACGCCGGAAGCGGCGCTCGAGGCCGGCCTGACCGGCAAGGGCCTGCTCGGCAACGGCGACCCGTCGCAAGTGGTCTACAGCTTTACGCTCATGGAGCGCGGCGAGAAGGTCAACTACCTGCGCGTGCAGACCGATAACTACGACCAGCCGCTCGACATCAACGAACAGGCCAAGCTCGACCTCGGCTCGACCGCCAAGCTGCGCACGCTGGTGACCTATCTCGACATCGTCGACCAGTTGCACAAGCGCTACGGCGACATGGACCCGAAGGCGCTGAGGGACGCCCGCATCGATCCCAAGGACCGCATGAGCCAGTGGGGCGTCGAGTACTTCCAGTCGCTGCCGGCGAATGCCGACAAGGGCCTGGCGCCGATGCTCGCCGCCGCCATGGCGCGCAAGTATTCGGCCAATCCGGGCGAGGGCTTCTTCACCGGCGGCGGCCTGCATTACTTCGGCAACTTCAGCAAGCTCGATAACGCGAAGATCATGACGGTGCAGGAAGCGCTGCAGCAGTCGACCAACCTGGTGTTCGTGCGCATGATGCGCGACGTGGCGCGCTACTACATGTTCCAGCTGCCGGGCTCCTCGGCCGCCTTGCTGGCCGACGCCGACGATCCGCGCCGCGCCGAATACCTGGCGCGCTTCGCCGACGCCGAAGGCAAGACCTTCCTCGCCAAGTTCTGGAACAAGTACAAGGGCAAGACCGGGGCCGAAGCCCAGGCGCTGCTGCTGGCCGGCGTGCGTCCGGCTGCCTCGAAACTGGCCGCCGTGCACCGCACGCTCGCCCCGAACGCAACGCTGCAGGAATTCAGCGCCTTCATCGACGCCATGCTGCCCAACGAGGTCGAGCAGGAACGCATCGAGAAGATGTACGAGCAGTACGCGCCGGCCAACATGTCGCTGGCCGACCGCGGCTATGTCGCCTCGACCCATCCGCTGGAACTGTGGCTGGTCGGTTACCTGCGCACCCATCCGCGCGGTGATCCGAAACACGGCTGGAGCGAAGCCGTGAAAGCCAGCGTGCGCGAGCGCCAGGAAGTGTATTCGTGGCTGTTCAAGACGAATCGCAAGAACGCCCAGGACAAGCGCATCGCGGGCCTGCTGGAAGTCGAATCCTTCCTCAAGATCCACGCGCAGTGGAAAAAGATGGGCTATCCCTTCGATTCGCTGGTGCCCTCGTATGCGACCACGCTGGGCGCCTCGGCCGACCGGCCGGCCGCGCTGGCCGAACTGATGGGCATCATCATCAACGGCGGCGTGCGCAAACCCGTCGAGCGCATCGATTCGATGCACTTCGCCAAGGGCACGCCTTACGAGACCCAGGTCAAGCGCGCCAAGAAGGTGGAAAATGAAGTCGTGCTGGCGCCGGAAGTGGCGCGCGCCGTGGCCGATGCGATCCGCGGCGTGGTCTCGGACGGCACCGCCAAGCGCGTCAAGACGGCCTTCGCGACTGCCGACGGCAGCGTGGTGGCAGTTGGCGGCAAGACCGGCACCGGCGACCAGCGCTTCGACGTCTACGCACGCGGCGGGCGCCTGATCGAGTCGCGTTACGTGAACCGCTCGGCGACCTTCGTGTTCAACATCGGCGAGCGCTTCTTCGGCTCCATGACGGCCTACGTGCACGGTCCGCAGTCGGAAAACTACGACTTCACCAGCGCGCTGCCGTCGCAGCTGCTGGTCACGCTGGCGCCAAGCCTGATGCCGATGATCGACCCACCGCAAGGCAGTATCGGCGCCCAGCGCCAGTGCATCCGTTGAAGGGTGGGATGAATGCAGGAGAACGCGCGCGCCGGGCCAGCCGGCGCGCCGTTTCCAGCATCCGCAATTTCAGCCTCGTCAATTTGTGGGACTTGCTGGTCGCCTCCGGGCCGACCATCATCCTCGTCACCGCCGCCTGCATCGCCGCCTACCTCTTCGTCGACCCGGCGCCGCCCACCCATGTGCGCCTGGCCACCGGCCAGGACAACAGCGCCTACGAAGCCTTCGGTGCCCAGTACGCCAAGGCACTGAAGGCAGACGACATCCTGGTGTCGCTGCAGCCGACGCTCGGTTCCCAGGACAACCTGGAACGGCTGCGCAAGGGCAGCGCCGACATCGCTTTCGTGCAGAGCGGCTCGACGAGCGAAGAACAGGCCGGCAAGCTGGGCCTGGTGTCGCTGGGCAGCCTGTTCACGGAGCCGGTCTGGCTTTTTTTACGCACCGGCGTCAGGACCAACAACCTGACCGGCCTGCGCGGCCTGCGCATCAACCTCGGGCCGGAAGGCACGGGCGTGCCCAACCTGTTCCGGCAGGTGCTGGCCGTGAACGGGGTCGAGCCGAAAGAGCTCGTCATCAGCGAACTGGAAAACACGCCGGCGACGATGGCGCTGCTGGCCGGGCAGATCGACGGCCTGGTGTTCAGCTCGGCGCCGGAAGCGCCGCTGATCCAGATGCTGCTGCAAACGCCCGGCGTTCGCCTGTTTAACTTCAGCCAGGCCGAAGCCTATACGCGGCGCCTGCCCTTTCTCACCCACGTGACGCTGCCGCGCGGGATCGTCGACCTCGGGCGCGACATCCCGGCCCAGGACTACCACTTGATTGCGCCCACAGCGACGCTGGTGGCGAGGGGCGACCTGCATCCGGCGCTGATCGACCTGTTCGTGAAAGCGGCCGGCCAGATCCACAGCGGGGCAGGGTGGTTCCAGCAGCAGGGCCAGTTCCCGTCGCCGAAATTCAGCGAGATCCCGGTCGCGGACGGAGCGGCGAAATACTACCGCGACGGGCCGCCCCTCCTGCAGCGCTACATGCGCTTCTGGCTGGCGAACCTGTTCGAGCGCCTCTGGGTCGTGGTGGTGGCGCTGGCCGCCTTGATCATTCCGCTCTCGAAAATCGTGCCGCCCCTGTACGTGTGGCGCGTGCGTTCGCGCGTGTATCGCTGGTACGGCGAACTGAGGTCGGTGGAACAGGCCTGGGAAGGCGCGCAGGGAGAAGGGCGCGAGACGGTCCGCGCGGAGCTGCTGCGGCGCCTGGACGAGATCGAAGAGCAGGTGAACCACATCTCGATCCCGCTCGCCTATGCCGACGGCCTGTACGGACTACGCGGCCATATCAACATTGTGCGCCAGCGCCTCACGGCGACGAGCGGGGCCGGCGGCAGCTTGCCGGATTAGCAATTCCTGCTGGATTGAGATTACACTGGCGGCCCCGTGTAGTTGTTCAGAGGAATTCATGATGCGTCGCCCGCTTTCCCTTCTTGCGCTCAGCCTGGCGCTGGCTTTCGGCCCTGGTGCCGCCATCGCGGCCGGACAGGCGGCCGATGCCCCGGCGGCCAAGCGCAACCTGCGCGCCACCTACACCAAGTACGAATACCGCATCCCGATGCGCGACGGCGTCAAGCTGTTCACGACCGTCTACATGCCGAAGGACGGCGCCCGCGCTTATCCCTTCCTGATGCAGCGCACGCCCTACAGCGCCGGCGTCGAGGTCCAGGGAGAACTCCACTATGGCGTCGACTGGATGCCGCAGGCAATCGGTCCCTCGACCGAGTTCGAGGATGCCGGCTATATCTTTGTCGAGCAGGACGTGCGCGGGCGCTACATGTCGCAAGGGAAGTGGCAGGAAATGACGCCGCACGCCCAAGCCAGGCGCGCGGTGGGCGAGGGCGTCGAGAGCCAGGACATGCACGACACCGTGGCCTGGCTGCTGAAGAACGTCCCCAACAACAACGGCAAGGTCGGCATCTACGGCATCAGCTATCCGGGCTTTTATACCTCGGCCAGCATCATCGATTCGCATCCGGCCATCAAGGCCGCGTCGCCCCAGGCGCCGATTGCCGACCTGTACATGGGCGACGACTCGTACCACGGCGGCGCCTTCATGCTGGCCGCGAACTTCCATTTTTACGCCGCCTTTACCGAAGCGCCGAACCCGACGCCGCTGCCGAAAAAACGCGCCGACTTCGATTACGGCACCACGAACGGCTACGACTTTTTCCTGAAGCACCTGACGCTGCCGAACATCGTGTCCACCATGAGCGCGGAACAGCGCGCGCTCTTCATGCCGAACGTCGAGCACGACACCTACGACGCCTTCTGGCAGTCGCGCGCGATTGCCCCGCACCTGAAGAACGTCAAGGCCGCCGTGCTGACGGTGGGCGGCTGGTTCGACGCCGAAGACCCGCAGGGCCCGTTCACGACCTACAGCGCCATCGAAAAGCAGAACCCGGGCATCGTCAATGGCCTGGTGATGGGGCCGTGGGTGCACGGCGGCTGGGCACGCGGCGAGGGCGCGCGCCTGGGGCACGTCAGCTTCGACAGCAAGACCTCCGACTACTTCCGCAAGGAGCTGCAATTCCCGTTCTTCGAACAGCACCTGAAGGGCGTGAAACCGGCCGCGCCGATCGCCGAAGTGACGGCCTTCGAGACCGGCAGCAATGTCTGGCGCCGCCATACGGCCTGGCCGCCAGTCCAGGCGAAGCCGCGCACGCTCTGGTTCGGCGCCGGCGGCAAACTGGGATGGCAGCAGCCGGCAGCATCCGCCGTGGCGTACGACGAATACGTGGCCGACCCGCGCAAACCGGTGCCCTTCATCGGCTACCCGGCCACCGGCGTGCCGAAGGAATACATGGTCTCGGACCAGCGCTTCGCCGCGACCCGGCCCGACGTGCTGGTGTACCAAAGCGAGGTGCTGGAAGAGGACGTGACGATTGCCGGTCCCGTGACGCCGAAGCTGTTCGTGTCGACGACCGGCACCGACGCCGACTGGGTGGTCAAACTGATCGACGTGTATCCGGAGGCGTATCCGGAAACACCGAGCGAGCGCCGCGGCAGCGACATCCCCGCCCCGAGGCTGGCGATGGGCGGCTACCAGCAGCTGGTGCGCGGCAATCCCCTGCGCGGCAAGTTCCGCCACAGTTTCGAACAGCCCGAGGCGTTCGTGCCGGGGAAGGTCGAGCCGCTCAGCTTCGCCATCGGCGACGTCAACCACACCTTCCGCCGCGGCCACCGCATTATGGTGCAGGTGCAGAATTCGTGGTTTCCGCTGGTCGACCTGAACCCGCAGACCTTCACCCACATCCCGAAGGCGCGGCCGGAGGATTTCAAAAAGGCGACCCAGCGCGTGTACCGCGCGCCCGAGGCGGCGTCGGGCGTGCAGGTGATGGTGCTGCCGGGCTTGTAGGGTGGCCGGCTAAACCCGGGCGTGTGCGTTCACGCTGCGTGTGCGCCGCCCACGCGTTCAAGCGGCCGATGCTGACCCGCTCCGTGGTTCGCCGCCGTCCGATGACCCCTACGGGTCTGTGCATCGATATCGACAAGGTTGACGCGTGCAGCAGGACGCAGGGTGGACGGCTATACCACCGGACTTGGCGTCCACGCGTTCAACCAGCGCCTGCCAAGTCGCTCCGCGGCTTGCCGCCTGCGATCGGCGCCTTTGCGCCGCACATCAAGCGCCGATCCAGGGTAGCCCCGCCTTGCACCAGCCCCCCACCGACTTGCGGTGCCCATCCCCATCCTTGTCGCCCTCGAAACCTTCCAGGATGTCGAAGGAATTCGCATAGCCCAGTTCCGTCGCCACGCGCGCGCCGTGGCGCGAGCGCACGCCGGAGCGGCACAGGAACAGCAGGATCTCGTCCTCCCCGGCCACTTGCGCCAGCTGTGCGCCGAATTGGGGATTCGGCTGGCCGCCCGGATATGCCGCCCACTCGACCGCGAGCTGCTGGCCTTCCGGCACCACCACCCGGCCGACCCAGTCACGCTCGGCGTTGGTGCGTACGTCCACCAGTTTCACGTTCGGGGCCGCCTGCAGCAGCATGAACGCTTCGTCGGGTGTGACCGCACCGGCGTAGGGCTGGCCGGGGACGCGCGCGCGCGCCGCGTCGAGGATCTCTTTGGTCGTTTTCATATTGTTCCTTGTCATGGTCCGCACCGCCAGGGCGCATACTTGCCGAAATGGTGCAGCTTGCATCAGAATGGTGCGCTAATTCGAAAATGCACCAATTTGGTGCAAATGTTGAGTTGGGCTGCACTCTAGGATATTTCCGGTTTGATGGGGATTTTATGGTTAAACTCTCGGCTTTCCAAAGATGGATTGTGCATGTAGTCATACCCGATTCGCTGGCATGGTTCCTGCATATATTCCTGCAAGCATGTCGCAAATAGGCTGACCGGTCGGAAACGATCTCGCCGATTCTCGACACCCCACTTTTTTGTTAGGAGAAACGCATGGCAAAGACCGCCGCAGATGTGATGCAGATGGTGAAGGACAACGAAGTCAAGTTCGTGGATTTCCGCTTCGCGGACACACGCGGTAAAGAGCAGCACGTCACCGTTCCTGTGTCGCATTTCGACCTCGACAAATTCGAGTCGGGCCACGCCTTCGACGGCTCGTCGATCGCCGGCTGGAAGGGCATCGAAGCATCGGACATGCTCCTGATGCCGGACCCGAACACCGCCAACATCGACCCGTTCATGGAAGAGACGACGATGTTCATGCAGTGCGACGTGATCGAACCGTCGGACGGCAAGGGCTATGACCGCGACCCGCGCTCGATCGCCAAGCGCGCCGAAGCCTACCTGAAGTCGACCGGCCTGGGCGACACCGCCTTCTTCGGTCCGGAACCTGAATTCTTCATCTTCGATTCGATCCGCTGGAAAGTCGACATGTCGGGCTGCTTCGTGAAGATCGATTCGGAAGAAGCGTCGTGGTCGACCGACGGCAAGTTCGAAGGCGGCAACACCGGCCACCGTCCGGTAGTCAAGGGCGGCTACTTCCCGGTGCCTCCGGTCGACAGCTTCCAGGACATGCGCTCGGAAATGTGCCTGATCCTCGAATCGCTCGGCATCCCGGTCGAAGTGCACCACCACGAAGTGGCCGGCGCCGGCCAGAACGAAATCGGCACCCGTTTCTCGACCCTGGTCGAGCGCGCCGACTGGACCCAGAACATGAAGTACGTGATCTGGAACGTCGCCCACAGCTACGGCAAGACCGCCACCTTCATGCCGAAGCCGATCAACGGCGACAACGGCTCGGGCATGCACGTGCACCAGTCGATCTGGAAAGACGGCAAGAACCTGTTCGCTGGCGACGGCTATGCCGGCCTGTCGGATACGGCGCTGTTCTACATCGGCGGCATCATCAAGCACGCCAAGGCCCTGAACGCGATCACCAACCCGGGCACCAACTCGTACAAACGCCTGGTGCCGGGCTACGAAGCGCCGGTCAAGCTGGCCTATTCGGCCAAGAACCGTTCGGCCTCGATCCGCATCCCGCACGTCGCCAACCCGAAGGGCCGCCGCATCGAAGTGCGCTTCCCGGACCCGCTGGCCAACGTCTACCTGTGCTTCTCGGCGCTGCTGATGGCGGGCCTGGACGGCATCCAGAACAAGATCCATCCGGGCGAAGCGGCTTCGAAGGACCTGTACCACCTGCCGCCGGAAGAAGACAAGCTGATCCCGACCGTCTGCGCTTCGCTCGAGGAAGCACTCGAGGCCCTGAATGCGGACCGCGAGTTCCTGACCCGCGGCGGCGTCTTCAGCGACGCCATGATCGACGCCTACATCGACCTCAAGATGCAGGAAGTGCAGCGCATGCGCATGACGCCGCACCCGCTCGAGTTCGACATGTACTACTCGGCTTAAGTTGAACCCAATCGAGTTGTTGTACTACGGCATCAAAAGCTGTAAGCCAACGTAACAAACGCGGGGAGGGCCAGTGGCTTTCCCCGCGTTTTTTTATGGATGCGGTATATTCGGCTCAACTCCACCTCGCACACTTTCCCGTGCAGCTTCTACTGATGCGTATGACAACCAGTGTGACCTGCTTTGGCCTGAGCTTTGCGCTTGCCGCCGGCGTGATCTTCAGCGGTGCAGCCGAGGCCCAGACCACCGTCTACAAATGCGTCGATGCGCAAGGCCGCGTCGAGTTCACCGATACCGGAAAACGCGGCTGCAAGGCACTCGACCTGCCGGGCTATATCCCGGCGCCGGTTGAACGCCGCGCCCCGCCGCCCGCCACGGCGCGCCAGGGCAGTGCCGCTCCCGCTCCCGCCGCCACGCCCACGCCCAGCCCGTCGAATTTCCCGCGCGTCGACACCTCGCAGCAGCGCGTGCGCGACGACGACCGCCGCGGCATCCTGAACGACGAACTGCGCGCCGAGGAAAAGAAGCTGGCGGACCAGCGCCAGGTCTTCAACAACGGCGAACCCGAGCGCCAGGGCAACGAGCGCAACTACGCCAAATACCAGGAGCGCGTGGGCCAGATGCGTGACGACATCAGCCGCACCGAACGCAATATCGAAGCGCTGCGGCGCGAGATCGCCAATATCCGATGAGCCCGACGACCGAACCACACCGCCCGCAGCAGCAGGCCCGCTTCGCCGGCCTCGAACTGCTCGCTTCCAGCGTGCTGCTGGTCGACCCCTGCGACCGCGTACGCTACGCCAATCCGGCGGCCGAGAACATGCTCGACGCTTCCCTCAAATCGCTGTCGCGCCAGACCCTGTCGGCGCTGTTCTCGAACGGCGACGAACTGGCGGCCCTGTGCGAGCAAACCCGCACGCACCAGTACTCGGATTTGCGCCAGGACCTGGCGCTCGAGCGCCCGGGCCGCGAAACCCTGCACGTGCACTCGATCGCAAGCAGCCTGGAAAACGGCGAAGTGCTGATCGAACTGCGCGAAAACGTCCAGCAACTGAAACTCGACCGCGAGGAGCGCTTCCTCGACCAGAGCCAGGCCAACAAGGAACTCATCCGCAACCTGGCGCACGAGATCAAGAACCCGCTGGGCGGCATCCGCGGGGCGGCGCAACTGTTGGAGCTCGAACTGCCGCCGCTGCACCTGGGCGAACTGAAGGAATATACGCAGGTCATCATCAAGGAAGCCGACCGCCTGCAAACCCTGGTCGACCGCCTGCTGGCGCCGCACCGCAAACCGCATATCGTCGGCGACGTCAACATCCACGAAGTGTGCGAGCGCGTGCGCTCCTTGGTGCTGGCCGAATTCCCCAACGGCCTCTCCATCCGGCGCGATTACGACGCCTCGATTCCCGAGTTCAGGGGCGACAAGGAGCAGCTGATCCAGGCTGTCCTGAACATCGTCCACAACGCCGCGCAGGCGCTGGCAAGCCGCATCGCGGCGGGCGACGCCGAGATCGTTTTGCGCACCAGGGTGGCGCGCCAGATCACCCTTGCCAAGGTCCGCTACGGGCTGGCATTAGACTTGCATATCATCGACAATGGACCGGGCATCGCACCCGAGATCCGCGACCGTATTTTCTACCCGCTGGTGTCGGGCAGGGATGGCGGCAGCGGCCTGGGGCTGACGCTGGCGCAAACCTTCGTGCAGCAACACCTGGGCATGATCGAGTGCGAAAGCCGGCCTGGACTGACGGATTTCCGGATCCTGCTGCCGCTTCCATAAGAAGCGGCCGTGTTTCCGCCGTCTCCACTGACGAACCTGACTGCGGAAAGCACGACCTACATGAAACCAATCTGGATTGTCGACGACGACGCATCGATTCGCTGGGTGCTGGAAAAAGCCCTGGCGCGCGAGAATCTCGAGACGCGCAGCTTCGCCAACGCGCGCGATGCACTGGCCGCCTTCGAGCTTGATTCGCCGCAGGTGCTGGTATCGGACATCCGCATGCCCGGCGAATCCGGGATCGACCTGCTGCAGGCGGTGAAGGCCCGCTATCCCGGCCTGCCGGTCATCATCATCACCGCTTTCTCCGACCTCGATTCGGCCGTCGCCTCGTTCCAGGGCGGCGCCTTCGATTACCTGGCCAAGCCCTTCGATATCGACAAGGCCATCTCGCTGATCCGCCGCGCCCTCGAAGAGAGTTTGCGCGAAGCGAGCGTCGAAGCGGCGCCCGCCGAGACGCCCGAGATCCTCGGCCTGGCGCCGGCAATGCAGGAAGTGTTTCGCGCCATCGGGCGCCTGTCGCAATCGAACGTGACGGTCCTGATCACGGGCGAATCGGGCACCGGCAAGGAGCTCGTCGCGCGCGCCCTGCACAAGCACAGCCCGCGCGCCCAGCAGCCCTTCATCGCCCTGAACACCGCCGCGATCCCGAAGGATTTATTGGAGTCCGAACTCTTCGGCCACGAACGCGGCGCCTTCACGGGCGCGCAGGCGATGCGGCGCGGCCGCTTCGAGCAGGCCGAGGACGGCACGCTGTTTTTGGACGAGATCGGCGACATGCCCTTCGATTTGCAGACCCGCCTGCTGCGCGTGCTCTCGGACGGCCATTTTTATCGCGTCGGCGGACACCAGCCGGTCAAGGCGAATGTGCGCGTGATCGCGGCGACCCACCAGAACCTCGAACAGCGCGTGCGCGACGGCCTGTTTCGCGAAGACTTGTACCACCGCCTGAACGTGATCCGCCTGCGCCTGCCCAGCCTGCGCGAGCGCAGCGAAGACATCCCGCTGCTGGCGCGCCACTTTTTGGTGCAGAGCGCACACCAATTGGGCGTCGAGCCGAAGCGCATGAGCGAAAGCGCGATGCGTTTCCTGAGCGGCCTGGAACTGCCGGGCAACGTGCGCCAGCTGGAAAACCTGTGCAACTGGATCACCGTGATGGCGCCGGGCCAGACGGTCGAGGTGAAGGACTTGCCGCGCGACCTGACCCAGGCGCCGGCCGGCGGCGCGGCGGCGACGCCCTTCCTGGGCGAGGGCAACGGCAGCGCTGCGCCGGCCGCCCTGTCGGTGCCGCCGTCGCCGGACGGCTGGATCGGCTTGCTGGAACTGCAGGCCGCCAGCATGCTCAGCGCCGGCCAGTTTGAAGTAATGGACACGCTCGGCAAGCAGTTCGAATCGGCGCTGATCAAGACGGCCCTGAAGCACACGCACGGCCGCAAGAACGACGCCGCCATGCGCCTCGGGATCGGGCGCAATACGATCACGCGCAAGATCGTGGAGTTGGGTATCGACGGCGCGCGCGAAGAATAGGGCGGCAATCTCGTGCCGCCAAATGGCTCATCGGCATAGTAAGCTATAGGGTGGCCATTCCGGCCCTCATTGCAAACACTTCATGCTGATCAACTGCGTCGCCTATCAGGAAGGCAAAAAACTGTCCGATATCCCCGTCGAGGATATCAGCGAGTACCTGAAAATGCCCGGCTGCTTCGTCTGGGTCGCGCTGCGCGATCCGGAGCCGGCCGAACTGGCCACCATGCAGGAAGAGTTCGCGCTGCACGAGCTGGCCGTGGAGGATGCCTCGCGCGGCCACCAGCGCCCGAAACTCGAGGAGTATGGCGATTCCGTGTTCGCCGTCGTCCATACCGTGAACCTGAACGGCGACGAAATGGAGTCCGGCGAAGTAGCCATTTTCGTCGGCCCGAATTACGTACTGTCGGTACGGCGCGATTCCGCCCAGGGTTTTCTCGGCGTACGGGCGCGCACCGAGCGCGACCCGCAAATGCTCAAAATGGGCTCCGGCTTCGTGCTCTATGCGCTGATGGATGCCATCGTCGACCGCTATTTCCCGATCGTCGACAAACTCGAATCCGACCTGGAAACGATCGAAGACCGCATCTTCGGCGGCCAGGGCGCCCAGCGCGACAACATCGAGCGCCTGTATGACCTCAAGCGCAATACGCTGGTGCTGCGCCATGCGGTCATTCCGCTGATGGACGCCGTCGGTCGACTGCACGGCGGCCGGGTGCCGCCCGTCGCCTGCCATACCCAGGATTATTTTCGCGACGTCCACGACCACTTGCTGCGCATTGCGGGCCGCCTCGACGCGATCCGCGACACCATCGCCACCGCGATCCAGGTGACGCTGTCGATGGTCGCGATCGAGGAAAACGATGTCAACAAGAAGCTCGCCGCGTATGCCGCGATCTTCGCGGTGTTTACGGCCTTCGCCGGGGTGTGGGGCATGAACTTCGAGTTCATGCCGGAACTGAAGTGGAAGTACGGCTACCCGACGGCGGTCTGCGTCATGATCAGCGTGTGCGGCTATTTGTACTACCGATTCAAGAAGTCCGGATGGCTGTAGCGCCTTAACTGCGTCCGGCAGTGGCCGCACTGCCGGCAGTGGCAACCACGATCATCCCGATCGCCAGCCATTGCGTGGAGGTCAGCACTTCGCCCAGCATGAAGAAGCCGGCCAACGCGCCCACCGCGGGGCCGGCGCTGACCAAAATGCCGAACACGCGGCGCGGCAGGCGCGAGAGCGCCATCATCTCCAGCGAATAGGGCAGGATACTCGACAGCAGGGCGACCACCAGGCCGCCGAGCAGCACACCCGGCAGGAACAGGGCAGTACCGGCCTGCGCCAGCCCGACCGGCACTGTGCACAGGGCCGCCACCAGCATGCCCCAGGCCACCACATGGCCGCCCTTGAGCGTCGAGACGCGCTTGCCGAAGACGATGTACATGGCCCAGCAAAAGGCCGCCCCAAGTGCCGCGGCGACGCCGACCGGGTCGAGTGCGGTGCTGCCAGCCGCTGTCGGCGCCAGCAGCCAGAGCCCGAACGCGGCGCAGCCGACCCAGGCAAAGTCGCGCAGGTGGCGCGAAGACAGCACCACCACCGCCAGCGGCCCGACGACTTCGATGGCGATCGCAATCCCGATCGGGATGCGCGCGAAGGCCGCATAGATCAGCAAATTCATCATGCCCAGCATGAAGCCGTAGATAGCGACGTTGATCGCATCAAGCCGGGCCAGCGGCGCGCGCCACGGACGCCAGAAGGCCAGCAGCAGGATGCTGGCCAATCCCACGCGCACGGCCGTGATGCCGCTGCTGCCCACCAGCGGGAACAATCCCTTGGCATAGGCCGCGCCGACGTTCACAGACACGATCGAGGCGACGATGGCGAGCACCGGCGCGAGCGCGCCGGCAGGCCTGGCGGTCGCCTCGGGGGTCAAACGCTCAGTCCCGCAGCGCCGGGACCGGCACGCCCATGGCGAGGGCCACCGCTTCGGCCACGCGGATGCCGTCGATGGCTGCCGACATGATGCCGCCGGCGTAGCCCGCGCCTTCGCCGGCCGGGAACAGGCCGCGCGTGTTCAGGCTTTGCAGGTCGTCGTCGCGGCGCTTGATGCGGATTGGCGACGAGGTCCGCGTCTCGACGCCGGTCAGCACCGCGTCTTCCTTGTAATAACCCTTGATCTGCTTGTCGAAGGCCACAAACGCTTCGCGCATGGCGACGATCGCGTACTCCGGCAGGGAAGGGGCGAGGTCGGTCAGGTGCACCGCCGGCTTGAAGGAGGGGATGACGGAACCGAATGCTTTCGAGGGAACGCCGCGCACGAAGTCGCCCATCAGCTGGCCCGGCGCATCATAGGTGCTGCCGCCGAGGACAAAGGCGCGCGATTCGAGCTCGCGCTGGAAGGCGATGCCGGCCAGCGGGTGGCCCGGGAAATCCTCGGGCGTGATGCCGACCACGATCGCGCTGTTGGCATTGCGTTCGTTCCTCGAATACTGGCTCATGCCATTGGTGACGATGCGGCCTTCTTCCGACGAGGCGGCGACCACGGTGCCGCCCGGGCACATGCAGAAGCTGTAGACCGAGCGCCCGTTCGAGGCGTGGTGCACGATCTTGTAGTCGGCCGCACCGAGGATCTTGTTGCCGGCGTTGGGGCCGAAGCGGCAGACGTCGATCAGCGACTGCGGGTGTTCGACCCGGAAGCCGATCGAGAACGGCTTGGCTTCCACGTACACGCCGCGTTCATACAGCATCTCGAAGGTGTCGCGCGCGCTGTGGCCGACCGCCATGACGACGTGATTGGCCGGAATCTGCTCGCCGCTGGCCAGATTGACGCCGCGGACCTGGCGCACGCCCGCGGTTTCGCTGACGACGAGGTCGTCCACGCGCGTGTTGAACCGGATCTCGCCGCCGAGCGAGATGATCTCGGCGCGCATCTGCTCGACCATTTTGACCAGGCGGAAGGTGCCGATGTGCGGTTTGCTGACATACATGATCTCTTCCGGCGCGCCGGATTTGACGAACTCGGTCAGTACCTTGCGTCCGTAATGCCTGGGGTCTTTCACCTGGCTGTAGAGCTTGCCGTCCGAGAAGGTGCCGGCGCCGCCTTCGCCGAACTGCACGTTCGACTCGGTATTGAGTTTGCGCTTGCGCCAGAAGCCGAAGGTGTCGACCGTGCGCTCGCGCACCACCTTGCCGCGCTCGAGCACCAGCGGGTTCAGGCCCATCTGCGCCAAGATCAGCGCCACGAACAGGCCGCAGGGGCCGGTGCCGACGACGACCGGACGCGGCGTGCCCGCCGGCGGACGCGCCGCGTCGACGAATTTGTAGCCGGTGTCGGGCGAGGGCAGGATGTGCTGGTCGGCCTTCACACGGGCCAGCACCGCCGCCTCGTTCTTCACCTCGACATCGACCGAATAGATCAGGACGATGGCGGCCCGCTTGCGCGCATCGTAGCTGCGCTTGAAGACGGTGAAATCGACCAGGTCGATGGCCTCGACGCCGAGCCGCTTGAGAACGGCGTCGCGCAGGGCATGGTCGGGATGGTCGAGGGGGAGTTTGAGTTCGTTAATTCGCAGCATGGGTAGTCCAGATGGGGCGTTTGCGCTGTGCCGGGCCATACACGGGCGGCCGGCAAACCCGTATTTTAACCCGGCAATGGCGAGGCCCTGTATGGACATCGGCGCCGGCCTGGCAGTGTATTGACACCGTAGGCCACCTTATTTATTGCGATGCAATAAAAATCCGTGGCCGCGTGCTTGTTTTTTCACGTGCTTCAAACGAAACAGGCCAGAGGTACAGGCGCACGCATCTGGTGCGTCAATGTTATTCGGTGGTGAATTTTTACGTTGCGTTGCATCAGTTTGAGGAGCCGCTTTTGTTGCCCAAGATTTAATTGAATCGAAGTGTTGTTTATATGCACGTTAGAAATAGTTGTTCGTTGACACTAGTACTTTTGCTATGGTTTTATGTCCCGGTCAGATAACGTTTGAACGCTTTCAATCGAGATTTGAGGCCGATTAATCTCTCGGCCGAAAAAAATGAAGAAGTAGTGAGAGAACTCAGTTCGTAGTGATTCGTTAAAAAACTGGAAAACAAGCTGATCCATAAGAGACGCTTTTTATAAAATTGGGAAATCACATGTTGAAAAAAACTGTAGTAGCACGCGCATTGTCGATCGCGTTCAGCACTGCCGCCCTGTCCGCCGCCGTTATGGCGCCGGCAGCTGCGCAGTCGAATGCGGCCGGTACGCTGTACGGCAAGGTCACCCCGGGCGGCGCCACGTCAGTCCAGATCCGCAATCTTGACACCAACCAGCAGCGTACCGTGTCGGTCGATGCAAGCGGCTCCTTCTCGGCATCTGCGCTGGCGATCGGCCGCTACCGTGCTACCCTCCAGGGCGGCAGCCTGAACGGCCAGACTTCCGAAGTGGACGTCATCGCCGGCCAGGGTGTCGAAGCTGTCTTCGCCGTGGCTGGCCAGGTCGCCACCGTGCAGGTGAGCGGCCGCCGCAGCCGTATCGACGTGAGCTCGGCCTCGAACGGCGCGACCTTCACCGCGCGCGAGCTGGCACGCCTGCCAATCGCCCGTAACGTCGACGCGATCATCCAGCTGGCTCCGAACACCACCAAGAGCGACCCGACGTATATCGCCGGCGCGTCGATCGGTGGCGGCGGTCCATCGGAGAATGCTTACTACATCAACGGTATGCCCGTGACCAACCCGCTGACCCAGCTGGGCGCATCGGAATTGCCATTTGGCGCCGTCGCACAGGCTGAGATCAAGACCGGCGGCTTCGGCGCCGAGTTCGGCCGTTCGGTCGGCGGCGTGGTCAACATCGTCGGCAAGAGCGGTACCAACACCTGGGAAGTCGGCGGCCTGGCCTCGATCACCCCACGCCAGTGGCGCGCCAAGCAGAAGGACCAGTACTTCGCCGACACCGGCCTGGCCAACTCGGGCGCACTGCGCTTCCGCAACAGCGAAAACGAAGTCCAGCAAAAGCAGTACGGCGTCTACGCCGGCGGCCCGCTGATCAAGGACAAGCTGTTCATGTTCGCCGCGATCGAGCAGACCAAGCTGGAAGCGAACCAGGTGGTCGGAGGCGCCACCACGCCGCAGGCGACCAACAATCTGTCCGGCTACCGCAACCGCAATACCGACACCACGCGCTACTACACCAAGTTCGACTGGAACGTTACCGACAACCATCGCCTGGAATTCACGGCGATCGGCGACAACCCGAAAGTCGATACCGCACTGCGCGGCTATAATTACACGACGCGCGAGATCGGCAGCACGATCAACTCGACGATCCATGAAGAGAGCTCCGGCACCGCCGCCGCTCCGAACGGCTCCGAAGTCCAGATCCTGCGCTACACCGGCAACCTGACCGACAAGCTGACCTTCACCGCCCTCGGCGGCAAGATGCAGAACAATCACGTCTACGAACCAGGCGGCTACAACCCGAACCTGCCGGCCGTGACGGCTGCATCGGAAAACCGTGCGCCAGGCCTGAACTACGCCAGCCCGCAGAATTTCACCGGTTCGCTGCCGTTCAACGGTTCCACCGATGACGTCGATTTCTTCCGTGCCGACATCGAATACAAGCTCGGCGCCCACACGCTGCGCGCCGGCCTGGACAACATCAAGACCATCTCGCAGAACGCGGGTAACATCGCTGCCGGCGGCTTCACCTGGATCTATGCCCGTACCACTAATCCAGGCGCGTCGACCAGCGTGCCAGGCGGCTCGATCCCTGCCTTCGCCGGCAACGGTCCGCTCGCCGCCCAGGGCTATTACGTCAACAAGAACACGTTCATCACCGCGTCGGACGCATCGGCAAAGCAGAACGCCCAGTACATCGAAGACGTCTGGAAAGTCACCAAGGACGTGCAAGTCACGCTCGGCCTGCGTAACGAAAGCTTCGAGAATCTGAACTCGGCCGGCGTTGCTTACCTCGAGCAGAAGAACCAGCTCACGCCGCGCATGAGCGCAGTCTGGGACGTGAACGGCGATTCGTCGTTGAAGGTCTTCGGTAGCGCAGGCCGCTACACCGTGCAGATGCCGACCATCGTCGCCATCCGCGGCGCCAACGGCTCGCTCAACACCAGTCAGTACTACAGCTACACCGGTACCGACGCGACCGGCCAGCCAACCGGCCTGACCCAGCTGACCAACCCGCTGTCGGCGAACAACGAGTTCGGCCAGCCGAAGGATCCGAAGACGGTGTCTTCGACGAACCTCGATCCATCGTTCCAGGACGAAATCACGCTGGGCTTCGAACAGGCCTACTCGCCATCGCTGAACTGGGGCGCGAAGGTCACCTACCGTAGCCTGAAGTCGACCATCGACGACTTCTGCGACGGCCGCGTGTTCCGCCGCTATGCACTGGCCAACAACATCCCGACCATCGACGATGCGACCTGGGATCCGGAAGATCCACATTACAGCTACTTCAGCTGCGCGTCGTTCAATCCGGGCGAAGATCAGAACTTCCTGATCGACTTCATGCAGAACGGCAACTACCGCGAAGTGAAGCTGACCGCGGCGCAAATCGGGTTCGAAAAGGCCAAGCGCGTCTACGCCGCAGTGGACGTCTTCGCCGAGCACCCATACCGCAACGGCTGGTATGGCCGCATCAACTACACGCTCAGCCGCGCCACGGGTAATACCGAAGGCCAGACCCTATCGGACCTGAACACCGGCCAGGCAGACGTCGCCGCTACCACGACCTGGGATTACTCCGAGATCATGCGTTACGCTGACGGCTTGCTGCCGAACGACCGCAAGCACCAGATCAAGGCCTTCGGTTTCTACGACATCACGCCGCAGATCACCATCGGCGCTAACCTGTCGATTCAGTCGGGCCGTCCAAAAGGCTGCCTGGGTGGCGATCCGAATCCAACGGATGATGCAGACTGGGAAGACGTCGGCCCGTCGCCTAACTACGGCGTCGAGCACTTCTGCTTCGGTGTTGCGCGCGCCGCCACTGCCACGACCCCTGCTTCGACCTCGGTCGACAACAACGTGCCGGCACCACGCGGTACGCTGGGCCGCCTCGGCTGGACCAAGACGCTGGACATGAACCTGGTCTACCGTCCTGAGCAGCTCAAGGGTCTTGCGTTCAAGCTGGATGTCTTCAACGTCCTGAACGACCAGCAAGTGCTGAAACTGAACGAGCAGTACAACTCGGGCGCCAACCGCGCAACGACGTACAACAGCGTCCAGTCGTACGCCGCACCACGTTCTGCCCGCGTATCGGCAGAATACAACTACCGCTTCTGATGGCAGGGTAGCTGGAACCAGCCGGCGGCGCGCCGCCGGCTGTGTCGAAACGGCATGACAAAAAACCGCAGGCTTGCCTGCGGTTTTTTTGTTGGTGCGCCCAGCATGGATGCACTCCTGCGGGTGCAAGTCCCGCCGCGAGCTGACCACAGTGAGCGAAGTGAAGCGCAACTGCGCGAGGGTAACTGAGTGTGGGAAGGAAGCGTGGAGCATAAATCATGAGCCGAGGAGCACGAATCACATGGAAGGCGTTGCCGATCAGGGCGAGCGGGCCAATGACCGCGAAGCTCTCGTGGTAAAGGAGAGGCGGCGTAAATGTGGCGGTTGTGTGATGAAGGAGTGCGGCCCTTACCTGGGGACGCCCCGCCTTGTGCCTGAAAGGGCGACGGCGTGAGCCGGAGCGGGGTCTCAGCAGAGGTCATAGTAGTCGGAGGTAGCGCCGGGAAGGCTCGACTCCGCCGACGAAGGACCAAACGAGTAGAGTGAATCCGATATGCCGATGCAGAAGGCACAGCGTCAGATGCCCGCTAACGCGGGGCGGGAAGGCGTAGGGCAAGGTGAAGCCATGCTTGAGGCTTTCAGCGATGAAGCGTTCCGCCCGCGGCATGCAACCGGAGACACGGGGTCAGCGCTGCTGCGAGCGGCGCTGACGACAGAAAACCTGCGGCGGGCGTTCAAGCGTGTGCGTGCCAACAAGGGCGCTGCCGGCGTGGATGGACTGGACATTGACCAGACTTCGCGTCGACTGGCGACTACGTGGCCGCACAGTCGAGAACAACTGCTGGCGGGGGCGTACCGGCCCAGTCCGGTGCGACGGGTGACGATCCCGAAACCCGACGGTGGCAAGCGCGAGCTTGGTATTCCGACGGTGACGGATCGCCTGATCCAGCAAGCACTGCGACAGGTGCTGCAACCGATCCTCGATCCCACTTTTAGCGAGCATAGCTATGGCTTTCGGCCGGGCAGGCGTGCGCAGGACGCGGTGTTGGCTGCCCAAGCCTAGGTCCAGTCCGGGTTACGCGTCGTGGTGGACGTTGACCTTTCAAAATTCTTTGACCGGGTCAACCATGACATCCTGATTGACCGCCTACGCAAACGCATCAACGACGCCGGGATAATCCGGCTGGTCCGTGCCTATCTGAACAGCGGCATCATGCACCATGGCGTGGTGCAAGCACGGAGTGAAGGGACGCCGCAAGGCGGTCCCTTGAGCCCGTTGCTTGCCAACGTGATGCTCGATGAAGAGGACAAGGAACTGGAACGGCGCGGACTTCGCTACCGCAGCTCCGGCGGGCGCGGTATGCCGGGTGTGGTGCAACGACTGCGTTCTTATATGCTGGGATGGAAGTGGTACTTCCAGCTGGCGCAAACTCCGGGATTTTGGCAAAGACTCGATGAATGGCTGCGTCACTGGCTACGGGCTATCCAGCTCAAGCACTGGAAGCGCGGAACTACCATGTATCGTGAGCTGCTGAAAAGGGGAGCTGCGCTGTCGGTGGCAAAGCAGGTGGCGGCGAACAGCCGCCGCTGGTGGCGCAACAGCGATAGGTTGCTGAAGACAGTGATGACTATCGGCTACTTCGACCGACTGGGGGTACCTCGCCTGTCCTGACCTCAACTACTCGAACCGCCCGGTGCGGCCCCCCCATGCCGGGTGGTGTGGCAGGGGACCGGTCAGACGATCTGGCCGCCCCTATGCCGATCCCAGCCGTGCAGACGTGAATGGCCTGCCCTACATCCCGCCCCAGATGGCGTTGAGCGCCGCCACGCTGGCCAGACCCGCCGTTTCGGTACGCAGCACGCGCGGACCGAGCGAGAGGGCGAGGGCGCCGCCAGCGATGGCCGCCTGCTCTTCCTCGGCACTGAATCCTCCCTCCGGCCCCACCATCAGCGTCACCGCCTGCGGCCCGGCCGCGCGCGCCCATCCGGCCAGCGACTGGCTGGCGCGCGGCGAGAACAGGATGCGCAGCTGCGCGCCTGGCGCCGCGATGAAACGGTCGAAGTCCGCCAGCGGCGCCAGCTGCGCCAGGCGGTTGCGCCCGCATTGTTCGGACGCCGCCACGATCACGCCCTGCCAGTGCGCATGGCGCTTGTCGAGGCGCTCGCCGGACAGGCGCACGACGCTGCGCCGCGCCGCCAGCGGCTGCACCGCCGCCACGCCCAGCTCGACCGCCTTTTCGATGATCCAGTCCATTTTTGAGCCCTCGGGCAAGCTCTGCGCCAGCGTGACGGAGTAGGGCAGTTCGACCTCGAGCGGCTGGTGTGCGCCGACCCGTGCACTGGCGCGCTTCTTTCCGACCTCGAGCACGCTGGCGGCGTACTGGCCGCCGCCGCCGTCGAACAGGGTCAAGCCGTCGCCCGGCTGCATGCGCACCACATGCAGGTGGTGGGCGACCGCTTCCGGCAAGTCGACGATCGCGCCCGCGGCGAGCGGCTGGGGACAGTAAAAACGTGGCATGGAATTCCCGCACATGAATGAAGTGAGCGCGCATTGTAAATGCGCTGCCGCGCAGCGACCAATCCGCATGTTTGCCCTGCATTGTTTCATGCATATGGAATGAAATATTGCAATTGTTGTATTTGCGAAACAAGCCCAAAGTCGTATTGACATAGATCAATACAAAATGGTCATATCTGCCTAGCAAAATCATTTGGCATAAGGCGTGGTGAAGGCCTGCAGCCGGGAGACATTTTGTGTTGGGAACGACGTGCCGCCACTGCGATACAGGACCGGCCGCGTTCATGTTGTTCAATTCGAGGAAGATATAATAATGACTAGAGAAAAGGTATTGTCGCGGTCTGTTCGCCTGATGTTTTCCGGTGCGGTGCTGGCCGGGATGGGTACAGGAGCCTGGGCGCAGGAACAGGCACAGGCACCGGAGCAGAAGGCGGCTGTCGTCGAAGTGACGGGGACGCGCATGCAGGCGCCCGGCTTCAAGTCGAACAGCCCGATTTCGTCGGTGACGGCGGAAGAAATCCGCGCCACCCAGCCGGTGGCGGTCGAGGAGTTCTTCAAGTCCCTGCCGGCAGCGGTTCCGGCAGTCGGTCCGGCCACGAACAACGGTGCCGGCGGTGGCGCGACGATCGACCTGCGCGGCCTCGGCACCAACCGCACCCTGGTGCTGGTCAACGGCCGCCGTCTCGTGCCGTTCAACCTCGGCGGCACGGTCGACACCAACTCGATCCCGATGGCCTTGCTCAGCCGCGTCGACATCCTCACCGGCGGCGCGTCCGTGGTGTACGGCGCCGATGCCGTTGCCGGCGTCGCCAACTTCAACCTGCGCAAGAACTTCACCGGCGTCGACGTCACCACGTCCTACGGCATGACCGGCGACCAGAATGACGCCAAGCGCCGCCGCACCGACGTGACCATGGGCGCCAACCTCGATGGCGGCCGCGGCAACGTCGTGCTGAGCATCGGCAAGACCAGGGCCGACCCGCTGACCCAGGGCGAACGCTCCTACGGCATCACCAGC
The DNA here is from genome assembly GCA_031398335.1 of Massilia sp. Classification (GTDB taxonomy): domain Bacteria; phylum Pseudomonadota; class Gammaproteobacteria; order Burkholderiales; family Burkholderiaceae_D; genus Telluria. Next base: position 61,061 of record JANNNC010000157.1, read on the forward strand.
CTGAGTTCGACCACCGGTCTGCCAAGCGGTTCCGGCACCACCGTTCCCGCAGCCTTCTCGACCGGGGTGCCCGCTACCGGCGGCAATGCCGCAGCCCTGGCCGGCACGTACCAGATCGACCCAGCCAGCGGACGACTGGTGCAGCCAGTGACGGTGTACAATTTCAATCCGCCAAACTTCTATCAGACCGGCCTGGACCGCACCCAGGCGACGGCGCTCGGCAGCTACAAGATCAACGACTACGCCCAGGCTTATACCGAAGTCTTCGTCACCAACAGCAAGGTCGCCTCTGCACTGGCCCCGACCGGCACGTTCAGCCAGACCTTCAACGTCCCGATCGGCAATCCGTACATCCCGCAGGCTGCGCGCGAGCAGATCTGCGAGCGCCGCGGCATTCCGGCCGCCAACTGCGTCGCTGGCAATGCGACCATCGTGCCGCTGCTGGTGAACCGCCGTATCACCGAGCTCGGTCCGCGCTATAACGACTTCGATAACAAGACGCTGCAGTACACGATCGGCCTGAAAGGCGATATCGCCTACGACTGGACGTATGACGCCTCGTGGACGCGCGGTACCGCCGACCAGACCCAGCAGCGCCGTAACTGGGGTTCGCTGGCCAAGGTCACGCAGGCGCTCAATGCGCTGAACACGACCACCTGCGTCGTCAATACCAACGGTTGCGTGCCGCTCAACGTATTCGGCGCGGAAGGCTCGATCACGCCCGCGCAGGCCGGGTTCATCAACAGCAGCGCCCTGCTGAACCAGAGCGTCAAGCAGGATGTGGCCAGCGTTTCGCTGTCGGGCAATCTCGGTCAGACCGTGCGCAGCCCGTTCGCACAGGAACCGATCAGCATGTCGCTGCTGGCCGAGCAGCGCAGGCTATCGGCCGGCACCCAGTCCGATGCGGCTTCGCAGATCCAGAATGAAGTGCTCGGCACCGGCGCGCCGACGCCTGACCGCTCGGGCAGCTTCTCGCTGAAGGAATACGCCGTCGAAATGCTGGTGCCGCTGGCCCGCGACCTGCCGTTCATCCGCACCCTGAACATGGAGTTGGGCTATCGCCAGACCGAGTTCTCCACCGCCAGTGGCAAGAACGACTACGGCAGCTGGAAGGCCGGTGGCGAGTGGGCGCCCGTCGACATGTTCCGCGTGCGCGGCATGGTCCAGAAGGCTACCCGCGCGCCGAACGTGAACGAATTGTTCGCGCCGAACGTGACCGGGTTGTCGAACCTGGCCGTCGATCCATGTCAGATGGGCAACATCAACCAGGCCGATGCGAACCGCGCCGGTACCTTGTCGAACCTGTGCCTGTTGACGGGTGTGCCCCTGAGCAGCATCGGCAACCTGTCGGCTCCGAACTCGGGCCAGATCAACAATCTTACTGGCGGCAATCCGGGCCTCGGACCGGAATCGGCCAAGACCAATACCATCGGTTTCGTGCTTGAGCCATTGCCGAAGCTGGCGCTGTCGGTCGATTACTACGAGATCAAGATCACGGACGCGGTCTCGTCGCCCTCGACCACCGACATTCTGGAGCGCTGCTACAGCGCCGGCCAGAACCCGGGCTTTACGCTCAACGAGTTCTGCGGCATGGTCGGCCGTAGCGTGCTCAACGGTAGTTTTTCCGGCGATGCGCGCGGCGTGGCCACGCCGCAGTCGAACCTGGGCAAGCAGCGCACCAGCGGCATCGACCTGAACCTGTCGTATCGCCTGGCCGCCAGCAAGCTGGGCCTGGATGCGCGCTACGGCAACTTCGACCTCAGCCTGGGCGCGAACCAGGTCAACAGCTACAAGTTCCAGGCCACGCCGTCGGCGGTGGAGCGCGATTGCCTGGGTTACTACAGCGTTGCCTGCAACAACATCGTCTCGGCGCCGGTGTACAAGCGCAAGTTCAACCAGCGCACCAACTGGAACATGGGTGCCTGGTCGGTCGGCTACAACTGGCGCTACACCAGCAGCGTGATCGAAGAACCAGGTGGCGCCGTGTTCCTCCCGGAATTCTCGCGTATTCCTGCGTACCACTACGTCGACCTGAGCGCGAACTGGAACATCAACAAGAACGTGCGTGTGAACCTGTCGGTCACCAACGCCGCCAACAAGAAGCCACCAATTGTCGGCGGCACCATTGGCGGCACCGGTCCTAACAGCGGCAACACCTTCCCGCAAAGCTATGACGCGGTAGGCCGTTACGTGACGCTGGGCGCTTCGGTCAAGTTCTGATCGCTTAGCTTGTCATGAACAACATGGCGGACTTCGGTCCGCCATTTTTCGTTCAGGGAGATGAACGCTTTTTAGGCAGCACGGGCTCTGGTAGAATAACGGGTTACGGCTTGCCGTACCGCCAACGCCTTCCATTCCAGACCTACGCACTCATGACATCTATGCAAACCACCACCCTGATGGCCAACGCAATCCGCGCGCTGGCAATGGACGCTGTCCAGAAAGCCAACTCCGGCCACCCGGGCATGCCAATGGGCATGGCTGAAATCGCCGTCGCCCTGTGGGACAAGCATTACCGCCACAACCCGGCCAATCCAGGCTGGATGAACCGTGACCGCTTCCTGCTGTCGAACGGCCACGGCTCGATGCTGCATTACGCGCTCCTGCACCTGGCCGGCTACGACGTCTCGATGGACGACCTGCGCGACTTCCGCCAGCTGCACTCGAAGACCCCGGGCCACCCTGAAGTGGGCATCACCCCGGGCGTGGAAACGACCACCGGCCCGCTGGGCCAGGGCATCGCCAATTCGGTCGGCATGGCGCTGGCCGAGTGGCTGCTGTCATACGAATTCAACCGTCCGGGTTTCGAGGTCGTCGACCACTACACCTACGCTTTCCTGGGCGACGGCTGCCTGATGGAAGGCATCTCGCACGAAGTGGCCTCGCTGGCCGGCACCCTGCGCCTGAATAAACTGATCTGGCTGTACGACGACAACGGCATCTCGATCGACGGCCGCGTCGAAGGCTGGTTTACCGACGACACCCAGAAGCGTTTCGAGGCCTATGGCTGGAACGTGATCCCGGCCGTGGACGGCCACAACGTCGCCGCCGTATCGAGCGCGATCGAAGCGGCCAAGGCATCGGACCGTCCGACCCTGATCTGCTGCAAGACCATCATCGGCAAGGGCGCCCCGAACCTGGAAGGCGGCGACAAGGTCCACGGCGCCCCGCTGGGCGACAAGGAAATCGCGGCCGTGCGCCAGCACCTGGTGTGGGACCCGATCCCGTTCGATATCCCTGGCGAAATTTACCAGGCATGGGACGCCAAGGCACGCGGCGCCGAACTGGAAAGCGCATGGAACACCAACTTCGCCGCCTACCGCGCCGAGCACCCGCAGCTGGCCGCCGAACTCGAGCGCCGCATGAAAGGCGACTTGCCGGGCAACTTCAATGAAGTGCTGGCCGCCGCCGTCGCCGCCTGCGTCGACAAAAAGGAAACCATCGCCACCCGCAAGGCTTCGCAGAACGCGATCCAGGCCCTGGCCGCGACCTTGCCTGAATTCCTGGGCGGCTCGGCCGACCTGACCGGTTCGAATCTGACCAACTGGAAAGAAATCGTGGCCGTGCGTTCGGGCATCCCGGGCAACCACATCAACTACGGCGTGCGCGAATTCGGCATGGCCGCGATCCAGAACGGCGTCGCCCTGCATGGCGGCTTCATCCCGTTCGGTGCGACCTTCCTGACCTTCTCGGACTACAGCCGCAATGCGCTGCGCATGGCCTCGCTCATGAAAATCCGCTCGCTGTTCGTGTTCACCCACGACTCGATCGGCCTGGGCGAAGACGGCCCGACCCACCAGTCGGTCGAGCACGTCTCGTCGCTGCGCCTGATCCCGGGCCTGGACAACTGGCGTCCATGCGACACGGTTGAATCGCAAGTGGCCTGGGGCGCGGCAGTGCAGCGCCGCGACGGACCGTCGACCCTGATCTTCTCGCGCCAGAACCTGCCGTTCATGGAACGCGACGCGTCGCAAATTTCCGACGTCGCCCGCGGCGGCTACGTGCTGCGCGATTCGGCGGATGCCAAAGTCATCCTGATCGCCACTGGTTCGGAAGTCGAACTGGCCGTGAAGGCTTTCGAGGCGCTGGCAGGCGAGGGCATCGCCGCACGTGTGGTATCGATGCCATCGACCGACGTTTTCGACCGCCAGGAGGCAGACTACAAAGCAAGTGTGTTGACCCGCGGCGTACCGCGTGTTGCCATCGAAGCCGGCGTGACCGACTTCTGGTACAAGTACGTCGGCCTCGAAGGCGCGGTTGTCGGTATCGACACCTTCGGCGAGTCGGCCCCGGCGCCGGTGCTGTTCAAGCATTTCGGTTTTACCGTCGACAACGTCGTGGCCAAGGCCAAGGGCGTGATCGCAGCATAAAGAATAGGTCGCGGGCGGGCTGATGTCCCGCCCGCCTGCTAACGGTTTTTTTTAATCAGGAGCAAAGAGTATGACCATCAAGGTTGCCATCAACGGCTATGGCCGTATCGGCCGCAACATCCTGCGCGCTTTCTACGAAGGCGGCAAACAGCAGGACATCCAGATCGTCGCGATCAACGACCTCGGCAACGCCGAATCGAACGCCCACCTGACCCGCTACGACACCGCCCACGGCAAGTTCCCGGGCACCGTGACCGTCGAAGGCGACAACATGATTGTCAACGGCGATTCGATCCGCGTGTTCGCGCAGCGTAACCCGGCCGAAATCCCGTGGGGCGAGCTCGGCGTCGACGTCGTGCTGGAATGCACCGGCTTCTTCACCACCAAGGAAAAGGCCTCGGCCCACCTGAAGGGCGGCGCCAAGAAGGTCATCATCTCCGCGCCAGGCGGCAAGGATGTCGACGCGACCATCGTCTTCGGCGTCAACCAGGACGTGCTCAAAAGCACCGACACCGTCATCTCGAACGCTTCCTGCACCACCAACTGCCTGGCCCCGCTGGTCAAGCCATTGAACGATGCGATCGGCCTGGAAACCGGCCTGATGACCACCGTCCACGCCTACACCAACGACCAGGTGCTGTCGGACGTGATGCACGAAGACCTGCGCCGCGCCCGTTCGGCCACGATGAGCATGATCCCGACCAAGACCGGCGCCGCCGCCGCGGTCGGCCTGGTGCTGCCTGAGCTGAACGGCAAGCTGGACGGCTTCGCGATCCGCGTGCCGACCATCAACGTGTCGCTGGTCGACCTGTCCTTCATCGCCAAGCGCGACACCACGGTGGACGAAGTCAACGCCATCCTCAAGACCGCCTCGGAAGGCGCCTTGAAAGGCATCCTGACTTACCAGACCGAGCCGCTGGTCTCGATCGACTTCAACCACAACCCGGCCTCGTCGAACTTCGATTCGACCCTGACCAAGGTTTCGGGCCGCCTGGTGAAGGTCTCCTCGTGGTACGACAACGAGTGGGGCTTCTCGAACCGCATGCTCGACACCACCGTCGCGCTGATGAACGCCAAATAAGCCGTTTTAGCAGGAGTTCCAGAAGTCTCAAGACGCCCCGGAAGGGGCGTTTTTTTACGTCGATATTCGTTTTATGCAGAACAATATTTGGCGTTGAGGAAATACAACAGATCTGA
>JANNNC010000084.1:0-3718 GCA_031398335.1 Massilia sp.
GCCCTTCACCGAACGGGTGATCGAGGAATACCTTGCCCGTCTGGACCGGGTCGTGCAGGTAGCCGCGGCCGACGCCGGCGCCGGCGACGCAGATTTCGCCGGCCACCCCGACCGGCACCGGCTGCAGCCGGGCGTCGACGATGAACAGCTGGTTGTTCGGAGTGGGGCGGCCGATCGGGATCGCGCTGCGCTCGGGCGGGGCGGCCAGGATCGCGTGGCAGGCGACGTCGTCGGAGCACTCGGCCGGGCCGTAGACGTTCATCAGCGGGATCGCCGGGAAGCGCGCGAACCAGTCCTGGGCCAGCTTCAGCGGCAGGGCTTCGCCGGTCGGCAGGACCCAGCGCAGCGCGGCCAGCGACAGCCCCGGCGGGCACAGGTCGAGCAGGCTGCGCATCAGGCTGGGGACGATTTCGAGCAGCGTGATGCCGTCCTCAAAGAGCGCGGCCAGCAGGCGCTGCGGATCGTGCACGATCTCGTCGGGGAGGATGTGGACGGTGCCGCCGACGAGCGGCGCGGCGAGGAATTGCCAGACCGAGATGTCGAACGCGGGAGACGCCGTCTGCGCCAGGCGGTCCGCGCTGCCGAAGCCGAGCGTGGGGACCTTGCCGAACATGTTGTTGAGCATGCCGCGCTGCTCGACCATCGCGCTCTTCGGCTTGCCGGTCGAACCGGAGGTGGAGATCACATAGGCCAGGTCGCCGGGCGAGCCGGACACGGCCAGCGGCAGCGCGGGACCGTCGAGCCACAGTTCCTCGGCCACCAGCGCGCGCGGGGGCGTGCCCGCCAGGCCGGACAACAATTCTCCGAGCAGCCCGGCACAGGCGGCGCTGGCCAATACCAGCGGGGCCTGGCTGGCGGCGATCAGCTGGCGCAGGCGTGCCTGCGGATGGTTCGCTTCGAGCGGCAGGAAAGCCGCGCCTGCCTTCAGGACGGCTACCATCATCGCCAGCAGCGGCAGGCCGCGTTCGGCCAGCAGCACGACGACGGTGTCGGTGCCGGCGCCGGCGCAACGCAGGGCGTGGGCGATGCGGTTGGCGCGTTCGTCGAGTTCGCGGTAGCTCAGGTGCTGTCCTTCGCACACGGCCGCGCTCCGTTCGGGGTGGGAAGCGGCCTGCTGCGCGAACAGGGAAGCATAGGTCTGGTCGAGCGGGAAGAGATGTTCGCTGCGGTTCCATTCGAGCAGCAGGCGGCTGCGCTCCTCGCCCCCCAGCATTGGCAGCAGCGCGACCGGCATGGCGGCATCGGCGGCGACGGCCGCCAGCAGACAGCCAAAATGGCCGGCCATCCGTTCGATCGTGGCCGCATCGAACAGGGCGCCGTTGTATTCGAAGGCCGCGTCGAGCCGGCCGCCGTCCTCGACCAGGTTGAGGGCGAGGTCGCAGCGCGTGTCGACCTGCGCGAGCGGGAGCAGGCGGGCATGGACGCCGGGCAGGTCGAGCGCGCCCAGCGGTGCCGGGCGCAGGTTGAGCATGACCTGGAATAGCGGCGCATGGCCCGGGTGGCGCGCAGGATTGACGGCTTCGAGCACCTGCTCGAACGGGACGTCCTGGTGCGCATACGCGTCGAGCGTGGTGGCGCGCACCTGGCGCAGCAGGGTCTCGAAGGGCGCGTCGACGTCGACCCGCGTGCGCAGGGCCAGGGTGTTGAGGAAGTAACCGACCAGCCCTTCGGTGTCGGCGCGGTTGCGCCCGGCGATGAAGGTGCCGACGCAAAGGTCGTGCTGGCCGCAATGGCGCGCCAGCAGCACGTTGAAGGCGGCGTGCAGGGTCATGAACAGCGTGGCCTGCGTGCGCTGGCCGAGCGCCTGCAGGCCGGCCATGGTGGCAGCGTCCACGCTGAAACGGACGCTGGCGCCGCGATAAACCGGCAAAGCGGGCCGTGGGTGGTCGGTCGGCAGCGCCAGCAGCGACGGGACCTCGTCGAGCTGGGCGCGCCAGTAGGCCAGCTGCGCCTGCAGCGGCGCACCCTGCAGCCACTGGCGCTGCCAGTTGGCGAAATCGGGGTACTGGAAGGGCAGCGCGGCCAGCGGCGCGCTCTTGCCTTCGATCGCGGCGCGGTACAGGCTTGACAGCTCGCGCGCCAGCACCCCCATCGACCAGCCGTCGGCGACGATGTGGTGCAGCGTGAGCAGCACGACGTGCTCGGCGTCGGCCAGGCGCAGCAGGCGTGCGCGCACCAGCGGGCCGGAGGCGAGGTCGAACCCGGTTGCCGCTTCTTCCTGCGCCAGCGCCAGCGCACGCGCCTCGCGTTCGGCCTGCGGCAAGCCGGAGAGATCCAGCAGCGCCGGCGCGATCGACAGCGTAGGCACGATCACCTGCACCGGAACGCCCTCGCGCATCATGAAGGTGGTACGCAAGGCAGCGTGGCGGCAAACAATGGCGTCCAATGCCGCGCCGAATGCCGCGACGTCGAGCGCACCCGACAGGCGCACCGCCGCTGGAATGTTATACGCGGCGCTGCCCGCTTCGAGCTGGTCGAGGAACCACAAACGCTGCTGCGAGAACGACAGCGGCGCCGTCGCGCTTCCGGAAGGCGTGATGGGGCACATTGTGCCGGCACCCGGCGCATGCTCGATGTGCGCCGCCAGCGCGGCAATGGTCGGCGCTTCGAACAGCGCCCGCAGCGGCAAGTCGACGCCGAACGCCTCGCGGATCTGCGAGACGGCCTGGGTCGCCGTCAGCGAGTGTCCGCCGAGTGCGAAAAAGTCGGCGTGCACCGACACCGCATCGAGGTCGAACAGCTGCTGCCAGATCGCCGCCAGCCGGCGTTCCGTCTCCGAGCGCGGCGCGATCAGTGGCGCGGATTCAGCCGGCGCTGCGGCGCTGCCCTGCAGGGACCACGACCAGGACGGCGTAAACGCCCCGCTGGCATACAGGTCGCGGCAGCGCAGGCGCTGGATCTTGCCGCTCGAGGTGCGCGGCACATGGCCGGCCTTGACCAGCAGGATGGCGGCCAGGTCGAGGACCTGGTGCTGCTCCGAGAGCTCGGCGCGCAGGCGCTCGGCCAGGCCGTCGAGCACCGGCGTCTTGCGCGATTCGACCTCCTGCACGATCACCAGCTGGGTACTCGCGCCGTCCTGGACCGCGAACACGGCGCAGCCGCTGGCCCTGAACGCCGGGTCGAGCCCTTCCACGGTCGCCTCGATGTCCTGCGGGTAGAGGTTGCGGCCGTTGACGATCATCATTTCCTTGATGCGCCCGGTCACGTACAGCGCGCCGCCTTGCAGGAAGCCGAGGTCGCCCGTGCGCAGGTAGCCCGGCCCCTGGCCGCCCAGCTGCGCGCCGAAGGTGGCCGCGCTTTCCTGCGGCCGGTTCCAGTAACCCTGCGCGACCGAGGGGCCATGGACCCAGATCTCGCCGACGGCGCCATCGGCGCATGGCGCCAGCGTGGCCGGGTCGGCGATGACGACCCGGTGGTCGGCGGCGGCCGGGCCGCCGGTCGAGACCAGTTCGATGGTATCCGTCGCATCCAACGCTGCCTCGGCGGCATTCGCGGAGAGCGCACTGCGGCCGACGGCCAGCGAAGCGGCCACGCGCCCGGGACGCTGGTCGAGGTTGGCCGTCACCAGCAGCGTCGCCTCGGCCAGGCCGTAGACCGGCGTCATGGCTTGCGGGCGCAGCGCGCTGGCCTGGAAGGCGTCGGCAAAGCGCGCCATCGTGGCAGGGCGGATCGGTTCGGCGCCGTTCAGGGCGAATTGCAGGTGGCTCAGGTCGAGCGA
>JANNNC010000032.1:0-2115 GCA_031398335.1 Massilia sp.
AAGATCAGCATCGTTTTCCCCAGATTGTTTCTAATCAGAGCAAGAACGACCATCTTAGGAGTTACGCCGTGCGCCCTACAGACGAAAATCAAGCAGGCTCGACAAGACCGAACCTGATGTCATCGCGTCGTGGCGCTGGCGAGGAAAACATTCTCGCGATGCTGGAACGCGATTCGGCCCAGCGTCCGGGCACGCGCATGTCGGGCGTGCGCCTGGCGTCGTATGGAGCGGCGGCCGCGCTGGCCGGCATCCTGGCCGGCGGCGTGGCCTGGCTCGCCTTCGACAACCACAAGACGGCGCAGGAACTGCAGGCCCGGCACGATGCGGTCAACGCCGGCGCGCCGCCCGTGATGGCGGACGCCGCCCTGCCGCCGCCTCTGCCGCCGGCCGCAGTCCAGGCTCCCGCGATGGACGCGCCACGCACGGCCGTCATCGTCGACGAATCGGCGCGCCCGCGCGATACGGTGCTTGCCAGCGCCCCGCCGCCGCTGGTCATGCTGCCGCCGCACGAGCTCAAGCGCGCGACGCCGCCTGCGCCCGTAGCGCGCGCGGTCCAGGAAAGCGTCCAGCCGAAACCGGTCAAGCCGGCGGCCCCGAAACTGGCCACGCGCGTCCCCACCAGAAAAAACGTGGACAAAGCGCCGAAGCAGGCGAGCCGCGTGGCCAAGGCGGCACCGGCCCGCGCGGGCGCCACCTCGAAGGCGCGGCTGGAAACCGCCGCGCGTTCGCGCAAGGCCGCGCCAAAGGCCGACACCCAGGTCGACAACGACGTTGCCCTGATCTCGGCGATCATCCAGCACTCCGAACGCCACCGCGGCGAGCGCGATGCTGCTGCTTCCTGCAGCGGCGCCACATGCCCGCCGAAACCGGCCCGTCCCTGATGTGGCAAAAAACCACGGCCGCAGCTTCCCGCGGCCGAAAGCGCTGGGTCTTCGTGCGGCGTGAGGCTATACTGTACATAAGCACAGTTGTCGCCTCACACAATGAATCGGGTTCTGGAAAACGAATTTTATTACCTGGATAATTTCCAGAGTGTCCTTCACTGGATTGGCGAGCGTTACGACGACTTGCTGACCGATGAAGAACAGACCTTCATCGCCGCCTTCCCGGCTTTGCCGCAAGCGGCGCGTGCCCTGTTCGTACGCATGGTCATGCGTAAAGGAAACCTGTTCCGGGCCAGCAAAATGCGTTATGCCGAGATCGGCTGCCCGGTCGCAGCGGCAGAAGACCTGTTGCCGACCGGCTGGATCGAGCGTGACCCCGTGCTCTCGCTCGACGAGCTGTTCGACTTGCTGGGCAAGCCTGAGATCGTCACGGTATTCCACTCACACTTGCACCAAAAGAGTGCGCGCAAGGCCGAGCAGCTCGACGTGCTGCGCGCGGCGTTTGCCGAGAGCCGCGCCTTTTCCAGCTGGTACTCCGGCTGTGCCGACGTCGCCCTGCGCATCCGCATCAAGCCCTTGTGCGACCGCCTGCGCCTGATCTTCTTCGGAAACCTGAGCCAGGACTGGACTGAATTCGTGCTGTCCGACCTGGGCATGTTCCGCTACGAGCAGGTCGAGATCTCGCAGGCCTCGCGCGGCTTCCGCTCGCGTGGCGACATCGACCATTACATCGTCCTGCACGGCTGCAAGGAGCGCTTCTACGCGGGCGAGCCGCTCGACGAAGTCGTGCGCGACCTGCCCTCGCATGCTTTTGATAATGACTGGCTGAGCAGCCGGCGCGAGAAGCTGCTGTTCCAGATCGGCCAGCAGTACGAAAAGGCCAAGGACTGGGACAATGCCCACGCGGTCTATGCGCGCTGCGGCTTCCCCGGCGCGCGCGGCCGCGCCATCCGGGTGCTGGAAAAGCATGAGCGCTTCGACGAGGCCTATGCGCTGCTCACCCTCGCCCAGGCCGCCCCCGAGAGCGAGGCCGAACGCCAGCACCTGTTGCGCGTCGCCCCGCGCCTGGCGCGCCGCTTCGGCCACGCGAAGCTGCCGCCGCGCCGCGCCCCGTTCCCCGACCGCCTCGACCTGTGCCTGCCGATGCCCGGCGGCGACTGGTGGGTAGAGGGAGTCGTGCGCGACCACCTGGCGGGCGAGGACGCACCGGTGTTCTATGTCGAGAACGCGC
>JANNNC010000033.1:0-7742 GCA_031398335.1 Massilia sp.
GTTCCGGAACCGCATATATGGGGCAAGTTAAAATGGGTAGCCGGTGGTGCTATCGGAATGCAACCGATGGATTGGTTAAACTTCCTCTCCACGGTGCAGGTCGGCATCACGGTCATCAGCATCTTCAACGGCGCCTTCGGCGAAGCCTCGCTGGTGGCGCAGCTGAAACCGATTTTCGAGACGGTACCCGCGATCGCGCCCTATGCCTACCAGGCGGCGCTCGGCCTGGTCGTGGTCTGCATCACGATCGCCTCGATCATCCTGGGCGAACTGGTGCCCAAGCGCATCGCGATGGCCTATCCGGAGGCGATGGCCACGTTTGTCGCCCCGCCGCTCCGGGTGCTGTCGACGATCATGTCGCCCTTCGTCAAGATCCTGGCCCTGACCACCGAAGCCATCGTTCGCCTGCTGGGCATCGGCCGCCACAGGGAAGCCGCGCCGACCGAGGAAGACATCACCGGCATGATCAAGGAGAGCACGGACGCCGGCGTGTTCGAGAAGACCGAATACGACATCGTCTCGCGCGCGCTGCGCCTGGACGACCAGCACCTGAAATCCCTGATGACGCCGCGGGTCGACCTGACCCTGATCGACCTCGACATCCCGCGCGCCGACAACCTGGCGCGCATCGCCTGCAGCCGCTACAGCCGCATGCCGGTCTGCCGCGGCGACCGCTCGCAGATCATCGGCTTTGTCCACTGCCGCGACCTGCTGGCCCAGGCGGTACGCGCCGGCACGCTCGACGCCATCAACATCGAAAAGTCGGTGCAGGAAATTTTATATGTGCCGGAAACGGTCAGCGCCATGGGCCTGCTCGAGCTGTTCAAGAAGAACAAGGCGGAAATCGCGCTGATCGTCGACGAATACGGCGACATCCAGGGCATGGTCACCCTGACCGACGTGATGAGCGCGCTGGTGGGCGACGTGTCCGTCATCGGCGAGGACGACGAACAGGACGCCGTGCAGCGCGAGGACGGCAGCTGGCTGTTCGACGGCAGCGTGGCCCTCGACCGCTTCCGCGACCTGGTGAACATGCACGCGCGCTTCCCGGGCGAGGAAGCCGGGGCTTACCACACCGTGGCCGGCTTCATCCTGTTCCAGCTCGGCTACATCCCGCGCGTGTCGGAAACGATCCAGTGGAACGGCTACTGCTTCGAAGTCATGGACATGGACGGCAACCGCATCGACAAGCTGCTGGTCACGCATGCCCCGCCGCCGCCCGAGGAAGTCGACGAGGACGGCGTGCGCGATGGCGCGGTGTGAAACCGCTCAGGGCGCCGTTTTTTGCATGAACACCGAGAACGGATCTTCGGGATAATCGCCGAACGCCCCGCAACGCCGGTAACCCAGGCGTTCGTAGAGGATCAGCGCTTCCGGCTGGGCCGGACCGGTTTCAAGCATGAAGCGGCGGCAACCGCGCGCCATCGCCTTCTGTTCGAGGGCATCGATCAGCCGGCGCGCGAGGCCCTGCCCGCGTGCCTGCGGGCGCACGTACATGCGTTTGATTTCGCCATAGCCGGGCTTGACGACAATCGCGCCACAACCCAGCGACTCGCCGCCGGCATCGCGCGCGACGGCAAACAGCACGGTCGGCATGCTGGCGGCGCGCAAGGGGAACCGGGTGCCGCAACGGGGGTGCTGTTCGGCGTCTTCAATCTTCATAAGTGGGTCGGCGCGCCGCTCGGCACGGGCCTGCTGTACATCGCACGCGAGCGCATCGCCGACATCGCTCCCCTGTACGGCGACCTGCGCGCCCACTTGGCCGACATCGACAAGCTTGGCCATGTCGGCGCCGTGCCGCCGGCGCCGGTGATGGCGGTCGAGGATGCTCTTCCTGGCCCATGAGGGCGACACGGTGCTCGGCTTTACCCAGCTGTACCCGACCTTCTCGTCGGTGTCGCTGGCGCGCGTATTCGTCTTCAACGACCTGTTCGTGGCTTAATCTTCCGCTAATACTGTTGAGCTATTCTGGCGGCCTCACAGTCATGTTCGCCAACCCGGGAGGGCAGTATGGACGCCATCAACATCGGACCACTGGTCCTGCCGCTGCGCGTGCTCGCGCCGCTCGTCGCGCTGTGCGCCGCCAACCTGGCCGCCTGGCTCTGGCAGCGCCGGCGCGGCATCGATGCCGGGCCTGCGCTGTGGCAGATGACGCTCTGGGGTTTTCTCGCCGCGCGCGCCACTTTCGTACTGAAACACTTCGATGCCTATCGCGAGGCTCCGCTCGACATGCTCGACATCCGCGACGGCGGCTTCGTCGCCTTTGCCGGCCTGCTGGTGGCCTGCGCGGTCGGCTTCGAACGCATGCGGCGCAACCCGGCGTTGCGCCGGCCACTGACCACCGCCACGCTGGCGGGCGTGCTGGTGTGGGGCGGCGCCACGCTCGCGCTGTACGCCAGCCAGCCTGCGAATGTCCCGATGCCCGCCCTCGCCCTCCGGCAGCTCGACGGCAGCCCGGCCGACCTGCGCCAGTTCAGGGGGCGCCCGGTCGTCGTCAACCTGTGGGCGACCTGGTGTCCGCCCTGCCGCCGAGAAATGCCCGCCCTCGCCGCCAGCCAGGCCGCGAATGCGGACGTGACCTTCCTGTTCGTGAACGCCGGCGAGGACGCGGCCACCGTGCAGCGCTATCTGAAGGCCGCCGGCGTCGCGCCGCAAAACGTCCTGCTCGACTCGCCGCGCGCGGCGGCGCGCGTTCTGGACGCGGTCGGCTACCCGACCACCCTGTTCTACGATGCGCGCGGCATGCTGGCGGCGCGCCACATGGGCGAGCTCTCGCGCGCTGCGGTCGACGAACAGCTCGGCAAGATGCGCCGCGCGCCGTAATTGCCCAGCCTCGCCGACCTGGCCGCCTGTCGTCGTCCGTTCGCAGGGTGGACACATGCCGTGCCCACGCGGTACGGAGCTCACCTTGCATTGTTGGCCAGTGCACGTCGCTGCGCGGCGCAGATCCTATCCACCAGTCGCTCAAAGCAGGACAGATGCCGCGGGCGATATGCTCGCGCACGTGTCCGGGTGATACGCCCGTAACCGCGTGGGCACGCAGTGCCCGCCCTGCCAGGAACCTCATCATTATTGCGTGCCCGCAAATGCCCAGATGCATTAGAATCATTGACCTTTGTATACTGGGCAAGCGGCATGAAAGAACCCACGCAGCAACTCAAACGCGGCCTCAAAAGCCGGCATATCCAGCTGATCGCCCTCGGCGGCGCCATCGGCACCGGGCTTTTCCTCGGCATCGCGCAGACGATCCAGATGGCCGGGCCCTCGGTGCTGCTCGGCTATGGGGTGGCCGGCGTGGTCGCTTTCCTGATCATGCGCCAGCTGGCCGAGCTGGTCGTCGAGGAACCGGTCGCCGGTTCCGTCAGCTATTTCGCCGACAAGTACGGCGGCCACATGGCCGGCTTCATCTCCGGATGGAACTACTGGGTGATGTACATCCTCGTGTCGATGGCCGAACTGTCGGCGGTCGGGATCTATGTCCAGTACTGGTTCCCCGAGGTCCCGGCCTGGATGTCGGCGCTGGCCTTCTTCATGATCATCAATTCCTTCAGCCTCCTGAACGTGAAGGCCTTCGGCGAGCTCGAATTCTGGTTCGCCGTCATCAAGGTCGTCGCCGTGATCGGCATGATCCTGTTCGGCAGCTGGCTGCTCATTTCCGGCAGCGCCGGTCCCGATGCGGGCGTGGCCAACCTGTGGCGCCACGGCGGCTTCTTCCCGAACGGCGTGGGCGGCCTGGTGATGGCGATGGCCGTCATCATGTTCTCCTTCGGCGGGCTGGAACTGATCGGCATCACCGCGGCCGAAGCCGACGATCCGGCGCGCTCGATCCCGCGCGCGACCAACCAGGCCTTGTACCGCGTGCTGATCTTCTATATCGGCGCCCTCTTCATCCTGCTCTCGCTGTTCCCCTGGACCAGGGTCGTGCAAGGCGGCAGCCCGTTCGTGCTGATCTTCGCGGCCCTGAACAGCAATGCCGTCGCCACGGCCCTGAACATCGTCGTCCTCACCGCGGCGCTGTCGGTCTATAACAGCGCCGTGTATGCCAACACGCGGATGCTGTATGGCCTGGCGTCGCAGGGCAACGCACCGCGCGCGCTGATGAAGCTGACCAAAAACGGCGTGCCGCTGGCGGCGCTGGGCGTGTCGGCGGCGGCGACCGGCATCTGCATCGCGGTGAATTACTTCCTGCCCGCTGAAGCCTTCGGGATGATGATGGGCCTGGCCGTGTCGGGCCTGATCATCAACTGGGCCACGATCTCGATCGTGCACCTGCGTTTTCGCGCTGCCAAGGGCAGCACCGCCACCCGCTTCCCGAGCCCCTTTCATCCGCTCGGAAACTGGCTGTGCCTGGCCTTCCTGGCCGGGATCACGGTCGTCATGTACCTGACGCCCGGCCTGCGCATGTCGGTCTACCTGATGCCCGTCTGGCTGCTCCTGCTGTGCGTCGGCTATGCGCTGCGCCAGCGGCCCGTGCAAGCGTAAGCCCGGCGTCATGTTCGCGCCGCAGCGGCAACAAAGCAGCTGGACTGCTGCTGTTGCCGCCAGCGGCCACCCCATGGAAACCTTCGCGCAGCGTTTCGCTCCCCGCGCCGCCGCCGAACCGGCAGGCGACGCACAGGCGCGCCGATGTGATCGGGCGCACGCTGGCGGAACCCGGACTCGCGCTGGCGCGCAACCCTGCGCTGGTCCAGCCCTCGGCGCAGGGGTATTTGCTGGGGCGGCCGGTGCCGATGGAACAGTTCGAGCGCGATTGGGGAAGCGGAATTTGGTAGGGTGGGCGCCCCGTGCCCACGCGCTCCCACCCGTGCGCTCGCCCGCCACGCATCGCGCTATTCTGCTACCGAACGGCTCACCCCATCAACCGGACAACGGTGTCCACAACATGACCCAACTGCGTTCCGACGCCGCGCTGCGGCGTGACCAAATCCTTGATGCCGCCGATGCCGTGTTTTCCGAACGCGGCATCACCGCCCCGCTCGACCTGGTGGTCACGCGCGCCGGCGTCGGCCGCGCCACCCTCTACCGCAATTTCCCCGACCGCGCGGCCCTGGTCGGTGCCCTGTTCGAACGCGCCCTTGCCCAGCTCGAAGCCGCCGCCCCCGGCCAGGACCTGTTCGCCCTCGTCGAACAGGTGGGCCTGCACATCGTCGCCGCGCCGGCGATCGCCGACTACTGGCGCGCGCTCGAGCCCGACGACCCGGGCGCGAAAGCGGCGCGCGAGCGCCTGGCGCGCCTGTTCCGGGCGCCACTGGCCGCCGCAGTGGCGCGCAAGACCTGCCGCGCCGACCTGCGCCCGGCCGACCTGGTCCTCGTCTGCGGCATGCTGGGTGCGGCACTGCGCGGCGCCACGCCTGCGAAACGGCGCACACTGGTACGGCGCGCGGCCGAACTGCTGCACGGGGGTGTGGCGGCGGGATCGCGCGGACGCTAGGTGGTGCGCTTGAGTGCCGCTACAACTGGTTCTGGAAGCGCCCGAGGCGCTTGGTTGGCGTCAATCGCTGCGCGGCGGCGGGAATGGCGCTTCGGAGGCAGTTTTTTTACGTTGCAGTGCACACAGCGGCAAAAGTTGATGCGCGGCGCACACCAGCCGGCCGGCCGGGGGAATGTCTGGAGGCAATCGAAATGCGCGCACCTTTGCTGTTCTTCGGGTCTGCCCCCTGTTTCGCGTGATATTTTTCGGGCGGATGTGGGTGCCGGCCGGGGCGCGCGGTTCCTTTAGCCAACGATCGACGCGTAGAGCATGTGAAGAAATCGTCAGGGCAAGGGATGCGGCCACCCGACGCATCGCCGCATCGGCGGACCGCGAAGACGGTAGCCTGGTACGGCGAGACGAATGCAACGCAGCCATGGCGATTTTTTCACACGCTCGTAGGGTGGGCGGGTTTCCCGCCCACGCGGTGCTACGCCAACCCGGCGCAAGCGCAGCGGCGCCGACCCCACCAATTATGCTGCGCAGCACCACGAAAATACCTCTCTGCAATGCCCGCGCACCCGCCCGCAGCATTTATCATTTCAGCTTGCCGCACATCACCTCACAAAGGGAACGCGAATTATGAGCCAGGGTAATCCTCTGTCGCTGCACGTCCCGGAGCCAACAGGCCGTCCGGGTTGCAAGACCGATTTTTCTTATTTACAAATGAGTCCTGCCGGCGCCGTCCGGCGGCCGGAAGTGGACGTCCTGTTCGGCGACACCGCCGACCTCGTCACCTCGCTGATCCGCGTGCTCGACGACGACGGCAATGCCGTCGGTCCGTGGGCGCCCGACCTCAGCGTCGAGCAAATGCGCTTCGGCCTGCGCACGATGATGAAGACCCGCATTTTCGATGCGCGCATGGTTATCGGCCAGCGCCAGAAGAAGATGTCGTTCTACATGATCTCGCTCGGCGAGGAAGCCATCGGCACCGCACAGGCCATGGCGCTGCGCGCCGACGACATGTGCTTCCCGACCTACCGCCAGCAAAGCATCCTGATGGCGCGCGAATACCCGATGGTCGACATGATCTGCCAGCTGCTCTCGAACGAGCGCGACCCGATGAAGGGGCGCCAGCTGCCGGTCATGTACTCGGTCAAGGAAAAAGGCTTCTTCTCGATCTCGGGCAACCTCGCCACCCAGCTGCCGCAAGCGGTCGGCTGGGCCATGGCCTCGGCGATCAAGGGCGACACCAAGATCGCCTCGGCCTGGATCGGCGACGGGGCGACTGCCGAAAGCGACTTCCATACCGCGCTCACGTTCGCGCACGTGTACCGCGCGCCTTGCATCATCAACGTGGTCAACAACCAGTGGGCGATCTCGACCTTCCAGGCGATCGCCGGCGGCGAGAGCGTGACCTTTGCCGCGCGCGGCGTCGGCGCAGGCATCGCCTCGCTGCGCGTGGACGGCAACGACTTCCTGGCCGTGTATGCGGCTTCCTGCTGGGCCGCCGAGCGCGCCCGCAGGAATCTCGGCCCGACCTTGATCGAATGGGTCACCTACCGCGCGGGTCCCCACTCGACCTCCGACGACCCGTCGCGCTACCGCCCTGCCGACGACTGGAGCCTGTTCCCGCTGGGCGACCCGATCGTCCGCCTGCGCCAGCACCTGACGAAACTCGGTGCCTGGTCCGACGACGAGCACGACCGCGTCCAGGCCGACCTGGAAGCCGAAGTCCTGGCCGCGCAACGGGAAGCAGAACAGTACGGCACGCTGGCCGATGGCCGCGTCCCGAGTGCGGCGTCGATGTTCGAGGATGTCTACAAGGACATGCCCGAGCACCTGCGCCGCCAACGTCAACAATTGGGAGTGTGATGATGGTACGCGATAGCGATAAAGACCCGGTCACGACGCAGATGACGATGATCCAGGCGCTGCGTTCGGCCATGGACGTCATGCTCGGACGCGACGACAACGTGGTGGTGTATGGCCAGGACGTCGGCTACTTCGGCGGCGTGTTCCGCGCCACCGACGGCCTGCAGGAAAAATACGGCAGGTCGCGCGTGTTCGACGCGCCGATTTCCGAAGGCGGCATCGTCGGCACCGCGGTCGGCATGGGCGCCTACGGCCTGCGCCCGGTCATCGAGATCCAGTTCGCCGATTATTTTTATCCGGCGTCCGACCAGATCGTCTCCGAAGCGGCGCGCCTGCGCTACCGCTCGGCCGGCGACTTCACGGCCCCGCTGACGATCCGCATGCCTTGCGGCGGCGGCATCTACGGCGGCCAGACCCACAGCCAGAGCCCGGAAGCGATGTTCACCCACGTCTGCGG
>JANNNC010000053.1:0-5255 GCA_031398335.1 Massilia sp.
AGCGCGCCGCTGAGCGCTTCGATGCCGCCCGCGCGCAGGGTTTCTGTCTTGCCGGTGACGGCACTCGTGTAGGTGTACTTGCTCGGCTCGAGATTGCCGTGGAAGTCGTTGATCGCGACCAGGTTCAGCGTGACCGGGCCCCGGGGAACGGTGGTGCAGCCGACGGCCAGCAGCGCCAGGGCAAGAACGGACAAACGGGCGCACGAGCGCGGGAAAACGGTCATGACTTACCTTTACGAATTGAAGACGGGGACGGCCCCGCGTGGGCAAACAGAATTATTGCACGTAGGCCAGTGCGGAACCATCTTTACACCTTCACTCAGGATCGGCATAGGGGGCGGCCCAAAGGGCCGCTCCCCTGCCACACCACCCGGCATGCGGGTCCGTACCGGGCGGTTGGAACGGTTGAGGTCGTGGTACCGATCCCGGCGCACCACGCCTGCTCTCACCTGTATTCAACCCGGTCGATCGAGTTCTTCGCTGTCATAAAGGCTATCGGCTTCACCTTGGCCTCCAGTTGACGAGCCCCGTTGCCAGGCATCTGAAGCATTCCCTCTCGAATAGTCGAGCAGATTTCCAGCTCCCATTCCTTCGGTCCTTCAGCACCAGTCCTTAGCCTTCCCGGCCATACCAGCACCTACTACGACCTCTGCTGACTTCTCGCTCCGGATTGCACCGTTGCCCTTTCAGGCACAAGGCGAGATCTCCCCAGGTAAGAACGCACTCCTTCCCTGCACAACCGCCGGATCTACGCCGCTTCGCATTGACCACAAGCGCTTCGCGGTTTCGTGCCCGCTCGCCCTGCTAAGCAGCGCCTTGTATCCGATTCTTGTTCATCGGCTCGCAGTTTCGCTCCACGCTTCCTCTCCACATTCGGTCGCCCTCATGCAGTTGCGCTTCACTTCGCTCGCTGTGGTCAGCTCACGGCGGGACTTGCACCCGCAAGAGTGCGCCCATGCTGGGCGCACACGAAAAAACGGCCGGTGTCGCCACCGGCCGTTCTCCTCATCGGTACGAAATCAGGTGCTTAGAATTCGTACTTCAGGGTTACCTGCACCGCCCACTGCGATTCGTTGCGTTGCTGCTTGATCGTCACGTCGTCGGCCTTGTTGCGCACCGCATAGACGTAACGGCCTTGCGCGTCCAGACCGGCGTAGTCGACGAAGCCGCGCTGGTTACCGCCGGTCGACGAGAACGGCACTTCTTCGATGTGACCCCACTTCTTGTTCAGCATGTTGCCGAAGTTCAGGAAGTCCAGCGTGACCGTTCCCTTGTTGCGCTTGAAGATGCCTGGAATTTCCTGGCTCAGACGCATATCGAAGGTATTGGTCCACTTCGAGAAGCTCTCGTTACGGCCGACAACGCCGCCGGCGGCTTCACGCAGTTCTTTCTCGCTGTTGACGATGTCCCAAAAGCGCTGCTCGGTCGCCGCACGTGCTGCCGCGTCGGCACCGAAGAATGCCACTTCGCCCGAACCAGGCGCGGTCGGGATATACATCAGGTCGTTGCCGGCAATGTTGTCGCCGTTCAAGTCGTTCTTGAAGGTCCAGCTGTACGGCTTGCCCGAACGGCCTTCATAGAACAAGCCGATCCGGGTGTTGTAGGTGCCGATGAATTTCTGCTGGAAGTTGACCAGCGCGTTGACACGGTCTTTCACCAGGTAAGCCGAGTTGGCGTCGACTTCTTCGTTCGGGTTGAATATCGAACGGGCGCGGAAGTTCGAGTTCGATACCGACGAGGTCAGTGGCGAGACTTCGGTTGCATCCGTGCGAGTGTAGGCAACCGACCAGCCCAGACCCTTGGTCAGCGGACGCGACAGCGACAGCGTGACCAGGTTGCCTTCGCCCTTGCTCGAGTTCTTCGCCAGTAGCACGTCGGCAAATGCCTGGTTGTTGCGCGCACGCGCAGTCGTGGTGATGCCCGATTTCACGCTGACAGTGCCGTTGTTGAAGTTGTAGCTGTCATCGTCCAAGCCGGCGGCGTTCCAGAACATCTGGCGGCCGTCGTTACCGGTCGCCGTCGCCGCACCCAGGTTCAGGTGTTCGTAGAAGATCGACGACTTGTTCTTGGTGTGCAGGAACTCTGCGCCAAAGACAATGCCATACCATGGCAGTTCGGTATCGAAGGCCAGGTTGGCTTTCCAGATCGACGGCTGGCGCAGGCTTGGATCGAGGATGTCGACGTTCGCCGCCGGCACCGAGCCGACGTTCGTAGGCTGGTTGTCCGGATTGGCGCTGAAGATGCTGCGATCGGTCGGGCAGCGGTTGCTGCCGGTGCCGGAGCAGCTGATGATGCGGCTGGCGACGCCCGGGTTCGAGAATGGATTGGACATCCAGACCGTTGCAGCGGCACCCTGGAACAGCCCGGCGCCACCGCGCACCTGGGTCTGGCGGGCGGTATCGAACTTGTAGTTGAAGCCAACGCGTGGCTGCCACAGTTTCTGGCCGTCGACGGTGACGGTGTTGTCGTAGCCGAAGCCGCCGGTCTGGCGGCCGGTGGTGCCGGCGCCAGGAATGACTGGCGCGGCGGCCGCGGCGTTACGCAGCGGGATGCCGTCGACGCCGGTTCGGTCGACACGCACGCCGGCGCTCACCGTCAACTGCTTGTTGACGGTCCAGGTGTCCTGCACGAACAGACCGGTGTTGTTCATCGTGAAGTTGGCCACCGCATTGTCCAGCGACGAACCAGGTGCCGCGGTCTGCAGGGTGTACGAGGTCGGACGGCCATTGCGGAAGTTGTTCAGCACCGCAGCTTCAATTTCCGCGGTCGTCACGCCGGTACGGCTGCAAAGGCCGGCGTTGATCGTGTTGTCGCAAGCGAAGGTGTAGTTGCCGTAGATGTTTTGCAGGAACGCGTTGTACACCTCGTTCTTGCTGTGGTCCAGGCCGAACTTGACTTCGTGCGCGCCCAGCGTCCAGTTGGCGCCGGCGAAGTAGTCCATCGTCTTCGTGCCAAGGACATTACGCTGGCGCGAGTTCTCGGTGCCGAAGTTGATGAAGCGGCTGGCCTGCTGGGTGCCCGCCGGGGTACCGGCCGGCAGTGGGCCGCTGAAGCTCAGGCCGATCGCAGGCAGACGCGCGTTGTTTTCCGGGATGGCGTCGTAGTCGCGCATCGAGATACGCGCTTCGGTCGAGAAGGTCGGGGTCCAGTCCGAGAAGACCTGGGCGACCGCCGTTTCGATGGTCTTGTTGTTGCGGTAGTACATCGACTCCAGCGTGACACCAGTCGCCGAGAAGAATGGATAGATCGGCTCGACCTGGTCGGTCTTGCCATAACGGAAGTTCGCGCGGTGATCGTCGTTGATGTTCCAGTCGACCTTCAGCAGCTTCTCTTCCGAGCTCAGCTCGCCGCCGGAGGTCGGAATGCCGCCGATGTCGAGGCCATAGACTTGCTGGGCGATCTGCTGCGCGCCGGCGATGGCGGACGCGGTGATCGGCGCGATGGTGCCGGCGTTCGAGCCGACGATGCCGAAGTCGGGAATCGAACGGGTGCTCTTCGATTTCTCGGTCAGGGCGTAGATGAAGAGCTTGTCTTCGATCAGCGGGCCGCTGGCCCAGATGCCCTTGGTGTCTTCCTTGAATTCCGGGACGTCGCTGTAAGTGTCGGCAATGTTGTTGTAACGCTTGCCGGCCATGCGGTCGTCGCGGTAGACGTAGTAGGCGCCGCCCTTCCAGCTGTTGGTGCCCGACTTGGTCACGGCGTTGACGTTCGCGCCGGTGTAGCCCTTTTGGGTGACGTCATAGTTGGCGACGTTGACCTGCACCGACTGGATCGCTTCGATCGACAGTGGCTGGCGCGCGGTCGGGCTGCCGTTCGACTCGAGGCCGAAGGTGTCGTTGATGGCGACGCCGTCAACGGTGATCGAGTTGTAGCGCGAGTTCTGGCCGGCGACGGACATTTCGCCGCGTTCCTTGTCGGTCTGCGCGACACGTGGGTCCGAACGTGCGTAGTCCTGCAGGTTGCGCTGGATCGATGCCTGGGTTGCCAGTTCGGTCGCGCCGATGCTGGTGACCGCGCCCATCGAGGTGCGGTTGAAACGCTCGGAACGGTTCGCCGCGCCCGTGACGGTCACGGTCTGCATGGCGGCGCCGCCCAGGGTAGCGTCGATGGATGCGGTTTCGGCCAGCTGGACGAAGACGTTATCGCGTTTTTCCGAGACGCCGTTTTTGGTGATAATGATCGTGTACGGACCGCCAACACGCAGGCCACGGGCGACATAGCGGCCCTGGGCATCGGTGACGACGTTGCTGACAGAACCCGACTCCGTGTGGACGATCTGCACCGTCGCACCAGCCGCCGGCGAACCATCCGCCCCCGAAACCTGGCCGCCGATGGCCGAGGTGGTGTTCTGTGCAAACGTCGGCACCGCCGACAACGCAATCGACAAAGCCAGCGCCAGCTTGGTCAGCCGGATCTGTTGGTGAGTGATCATTGTTAAAACCCCAAAATAGACTTAATAGTTATGTGGACGCCTTTTGGACATCCCTCTGTACAAGTACTGCAACCCTGGTCGCTGCGAACCCGCAATGGCACACCAGGCCGGGCGGATTGTAAGGATGAAATATGTCATCCCCGTTACGACCCTTGAGAAAACAACAAGCATCTTTGCCAAGGAAGCAAATATGCATGAGTGCCATTGACCAGACAAATACGTTTTTTCTTCTATATTTATAGTCACAGCCTCTGAATCGCCCCGAAACCGTGCTTCATGTGCGCTGCAGCAGGGTTTCCCCAAGCAAATCACAAGGCGCGATTATACGGAAGGCATTCTTGGCTGAAATATTTTGATAAGTAATTTCGACATTCCCCCGGAGGCCCCGGAGAATTTGTGGCGACTTGACCACAAACATTAGCATTGCGCTAAGTTTTGTCGGCTCCATGATGGTGCAGCGCATGGTGCACGTGTGGCAGAAACTCGACAACGGCGGGGTGTCCCGCCGTTGTGATTCGTATCATTACTTCGTCATGCGTCGTGCCGGCACGACACTTTTCGCGAGCCCGGCCGTGCCCGCTTCAAAGGCGGCGAAGCGCGCATCGAGCTGGCGCGTCAGGCGTGCCTTCTCCGCTGCCGGCAGGAAGGCATAGCGGATGCTGTTGTACGAGGTCTTCTTCATCTCGCGGTAGCCCGGCTTGTAGCGGCTGGCAAACAGGACGTATTCCTGCGACAGCGTGTGGCGCGTAACGCCCGCGTCGTCGGTCGAAATCACATATGGCACGCCATATTTGCGGTACAGAGTGACCGGGTGGTTCTCGCC
>JANNNC010000057.1:0-54657 GCA_031398335.1 Massilia sp.
CCCGCCGCGGCGCCGCCGGCACGTCCCGCCACCGTGCTTCCGTCCACCCTCGAGCGCGCGCAGGCCGCCGCCCTATCCCCGGCCGCGCCGCCAGCGTCGCCGTGACCGCCGCCGCCAGCCGCCGAGCGCGTGCCGCCGCGCGTCGAGACGCCACCACCGCCGCCGCCGCGGTCGCCGTCGCCGTCGCCGTTCCCCCGCGCCCAGCCCGCCGCCGGCGCGCCGCCGCCCAAACGCGAACCGGTGCGCCTGCGCTGGTGGCTGCTGGCGCTGGGCGCCTTGTGGGCGATCTGGCTGATCGCGAAACCGACCAACCGGCGCATCGAGGCGCAGATGGAGAAGGCCAGCGCACTGGCGCTCGAATGCAAACCGCGCGAAGCCCAGAGCGAACTGATCGCGCTGCGTGCAACGAAGGCCACGCCCGAGCAGTTGCAGCAGGTGCAAAAATCGCTCAACGATGCCAGCGCCGCCTGCACCCGCAAGCGCCAGCGCGACAAGGCCTGGCGCGAAGCGAAGACGGCGGTCGAGTCGGCCGTGTCGGCGGCGTCTTACGAACGCGCCCGCACACGCCTGCGCGCCTTTACCAAACGCTGGGGCGAGGACGACGCCACGCGCGCCATGAAGGAAGAGCTCGATGCACGCCAGCCTGAACATCCGCGCGCCGACGAGGTCGAAGGAAGGATGACGCGCTGACGCGCGCAGGGTGTATGCTTGCGGAAACACTATCACAGGAGTCAGGCATGAAAACGATGACCATGTTCAGTGCGCTGCTGGTCTTGGCCATGGCCACCGGCTGCGCGCGCGACGACAACGCGGTAGGCCCGGCCCAAAAGGCCGGCAAGGCGCTCGACGAGGCCGGCGAGAAGGTTGCAGACGGCCTGCGCGCACCGCTGGAAAAGGCTGACGAGGCCGCGAAAAAGCTGGCCGAGCGCGCCGAGGAAGAGCGGCGCCAGATCGCCGAACGCACCGAGGAAGCGCGCGATAAAATCAAGGACGCGACCGAGGAAGCCGGCCGTGGCCTCGAAAAAGCAACCGGCAAGGTCGGCGAAAAGGTCGAGCAGGCCGGCGAGAAGATGCAGGAAGCAGCGCGTTGAGTGTGGTTTTGTAGGATGGGCACGCCGTGCCCATCCTACGGGAACGCCGGTTTTTTGCCTTAACTGACTGGCATTGGGTCATCGGCCTCAATGACCCCTACGAAAAACTTTACGCGCTGACCCGCAAATCCGGATACGTACCCGTCACGATCGACATGTCCACGAACCCCGCACGCCAGGCCTGCTCCAGGTTCTGCTCGACCTCTTCCATCGACGTACGCCCGAAATTGGCGAAGCCGCGCACGCCATAGGCGCGGTTGCGGCCGTGGCCCTTGGCCATGTAGAGCGCCACGTCGACCAGGTTGACCGCGCGTTCCCACGGCAGCGCCTTGCCGCCCGGCGCCAGCGGGTAGGGCGCGAAGCCGATCGACACGTTCACGGACAAGGTCGTGCCCTGGAACTCGACGCTGGTCTCGCTGATGCCGTTCAGCAGGCGGCGCGCCACCTCGTCCAGGCCGGTGCACGGGATCGCCGGCAGGAAGGCCAGGAATTCCTCGCCGCCCCAGCGCACGATCATGTCGGTTTCGCGCAGGATCTCGCGCAGGCTGTCGGCAATCCTGATCAGCACCGCGTCGCCGGCGCCATGGCCCCAGGTGTCGTTGATGTGCTTGAAGTGGTCGACGTCCAACAGGAACAGCGCGCTGACCATTTCCTCGCCCGAGGTGCCGGCGCCGCGTTTTTCGTCGACGCGGTGCCCGCGCATGAACTCCTGGAAGTGGCGGCGGTTGTACAGGCTTGTGAGCGGATCGCGCACGCTCTGCTGCTTGAGTTCCTGGTTCTTCAAAAACAGCAGCGCATTCGCCTGGCGCACCTTGCGGTACAGGAGGCCGGCCACGAGCGACGCCAGCGCGAAGACGACGGCCAGCAGCCACCAGACGCGCTGTTGCAGGCGGCGGTTGTCGATCTCGACCGACTTGACCTGGTTCTCGCGCTCGAGCAGGACGATCTGGCGCTGCTTCTTGTCGGCGTTGTACTTTTCCTGCAGTTCGAGCAAAGCCTGCTGGCGGCGCTGTTCGAACAGTTCATTCGAGATCGCGCGTTCGCGGTGATAGGCCGCCACCGCGCCGGCGTAGTCGCCGGCGTGTTCAAGCGCGCTGCCGTATTCGGACAGGACGGCCTGCAACTCGGGCTTGTCGCCGGTCTGCTGGAAGACGTCCAGGCCCGCCTCGAAACTGCGCTTGCCTTCGGCCAGGTTGCCGGTCGAGAGATAGGCCTGGCCCAGGTTCACCCGCGCCGTGGCCAGTGTTACATTGTCGTAGATTTCCTGGGCAGCCTCGATCGCCTGCAGCGAATACGCTTTCGCCTTGTGATAGTCGCGCATTTTCAGATAGCAGTCCGACATGTTCACCAGCGAACTCGCCACCAGCGAGCGGGCGCCGATCTTGCGCTGCAATGCGAGCGCCATCGACTGCGCCTTGAGGGCGCGATCATGCTGGCCGGTATCGACCGCCAGGCCGTATTCGGTGCTTTTCAGCGACGCCATGCGCCCCGGCGAATTGGTCTGCTTCGCCGCTTCGGTCGCTTCGGCCAGGGCCTCGAAACCCTTGTCGAACTCGCGCATCTGGCCGTACAGGCGCGCCAGCGAATTGAGCACGATGACCATGTGGACCGGTCTGCCGTGCTGGCGCGCATAGGCCAGGATCGCCTGGGTCTTTTCTAGGGCGCGCGGAAAATTACCGTCCTCGGCAAACGACTCGGCCGAGGACACGCCGACGCGCACGCGCAGCTCGACGTCGGTGGTGGTCTGGGCAAGGCGCTCGGCTTCCCAGATCAGCGCATGCGACAGGGCCAGCTCTTTTTGCGCGTACTTGATATAGCCCTTGCGCACCAGGCCCTTGGCCAGCACGCCCTTGTGGTTGGCCGCGCGGCCGAATTCGATCAGCTCGTCGCAGGTGGCGAGCGCCTGGTCCAGCCGGCCGACGCCCTGGTAGGCAACGCACAGCTGCGCCAGCATCTCTCCCTTTTCCTCGACCGTGGCCGCACGCGCTTCGCGCTCGACCGCGAGCAGCATCGGCAGCGCACGTTCGGGAATGAAGCGGTTGATTTCGCGGATCTCCGCCAGCCGCTCGCCCAGCGGCGCGGCAGCCTGGCTCCAGGCGCAGGAAGTCGCCAGCAATAACGCGCCAAGCAGCGTCGCGGCACGACGGCGTGGCGGTCTGGTGGTGCGTACTGCCGGCATAGATGAACTTTCGAGGAGATGGTCGGTACCGCGGAATCACGCGCGCCCATCTGCCATTATATTCTTGTTGTAGAACAGAAATGCCGTTTTTTTTCGTGGACCTATCGCAAACAAGCGGCGCTGAAACGGCGATGTTGGCCTTCAATTATTACCCGTTCGCCGCCATATTGGCGGCTGCCGCCAACGGCTTCCCGGAAGCGCCGCGCCCGCGCATGTTAAGCTGCCCGCACTTACGAAAAGGGCAAGTCAATGAACGCTTTGGTAAAGACCGGGATCACCGGACTCGATGAAATACTGCATGGCGGTATTCCGCGGAATAACAACCTGATCGTCGAGGGACCGCCGGGTTCGGGCAAGACCACGCTTGGCCTGGGTTTCATCTACCACGGCGCGCTTGACTACGACGAGCCGGGCGCCATCGTGTCCTTCGAACTCGATCCGGCCAAGTTGCTGCGCGACGCCGCCGGCTTCGACTGGGACCTGCAAGGCCTGATCGACGAGGGCAAGATCAAGATCATCCAGACCAGCCCGGCCGTGCTGCTGAGCGAGTTCCGCAGCGCCGACGGCGCCTTCGCCGCCTCGCTGGTGGCCATGAACGCCAGGCGCCTCCTGATCGACGGCCTGACGCCCCTGCGCCTGTATGCCGAGGGGAACGACCTGCCGTTCCGCGAAGACGTGCACCTCCTGATCGAGGGCTTGACGCGCCTGGGCGTGACGACCATGGTCACCGCCGAAAAAGACGAGTCGATCACCGGCGTGCTGGCGCACGAGCGCTTCGTGTTCGACACCATCATTTCGCTCACGCGCGAAGAATCGCGCCGCCGCGTGCAGCGCCGGCTGACGGTCATGAAGTCGCGTGGCCAGGACTTCATCGGCGGCAGCCATACGATGCGCATCGAGCCGGGCGTCGGCGTGCACGTGTACCGGCGTGCCCAGTCGCGCCCGCTCACGCTGCAGGTCCAGCCGACCTCGGAAGAACGCCTGTCGACCGGTTCCCCTGCCATCGACAAGATGATGGACGGCGGCATCTACAAGGGTTCCGTCACGCTGGTGAGCGGCATTTCCGGCACCGGCAAGACGGTGCTGAGCGTGCAGTTCCTGACCAACGCGATCAAGGAAGGCCACAAGACGCTCCTGGTCAGCCTCGACGAGCACCAGGCCCAGCTGACGCGCAACGCCAAATCGCTCGGCTTCGACATCCAGGCCGCGGTCGCCGCAGGCGACATGTTCATCCACTACGAGTCGCCGCTGGAGCTGGAGCTCGACGTTCACTTCGACCGCATCGTCAAGCTGGTCGAGGAACACGATATCGATTGCGTGGTGTTCGATTCGATCGCCGTCTATGAGATGACCAGCCGCAGCGAAGTGGCCGATTACCTGTACGCGCTGGCGACCTTCTTCAAGAACCGCCTGGCCACGACGCTGTTCAACTACGAAAGCCCGGAACTGCTGGGCGTGTCGCAGATCAGCGAAGAGCTCAAGGGCTCGCACCTGGTCGACAACATCATCCTGCTGAACTACGTTGAAGTGTCCACCATCCTGCGCCGCGCGATCGCCGTCCCGAAAGTACGCGGCAGCCGCAACCTGCAGGTGACGCGCGAATACACCATTGGCGTGGGCGGCCTGCTGCTGATCGACGAGAGCGACAGCGAAACCCGGGCCGGGGCCGTGCCGCAGCTGCCGTTTTCCTCGTATTACGGCTTGCTGTCGCGTTCACCATCGCGTCAGAGTCCGCTGATCGAGGAAGCCGTCGCCGCCGGCGCGCCCATGCCCGAATCAGCGGACCTCCCGACCGAAAAGCCCGAGTGATCAAGGTCAACCTGCCGGGCAATGCACCGGTCGACTGGGATGACTGGGATACGCCGCTGACGCAGTTTGCGGCGGCGACGGGCCTGGTGACGTCCGCCTTCGATACTGACGGCGTGCGCCGCATCGGGCCGAAGGGCAGCTCGCGCCTGGCAAGCCTGTTGGCCGGTTCCAGCCTCTGGGCCGAGGACGGCGCCGGCACGGCGCTCGAGCGCACGCTGGTGGACGCAAGCTGCACCAGCGGCCAGCCTGCCTCGGCGCAGCTCGGCGGCCTGCGCGTGTGTGCGCTGCCGCTGCTGCTGCGTGGCGACGTCTACGGCGTGCTGGTGTTCGGCTGGCGCTTTGCCGATTTCAGTTCGCCGCTCGAATGCGAGCGCATTGCCAGGCAGATCGGCCTGCCCGGCCACCTGCTATGGAACGAGGTGCGGCTCGACGCGCCCGTGTCCGAGCAGCGCATGGGCACCTATGCGGCGCTGCTGGAAACACTGGCGGGCACGCTCGACCGCCAGCGCGAAACGATCGACGACCTGACGCGCGTGAACCGCACCCGCGAGCTGTTCCTGGCCACGGTCTCGCACGAAATGCGTACGCCCCTGTCGGCGCTGTCGATGCGCATCGAGCTGTTGCTGCGCACGATCCCCGACCTGCCGCCAAAAGCGGTCAGCGGCCTGGAATCGATGCGCGTGCACGTACGCCAGGAAGCGGCCATGGTCGACGACCTGATCGACGCCGCGCGCACGCTGACCGGCCAGATGTCGATCACCCGCACCCAGGTCAACCTGGGACAGGTGCTGCGCGACGCCATCTCGACCGTGGAAACCTTCGCACACACCAAGAATATTTCGATGCGCGTGACCCCGAGCGACTACGGCGACCGGATTCGCCTGGACGCCGATGGGCGCCGCCTGCAGCAGGTGATCTGGAACCTCCTGATCAACGCCACCAAGTTCACGCCCGAGGGCGGCGTGATCCGCATCTCGATCGGGCGTAGCGAGGATATGGTGTCAATCGACATCGCCGACTCCGGCCAGGGTATCGAACCGGAGGACCTGCCGCACGTGTTCGGCGCCTTCACGCTCCAGCAGCACAACAACGCCACCGGTCTCGGGCTGGGCCTGTACATCGCGCGCCGCATCGTCGAGCTGCACGAGGGCACGCTGAGCGTCAGCAGCGCCGGACGCGGACAGGGGGCGACGTTCGAGATCAGGCTGCCGGTCGCCGCCGGATAAACAGGGCCGGCTCCAATGCCAGTCAATTAACGCCATAAACTCGCCATTCCACCCCCAGCTTTTCGGTCACACCGCCAGCTGCTGCAACAAATACAGACGCTGATACAAGCCGCCGCCGATCCGCATCAGTTCCTCGTGCGCGCCCGCTTCCGTGATGCGGCCGTGGTTCAGCACGACGATCCGGTCGGCGTCGCGAATGGTCGACAAGCGGTGCGCGATCGCGATGATCGTCACGTGGCCGCGCAACTCGTCCAGCGCTTCCTGCACGATCTGCTCGGTCGCGCTGTCGATGCGCGAAGTCGCTTCATCTAATAACAGGATGCGCGGCTCGCCGGCCAGGGCGCGGGCGATGGCGATCAGCTGCTTCTGGCCCGACGATAAACGCGAGCCGCCTTCGCCGAGCGAGGTCTCGTAGCCTTCCTCCAGCGCCGTGATGAAATCGTGCGCATGCGCTGCGCGCGCCGCCGCTTCGATGCGCTCCAGGGACAGGCCGCGGCCCATGTCGATGTTTTCGCGGGCCGAGGCAGCCAGGATGAACGGATCTTGCGGCACCAGGCCGACTTCGTTGCGGAAGTGTTCGTTGTCGATGCCGGCGATCGGTTCGCCGCAGATCTCGATGCGGCCAGGCTCGGCCGGGTAGTAGCGCAGCAGCAGCGACAGCAAGGTCGACTTGCCGCTGCCGGTGTGGCCGACGATGCCGAAGAACGCGCCTTGCGGGATGTCGAGCGAGACGTCGTGCAGGACGTCCTGGCCCGGCACGTAGGCGAAGGTGAGGCCTTGCACGCGCACGGCCGGGGCGTCGGGGCGTGCTTCGAGGCGCGTGCCGAGCGCGCGGCCGGTCGCGTGTTCGGCGGCGCCGGCTTCGTCCAGCAGGGTCGAGACGCGCGCGGTGGCGACGACCGCCTGCTGCAGGCCGCTGAACTGCATCGTGATCTGGATGAGCGGCTCGACCACGCGCGCGATGTAGCTGATGAAGGCGTACAGCACGCCGACTTCGACCGCGCCGATGTCGCGCTGGCCGAAGCTGAAGATGACGACCGCCAGCAAAATGACGTTCAACAGGTCCAGCGCGGGACGCAAGAGAAAAGCGTTGGCCTTCAGTTCGGACAGGCGCGCGTGATAGTGCTTGTCGTTGGTGGTGGCGAAACGCTCGCCGAAGCGGCCCGCCGCGTTGCTGGCCTGGAGGACGGTCATGCCGCCGATCGATTCGGCCATCTGGCCGTTGATTTCGCTGCGCAGGCCGCGCGCGCGCGTGACCGCCGGCGCGGACAGGCGCTGGTACAGCCAGACGATGCCCAGCACCGCCGGCAAGAGAGCCAGCACGATCAGCATCAGGCGCCAGTCGAGCCAGGCCATGGCCATCATGGTACCGACCAGGACGATGCTCGAATCGAGCAGGACGAACAGCACCTGGATGTACAGGGTTTTTACCGCTTCGGTGTCGTTCGTGACGCGGCTGACCAGCTGGCCGGTAATCGCCCGGTCGAAAAACGCCATCGGCAGGCGCATGACGTGGCCGTACACCCACTCGCGCAGGCGCCGCACCGAGCGCATCGCCATGCCGGACAGGCGAATGAGCTGCAGGTAGCGCAGCCAGGACGCGGCCCAGCCCGAAACCAGCACGCCGCCCAGCAGCAATCCCATGCGCGTCCAGTCGGCGTTACGCGGCAGCAGGTGGTCGTCGATCAGGGCCTTGCCGAGGATCGGGCCGATCACCTCTAAACCGGCGGCCAGCATCAGCCACAGGGTGGCCAATACCAGCTGGCGCCGGTCCGGCCAGGCGGCGCGGCGCAGCAGCGAGGCAGCCTGCGTGACCTGGGCGCGGCCGGCTTTTTCGACAGGGTTAGCTTGCGTCAAGGCTGGCCTCCAGTTGTTGATAGCGCCACTGGCTGGCATACCAGCCATTCAGTAGCAGCAGCGTGTCGTGGTCGCCCGACTCGACGATGCGGCCGTCTTTCAGCACCACGATCAGGTCGGCGTTGACGACCGCCGACAGGCGGTGGCTGGCGATGATCGCGCTCAGGCCGGGGCGCGCCGCGCGCACTTCGGCCAGGTGTTCGAGGATGCGCGTCTCGGTGCCGGTGTCGACTGCCGACAGGGCATCGTCCAACAGCAGCAGCGAGCTCTCGGCCAGCAGCGAACGGGCGATCGCCACGCGCTGGCGCTGGCCGCCCGAGAGCGTGATGCCCTTTTCGCCGACCGGCGTGTCGTAAGCCTGCGGGAAACGCAGGATGTCGTCGTGGATGGCCGCCATGTCGGCCGCCCTTTCGATTTCAGCCCGACTTGCGCCGGGGCGGGCGAGGGCGATGTTCTCGGCGATGGTGGCTGAGAACAGGAAGGATTCCTGCGGCACCCAGCTCGTCGCCGCGCGCAGCGTATCGAGCTTGTAGTTGTCCAGCGCATGGCCGCCCCAGGTCACGGCGCCACGCTGCGGCGTGGCCTGGCGCAGCAGCACCCGTAACAGCGTCGACTTGCCGGCGCCGGTCGGGCCCACCAGGCCCAGCGTCATGCCGGGACGCAGCGCGACCGAGACGCCGTCGAGCGCCGGACGTTCCGCGCCGCCATAGGCGAAGTGCAGGTCGCGCAGCACCAGCGGGCCGTCTTCGATGCGAGACAAGCTGCCTTCGTCGACCACGCTCAAGGGCGCATCGAGCATCGGCTGCAAGCGTGCCAGGCCCGCGCGGCCGCGTTCGATCAGCGAAAGCACCCAGCCGGCCGCGAACATCGGCCAGATCAGCTGCCCGAGGTACATGGTAAAACTGGTGAGCGCGCCGATGGTCAACTGGTTGTTCCAGACCAGGTAGCCGCCCAGGCCCAGCGTCAGCGTGCTGGCGGCAGTGAGCGTCAGGCCGACCGCCGGCTCGTAGGCCGCTTCCCATTTCTGGGCACTCAGGCTGGCGTCGGCCGCCTTGCCGGCCAAGGCCGAGAACTGGTCCGCGCTGCGGGTTTCCAGGCCCAGCGCGCGCAGGGTGCGCACGCCCGAGAGCGACTCCTGCACATGGTCGTTCAGCGCCGAGAAACGCTTCAACGAATCGGTTTCGGCGGTGTGGATGTGGCGCGAGATATACCAGAAGGCCAGGCCCATCAGCGGGAAGGGCAGCAGCGCGATCAGGGCCAGGCGGTAGTCGACCCCGAGCAGCATCACGCCCAGCACCATCACCAGCGTCAGGGTGCCATCGAAGCCGGCCAGCATGGCTTCGCCGGCGGCCATCTCGATGGCGTCGATGTCGTTGGTGGCCAGCGCCATCAGGTCGCCGGTGCGCTGTTTTTGATAAAAGGCCGGGCCTTGCGCGGACAAACGGGCGTACAGGCGCGTGCGCAGCTCGACGCCGAGGCGATATGCGGCCCCGTACAGGCGAATGCGCCAGCTCACGCGCAGCACATAGATCGCCACGCCCAGTCCAAGCAGCTGCATGATTTGCACCATCAGGTCGTGGCTGGACAAGCTGTGCGCGGCCAGGCCGTCGATCATGGCACCGACCTTGCGCGGCACCCAGACCGTACACACGGCCACGCCCACCAGCATCACTGCCGACGAGGCATAGGCTTTCCAGTGGCGCAGGACGAAGCTGCCGACCAGGCTTGCTAAACTCATGAGGTTCCTTGCATTGGCGCCCGCACAATAAAAAAGCGGGCCGAAGCCCGCTAGTTTACTGTCTTTGCACCTCAGGCGCAGCGCGCCTCGGGAACCGGATCAGTTCTGCTTGCGACGACCCTTGGTGCCGCGGATTTCCGTGACCTTGGTCGTGGTCGTGGCGTTGGCCACTGGCGGCGCGGCATCGACCGGCTCGAGCTTCGGCAGCTCGATCTCGACCGAGACTTCGACCGGCACGCTGGCGGCGACCGGGTGCGGTGGCGCGACCGCCATGTCGGCCATTTCGCTTGCAGCCTGGGCAATCGCGGTTGGCGCGGTGCCCGGCTCGACGTCGGAGGTGACGACCGAGAACGCGGCAGCTGCGTTGTCCGGTTCGGTCACGGGACCGGTGGACGCCGCCGCTTGTGCGGGCTGCGCTTCCGGCGCTGCTGCAGGAGCAACGACAGGAGAAACTGCGGCAGCAACTGCGGCAGCAACTTCAGGTGCGGACGGCGTGATGCTGGCCACCGCCGCCTGCACGGTTTGTTGCGCCGCAGCGGCATTCGCCGTGGTGATTGCGCTCAGGGCATCGGCGCTGTAGCTGCGCAGCGGCGTGATGCCGGTGCCGGCGGCGATGGAAAACAGCTCGCGGCT
This sequence comes from Massilia sp., assembly GCA_031398335.1. Lineage (GTDB taxonomy): Bacteria > Pseudomonadota > Gammaproteobacteria > Burkholderiales > Burkholderiaceae_D > Telluria. Next base: position 10,534 of record JANNNC010000057.1, read on the forward strand.
ATAGTCGAAGATCGTGCGCAACTGCTGCTGGGATTGCGAGCTGAGTTGCGAGCCGATCGCGAGCAGGTCGCGCGTATCGCGCACGTCGAGCAGCTGGCGCGCGGCGGCGGTGGACTGTTCGATAGCGGTGCGCGAAGCATTGAGCTGGAGCGCAAGAATGCGGCTGGTCTGGTCGAGCGCCTGATCGCTGAAGCTGCGCATCAGGTTGAATCCATTGTCGAGCTGGGTCAGGCGAGCTGCGGAGAACTGTTCTGGAAGTGAAGTCATCGTGATTCCTTATTCGTTCGGTTATGGCGCACTGCAACATAAGAAGTGTAGTCTCGATGCTGAGCGCTGCCAATCGAAATTTGCTTCTGTGGCATTGGCGCAATATTGCAATGCAGCATCGTTACAATTCAACACGCCGAACAACATCGAAAACAGTAATTAATCGCTACAATCACTCGATCTGAACGGGAGCGTCCATGGACCTAGTCATCCGGAATGCCAGCCTGGCCGATGGCCGCCGCGGTATCGATATCGGCGTGCTTGGCGAGCGCATTGCCGCGCTCGAGCCGAGCCTGTCCGTACAGGGCGCACGCGAAATCGACGCCGCCGGCGACCTGGTCACGCCGCCTTTTGTCGACGCCCATTTCCACATGGATGCGACCCTCAGTTACGGCCTGCCGCGTGTCAACGAATCCGGAACTTTGCTTGAAGGCATCGCGCTCTGGGGCGAGCTGAAGCCGCAACTGGCGCAGGAAGCGCTCATCGAACGGGCGTTGCATTATTGCGACTGGGCCGTGGCGCGCGGACTGCTGGCGATCCGCACCCACGTCGATATCTGCGACGACCGGCTGCTGGCGGTTGAGGCCCTGCTCGAAGTCAGGCGGCGCGTCGCTCCTTATATCGACATGCAGCTGGTCGCCTTTCCCCAGGACGGCCTGCTGCGCAGCCCCGGCGCCTTCGAGAACCTCAAGCGCGCCATCCAGGCGGGCGTCGACGTGGTCGGCGGCATCCCCCATTTCGAGCGCACGATGGCGCAGGGCGCGGAATCGGTGCGGCTGCTGTGCGAATTCGCGGCCGAACGCGGCCTGCGCGTGGACATGCATTGCGACGAGACCGACGACCCCATGTCGCGCCACATCGAGACGCTCGCCTATGAAACCTGGCGCCTCGGGCTGCAGGGCAGGGTGGCCGGTTCGCACCTGACCTCGATGCACTCGATGGACAATTATTATGTGAGCAAACTGCTGCCGCTGATGAAGGAGTCGGGTGTCGCAGCGATCGCCAACCCGCTGATCAACATCACCCTGCAGGGCCGCCACGACACCTACCCCAAGCGGCGCGGCATGACGCGCGTGCCGGAATTGCTGGCGGCCGGCATCGACGTCGCTTTCGGCCACGACTGCGTGATGGACCCGTGGTACGGCCTCGGGTCGGGCGACATGCTGGAAGTGGCGCACATGGGCCTGCACGTGGCCCAGATGACCGGGCAGGAGGCCATGCGCCAGTGTTTTCTCGCCGTTACCGAAACCCCGGCGCGCATCCTCGGGCTCGAGGGCTACGGCATTCGTCCAGGCTGCAACGCCGACTTCGTGCTGCTCGACGCTTCCGGCCCGGTTGAAGCGATCCGCCTGCGCGCCGCCCGCCGCGCCGTGGTGCGCCGCGGCCGGGTGGTGGCCGAAGCGCCGCGCGCGGCAGCCAGCCTGCACCTGGACGGGCGTCCGGCGGCGGTCGATTTTCGTATGGAGCGCTTACCTCGCAGGCACGAATGCTAGAATCGCCAGCTTGTTTATTCAGCCATCAGCATCGACCAGATCGTGAAAGACATCCAGATCCGCCCCGCCACCAGCGCCGATTTCGACGCCATGTGCAACATCTTCAACGCCCATGTGAATGCCGGCGAGACCTACCCGTTCGAGCTCGATACCACGCGCGAGGCGATCCAGCTCTACTGGTTCGGCAACGGGGTCACGAGCCGCGTGGCGGCGCTGGGCGAACGCGTGCTCGGCATGTACCGCGTGGTGCCGAACCAGCTCGGGCGCGGGCGCCACATCGCGAATGCTTCCTACATGGTCAGCCCGGCCGCGCAGGGCGTGGGCGTGGGCCGTTTGCTGGGCGAACACAGCCTCCTGGAAGCGCGCAGCCAGGGCTATCTGGCGATGCAGTTCAATTACGTCGTCAGCACCAACGCCGCCGCCGTCATGCTGTGGAAGAAGCTCGGCTTTTCCATCGTCGGCACGCTGCCCAAGGCCTTCCGCCACAAGCGGCTCGGCTATGTCGACGCCTACATCATGTACCAGTTGCTCCAGGATCCGGATCATTGGCCGACCGCCGACGATTAAGCGTTCCGACGGTTGTCAGCGGTGCAGCGCAGCATCCGGCGCAATGGTAGGATGATTGTCAGTTCGATCATCCACGAAAGCAGCCCCTTCTCCATGCAACCCGCCGAACCCGATCCGAACGCAGCCTTCTACGTCGTCCTGAACGCCGGCTCCGGCCATTCCGAAACCGCCTTGCGCGAGTCCACGATTCGCGACGTGTTACAGGACGCCGGCCGCACCTGCCATCTCGAGATCGTCGACGATCCCGCCAAGCTGTGCGACATCGCCCAGCGCATGGCAATCCAGGCGAAGGAAAACGGCGGCGTCGTGGTGGCGGCCGGCGGCGACGGCACCATCAATACGGTGGCGCACGAGGCGGTGCGCCAGGGCTGCCTGTTCGGCGTGCTGCCGCAGGGGACGTTTAACTATTTCGGCCGCACCCACGGCATTCCCGAAGCGCTGGACGACGCCGTGCGGGCGCTGCTCGACGCCCGCGTCACGCCGGTCCAGATCGGGATGGTCAACGACCGCATCTTCCTCGTCAATGCCAGCGTCGGCCTGTATCCGCAGCTGCTCGAGGCGCACGAGGAGGACAAGCGCCAGTACGGGCGCAGCCGCATGGTCGCCATCTACTCGGCATTGAAAACCGCGCTCGGGCGCTACCGCCCGCTGCGCATCACCATGGACGCCGAAGGCATCACCCGCAAACTCCGCACGCCGACCCTGTTCGTCGGGAACAACCGGCTGCAGATGGAGCAGGTCGGCATGGAACCCCTCACCGTGGCGCTCGAGGAGGGCGAACTGGGCGCGATCGCACCGCGTTCGGTCGGCAAACTCGGCATGCTCGGCCTGATGCTGCGCGGCGCCCTTGGCCGCCTGGGCGACGCCGAGAACGTGGTGGCCTTTTCCTTCAAGCGCCTGACGGTGAAACACGCCGCGCTGTCGCCGCGCCGGCGCATCAAGGTCGCCACCGATGGCGAAGTGACGCGCATGCGCATGCCGCTCGATTTTCGCGTGGTCGAGGGAAGGCTGATGCTGCTGAAACCGTCAGCGCAGCCTGAATCGGCCGCCGACGCCTCGGCCCGCGCCGCGGCCAGCTAGCGCGCGTCGCGCCGCCGCATACAGTCCTTGTATGTGAAAATGGGCGATGGCTATCCGACCGGACTTCGCGGCGCTGTTCGCGGCCTCGCCATACCCCTACCTGCTGATCGATACCGGCTTCAGTCTCATCGGCGCCAATCCGGCCTAACTGCGCGCGACCGGACGGCCGATCTGGCATACCCTACGGGCCTGAGCTTAGTTCACGCGCTGGACGCGTACCCCGAGCAGGTCGAAGCGGTTCGACGGCCCCGCCGTGCCGCCGGCGCCGCTGAAGCTGGCATTGCTCTCCAGGTAGCTCATGTTGTAAAAATCGCTGAGCCGCAGGCGGTAGGCGCCCGGCTGCAGGCGCGCGCTCAACGGCGTCGACAATGGCGCCGGCGCCGCGCCGCGTGCCGGTTTCGTATGCGGCAGCTGGACCACGCCCGCGGCTACCGTGCGTCCGCCGGCATCTTCGATTGACAGCCATTTCACGCCGCCGCTGATGCCCAGGTTGATCTGGTTCGCCTCGTTGCGGTAGCGTAGCTGCAGCGCATAGCTGCCGGCCGCGTCGATGCGCAGGTCGCTTACTTCGAAACGGTCCGACGGGGCGCCCCAGCCGGCCAAGTGCGGTGCAGCGCCGGGCGTCGGCTTCAGGTTCGACGCTACGCGCGGATCGTTCACCGCGATTTCGGTGACGGCGCCGGTGCAGCGCGGCGCGCTGTGGTGGCTGCGGTTGCCGGAAGCCCGGTACTGGGCCTCGACGGCGTAGCAGGCGTAGGGATGCGGCTCGCGGTCGGTCCATGCGCCGGGCGCCAGGTTGGCCGCAACCTGCTTGCCGTCGCGGTAGACGTGGTAGACCGTGCCGGCGCCGTGGCCGCCAGCGGCAAAGCGCAGGCGAGCGAGGCCGGCCGCATCGCGTTCGACGGCGTCGATGACGGGTTCGCGCGGGCCGAAGACGACCGGCGATTCAGCGTACGGGTCGGCGTCCACGCGCGTCATCGCGTTGTCGCCCGCGATGACGGCGCCGAGCGCGATCTCGATGGTGTCGCCGTCCTTCAGCTGCGTCCATCGGATGGCGGCCGCCACGGGTGCGCCGTTCAGCAACACCTTCTCGACCTTGTGGTAACCCTGGGCGGTGCTTGCCGGCGGCAGCAGCAGGCGCACCGAGACGCGCCTGCCTTGCAGGCGCAGCTTGTGCAGCGTGGCCTGGTTCGTTCCGGCGAAGGTCTCGCGCCGCAGCTTCGTGGTGACGAAAGGCCGCAACAGGATGCCGTCGTCCGTCGCCGTCACGCCGAACACGTTTTCGATCGCCATGCCGAGATAGGCGCCGACGGACCACAGCTGGCGCCGCGAATTGATGACCGGTCCGATCAGGGACGGATTCTTTTCGTCCAGCAGCAGCGGCTGGCCGGACAGCCATTCGAGGTTCTCCATGTTCGAGATGTTCAGGGCCGCGCCGCGCATCAGCGAATCATAAGCCGCATCGGCCACGGCGGCATTGCCCACCTGGGCCGCCGCTTTCAAGCCATAGCCTGTCACGAAGGGCCACATCGCACGGTTGTGATAGACCGGCATGCCTGGCTGCTGCGGCCAGATCACGGGTGGACCCATCGGGCCGTGCGGATAGCGAGCAAGGATGCTGCGCGCCTGCGCCTCGCTGGCGATGCCGGTGACGATCGCCAGCGACTGGCCCAGCCAGTCGAATTTGTGGAGCGGGGCGTCATCGAAATGGGCGGCGGTGAGGCTGCTGTACATGCCGGCGTCGGGCAGCCAGAGCCGTGCGTTGATCGCCTGTTTCAGCGCCGATGCCCAGGCTTCGTAACGGGTCGCGCGTGCGGCGTCGCCGGCTTCCCGGGCCAGGCGCGCCGTCAGCGTGATTGCCTTGTAGTGGGCGGCATTGGTCGACACCGATTTCGCGCTCGCCATCGAGGCCAGGTCGTCGGTGATCCAGGCCGCGTAGCTCTGGTCGCGCCAGTCGAGGAAGGATTGCTCGCCCGTGTACAGGCCGTCCTGCGCATCGAAGGCGGCGATGCGGTCGTTCTCGATCGTGTTCGTCAGGGCGGCCAGGGCGCGCGCGGCGAAGGCGGCGCGTTCCTGGACAGGCAGGGCGCGCAGGGTTTCCTCGGCCGCGAAGGCCCAGGTCGCGCGGTCGCTGCTGACCGGCCAGCTGCCGCCGCTGCCGGTGTCCTGCACAATTTGAAGGCCGTCGCTCGTTCCTGCGACTTGAGGCGCTTTCGGCACGCCCTTGCGCCAACCGGCCAGTTTGAATTCGAGCGAATTGCGCACGCGCGCCGGGTCGAGCAGTGCCAGTCCCAGGTCGGCCGCATACGACAAGTCGCGCGTCCACACGTAATGCCATTTTTCCCCGGTCTCGAAGCAGTCGCAGGGAATGGCCGCACCGCCCTTGTAGTTACCGTCGCGGATCTCGCTCACCGCATCCTGGCGCATCTCGCTGGCCGCCAGGGCAAACAGGGCGTCGAAGGCCAGGTTCCCGCTGCGCACATGGGGCAGGTCCGCGCTTTCGGCATAGCGCGCGTGCTGCGGTACCGGATCGCGCAGCTGCAGCGTCGTCGAATGGGTATAGCTGCGCAGCTGGGCTTCCGGGTCGGCCAGCGAAAAACGCGCCGTTTCCTGCTTGCCGTCCCAAGTGGCGAAGGCGAGGGTGGCCACGCGCGCACGGCCCGCGTGCGGATCCGGCGCCGGGCCGCGCTTGCGCCCGGCCAGGCGGGTCACGCGCAGGACGGGCGCGCCGGGGTTTTTCGCGTCGAGCGTGAAGCGGTAGGTCGCGCTGCTGCGCACGAACAGCGTGGCCTCGGGGCCAGCGCTGGTAGCCAGGCGCAGCGCTTGTCCCGGCTTGACGGCCACGCTGGCGTGCAGGCTGGGCACCCATTCGCGGCGCCAGTCGCGCGTGCCGAGCTTGAAGCCGTGGTTGCCGGGGCTGACCAGGATGTCGGCCTGGTACACGCCATTGCCCTGGTGCTGCAAGGCGTTCTCGAGGCCCCAGCCATTGAAGCCGCCGCGAATGTAAAAGGCTTCGCGCAGCGGGCCGGGGTCGGCGGCGGCTGCGGGCGCCAGGGCAGCCGCGAGCGAGAATGCAAACACGGCGCGCCGCATCACGCCCCCGGCAGTTCGATGACGAGCGTCGCCTTCGGCGCCAGGCGGAGTTCGCGCGTCAGATCGATTGTTTTGCCGCTCAGGATGTCGACGCCGGCGCCGGTCCCTTTCAGCATTTCCTGGAAGCGCGCGGTCGGCAGGGCCATCTCTTTGGCGTTGTTGTTCATCGCGACCATGATGCGCTTGCTGCCGTTGTAGCGGAAGTAGACCCAGGTATTGTTCTCCGGGCCGAAGTGCATCAGCTTGCCGGTGTGGAGGACCGGTTCGCCCTTGCGCCAGGTGCCCAGCTTGCGCACCAGCGCCTGCGCTTCACGCGGGCGGGCGCCGAGGCCCGTGCCCTTGAAAGCGTCGACCTTGTCGCCGGCCCAGCCGCCGGGAAAATCGATGCGGTAGCTGGCGTCGTCGCGGCCCTTCGTCGGGCTCGTCATCAGGATTTCGTCGCCGGTGTAGAACTGGGGGATGCGCGGCATCGTCATCAGGAACACCATGTTCATGCGGTAGCGGTCGAAATCTTCGCCGACGATGCTGTACATGCGCGCCATGTCGTGGTTGCCGCCGAAGAGGACGAGTTTGTCCGGCTCGGGATACAGGTAGTCGAGCGAGAGCGTCTCGTAGACATTGGTAAATCCCTTGTCCGGCGCGGCCAGCACGGTACGCATGGATTCCACCAGCGGGAAGTCCATCAGGCTCGGAAGGGAAGAGGTGTAGCCGTCGAAATTGACCTTGCCGCGCTGCCAGCGCGCCACCACGGGCGCCAGCGAACTCCATTCCTCGCCCACCATGTTCAGGTTCGGGTATTCAGCCATCACGCGCTTCGTGTACTCGGTGAGGAAGGCGCCGTCGGAATAGCCGTAGGTATCGATGCGCAGGCCCGACAGGCCGGCGTACTCGATCCACCAGATGTTGTTCTGGATGAGGTAATTGGCCACCAGCGGATTGGTCTGGTTCAGGTCGGGCATGCTCTCGACGAACCAGCCGGCGGTGAAGTTATGGCTGTCGGCTTTCGACGCGTACTTGTCCTGCACCGCGACGCGGTGGTGGGCGGTCGGCACGAAGCGGCCGCCGAAGTTGACCCAGTCGGGCGTGGGCAGGTCCTTCATCCACCAGTGGTGCTTGCCGATGTGCGAGAGCACCACGTCCTGGATCAGGCCGATGCCGCGCTTCTTCGCCTCGTTCGACAGGCGCACGAAGTCTTCGTTGCTGCCGTAACGCGGGTCGATCCGGTAGTGGTTCGTGGCCGCGTAGCCGTGATAGGAATAGGCCGGCATGTTGTTCTCGACCAGCGGCGTGGGCCAGAGCTGGGTAAAGCCCAAGCCCGCGATGTAGTCGAGGCGGTCGATCGCGCCCTGGATGTCGCCGCCATGGCGCCCGCCCGGGTTCTTGCGGTCGGCCTTTTCCAGCATGCCGGGCGCGTTGTCGTTGGACGGGTCGCCGTTGGCGAAGCGGTCCGGCATGATCTGGTAGATGGCGTCGCCGTTGCCGAAGCCCGGGCGCGCGCTTGATCCAGGCGCGCGCGCACGCAGCTGGTAGGGGTGGCGCACGGTCGCGCCTTCGCCCGAGAACACGATGTCGAAGCTGCCCGCCTTGGCCTCGGGCGCGATCTCGAGATCGATGAACAGGTAGTTCTCGTTCGCTACCCGGGTGCTGGACGCGATGCGCACGCCGGGATAGTCGACCGTCGGTTGCAGGCGGCCGATCTGCGGGCCATGCACCATCAGCTGCACGCCCTTGTGCTGCATGCCGGTCCACCAGAAGGGCGGCTCCATGTGCTCGATGCCTGGCGCGGCCATGGCCGGGTGAAGGAAGGCGGCGGCGATGAAAAGTGTTGCAAAAGAGCGTCGCATGGCGGGACTCGGCTAAAAAAGGTGGATAAGAAAAACCGCAATCAGGTAAATAGGTAGTCTGGCTACACAACGAGCAGGGTTTGTGCCAGCTTTTCACTCTATGACCGGGCGAGAATACTATACAACTAGCTCGACATCAATTCGTCAATCTTGCTAGTTTAGGTACATACATCCGGGCCGCATCGGATACGGCCGGGCATGCTGCCAGCCCACGTATTGCAATGCCGAAACCAACAGAGTTTCAGTCGAAACGCAATGACATCGATGCCATTTTGAAATTTGCACCAAAATAGTGCATTTATGCACTGACTTAGTGAAAAGCATGCAACATGTAGTCCGACTACATCACTATATCGGCAGCGTTGTAGCCACGATACAACGCTAATTTGTTTCACTCTATATAAGCGTCCGGGAATGGCGCTTGCTGCGTAGTCCGACAGAACTCCCGTTGACAGTGCATCTAGTTTTAGTACAGAATTCTTGCCAGAACGTCTAAAAAGACGTTGATTCAGGATCCCGTGCCGTGGCTGTCGCTGTTTTTCGGGAAATTACATAGTTTGATCTGAGGGGACACATGAAATTCTTCGCAAACAAGCGCGCCGCGAACACGGCCGGCCTTGCATTCCCGCTGAGCCCAGTTGCGGCCGGCTGCACCATCTTCCTGCTGGCCCTGGGCAGCGCCCAGGCGCAACAGGCGACCACCACCGACGTCGCCCCGAATACGGCTGTCGCCACCGGCGAGACCGCGACCGTCAGCACCACCGCGACCCCGATCACCACTGTCAAGGTCACCGGTATCCGCAAGGGTATTGAAGCGGCAATCTCGATCAAGAAGAATTCCAGCTCGATCGTCGAAGCCATTTCGGCCGAAGACATCGGCAAACTGCCGGACCAGAGCGTCGCCGAGTCGATCTCGCGCCTGCCGGGCGTGTCGGCCCAGCGCGGGCGCAGCTCGGGCAAAGCCGCCGAAATCTCGGTGCGCGGCCTCTCGCCTGCCTTCAACGGCACCTTGCTCAACGGCCGCGAAATGGCCTCGACCGGCAACGCCCGTTCGCCCGAGTTCGACCTGTTCCCGGCCGAATTGATGGGTTCCGTCGTCATCTATAAAACCCCGGACGCCAGCGTCATCGGCCAGGGCCTGGCTTCGACCATCGACCTGCGCACCGTTCAGCCGCTGGACTTCGGCAAGCGCACCGTCGCCGTCAGCTACAAGAAGAGCCGCCTCGGCGTGAAACAGCGCGACGGCCTGCCGGAAGGCGATGGCGACCGCTACACGCTGTCCTACATCGACCAGTTCGCGAACCGCACCATCGGCGTGGCCATGGGCTTCACCCGCTACGAAGAAGTGGGCGGCGGCCAGTCGAAGTTCAATTCGTGGGGCACCGGCACCATGAAGTTCAACGGCGCCGACGTCAAAACGCCGGGCGGTTTCGGCTATGACACCGAAGTGAGCTCGCACAACCGCGACGGCGCATTCGCTTCGCTGCAGTTCCGTCCTAACAAAAACTTCAAGTCGACCGTCGACCTGTTCTATTCGGCCGGTGAAACGGGCCTGAAGAAGACCGGTTTCGAAAGCGGCGTCGCCTTCAACGGCGGCGGCGCCTACGAGCTGCCGCACGTATTGAGCCAGGCTACGGTCGCCAACGGCGTCGCCACCAGCGGCACCATCAGTAACTGGAAAGGCGTCGTGCGTAATCACTATGAAGGCGCCGAAGACGACCTCAAGACGGTCGGCTGGAACAACGAGCTGAAATTGGGCGAGTGGACCACGATGGCCGACCTGACCTGGTCGAAGGCGACCAAGCAAAGCTCGCGCTACGAGACCTATGCCGGCCTAGCCGGCCGTGCGCAGGACACCCTGCGCTACACCGGCTTCGATGGCGGCAATGTCACCCAGGTGAAGTACACCCCGGGCTCGAACTATTCCGACCGCGGCGTCGCCCGCCTGACCGACGTCATGGGCTGGTCCGGTGGTGAGAGCTCGCCGCAGGCTGGTTACCTGGCTGCGCCGTTCATCGAGGACGAAGTCAAGGCAATCCGCCTGACCGCGAAGAAGGCCGTCGAGTGGGGTCCGCTGATCGGCACCACCTATGGCTTCAACCACACCGCACGCGACAAGTCGCGCACCGGCGACGAAGGCCGCCTGTTGATCAAGGGCGGCAGTCCGTTCGCTGCCGTGACCATGCCAGGCGGCGATGTCACCCAGGCCGGCTCGTCGGGCTTCAGCGTCGCTTCGTGGGATCCACGCGGCTCGCTCGGTTCGATCTACGAACTGGCCGGCAAGGTCGATGCCGACATCTACAACAAGTTCTGGGACGTCCAGGAACGCATCTCGACCGCCTACGTCATGGGCGATCTGGACGGCACGATGTTCGGCCTGACCTACCGCGGCAACGTTGGCCTGCAGGCGGTGCACACCGACCAGACCGGCAACGGCTATGTCGTCGACAAGTCGCGCTGCACCGGCAATACGGCTGCGACCTGTCCGGCACAACGCGTCACCGAAGGCGACAAATACTGGGACGTGCTGCCAAGCCTGAACCTGTCGTTCGACCTGGGCAATGAGCAGATGCTGCGCCTGGGCGCGGCCAAGGTGGTCTCGCGCGCCAACCTGGACGACTTGCGCGCCGGCCAGAACTTCGGCGTCGCTACCGCGGGCGTTCCGATCCTGACCGGTGCCGGCGGCAATCCGCAGCTGAAACCGTTCCGCGCCAAGGCGCTCGACCTGTCGTACGAGAAGTACTTCGGCAACAAGGGCTACGTCAGTGCCGCCGTCTTCTACAAGAAGCTCGACACCTACATCCTGCGTGCGCCGCGCGTCTTCGACTACGGCCCGTACATCACGCCGACGACGCCGCTGCCGCTGAGCGGTCCGTTCGCGGGTTCGACCATGGGCCTGTTCACCCAGCCGACCAACGGCGACGGCGGCAACCTGCATGGCTTCGAGCTGGCTGCCAACATTCCGTTCTCGATGGTCAGCCCGTACCTGGACGGTTTTGGCATGATGGTCAATCACTCCGATACCAAGAGCGGTATCGAACTGCCTGAAATCGGCTTCGCCAACGTGAACGGCGACTCGGTCAGCATTCCGCTTCCGGGCCTGTCGCGCAAGGTCACCAACCTGCGTCTGTACTACGAAAAGGCCGGCTTCCAGATCGCTGCCGCGGCGCGCAAGCGTTCGAGCTTCCTGGGCCAGGTGTCGGACTTCCAGGACAACGCGCAGCTCACCTTCATCAAGGGTGAGACCATCGTCGACCTGCAGGCATCGTACGAAATCCAGGGCGGCTGGCTGAAGGGCACGAGCCTGTTCGTCCAGGCGCAAAACTGGAACAACGCACCGTTCCTGGAGTACACCACCGACGAGAACAACCCGTCGAACCGTGTCGACTACGGCCGTACCTACCACTTCGGCGCAAGCTACAAGTTCTGATTTAAGAGGGCCGGTTAGGCTTTACAATGCAACCCCTGCGGCTCGCGCCTCAGGGGTTGTTTTTTGATGCGGACCCGGGTCCGCTTACAGGGCAGGGATATGCAACAAGCACACGAACCAATCAAGGATATCGTCATCGTGGGCGGCGGCACCGCCGGCTGGATGACGGCCGCCGCGCTGTCGACCATCCTCAATGGCCGCTACAACATCCGGCTCGTCGAGTCGGACGAGATCGGCATCATCGGCGTCGGCGAAGCGACCATTCCGATGATCCAGCGCTTCAACCGTGTGGTCGGCATCGACGAACAGGACTTCATGCGCGAGACCCAGGGCAGCTTCAAGCTCGGCGTCGAGTTCGTGAACTGGGGTCGCGTGGGCGAACGCTACATGCACGGTTTCGGGCGCCTCGGCCAGGACCTGGCGACGGTGCCCTTCGAGCAGTACTGGCTCAAGATGCGCCGCCTCGGCAAAGCCGCGCCGTTGGAAGAGTATTCGATCGCGCGCATGGCGGCCAAGGCGGGCAGGTTCATGCCGGCGCGCCACGACGTGCCGAATTCTCCATTGGCCGACATCGCCTACGCCTACCACTTCGACGCCAGCCTGTATGCGCGCTACCTGCGCAAGCTGTCGGAGTCGCGCGGCGTGCAGCGCATCGAAGGCAAGATTTTGCGCGCCACCCAGCGCGAGGGCGACGGCTTCATCACCGCGGTCGAACTCGAAGACGGCAGCAGCGTCGGCGGTGAACTCTTCATCGACTGCTCGGGCTTCCGCGGCCTCCTGATCGAACAAACCTTGAAAACCGGCTACGAGGACTGGACCAATTGGCTGCCGGCCGACCGCGCCATCGCCGTGCCGTGCGAATCGGCCGCGGCGATGACGCCGTTCACGCGCGCGACGGCCCACAAATCGGGCTGGCAGTGGCGCATCCCGCTGCAGCACCGCACTGGCAACGGCCACGTCTACTGCAGCCGTTTCATCAGCGACGACGAAGCGGCCAACACGCTGCTGGCGAACCTGGACGGCAAGGCGCTGGCCGATCCGCGCCTGATCAAGTTCCAGACCGGGATGAGGAAGCAAGCCTGGAACCGCAACGTGGTCGCCATCGGCCTGGCCGGCGGCTTCCTCGAGCCGATCGAGTCGACCAGCATCCACCTGATCCAGTCGGCGATCTCGCGCCTGGTCGACTTCTTCCCGGACCGCAGCTTCAACGAAGTCGAGCGCACGGAGTTCAACCGCCAGTCGCGCTTCGAGTACGAGCGCATCCGCGACTTCATCGTGCTGCACTACCACCTGAACCAGCGTACCGATTCGCCCTACTGGCGCGAGTGCGCGAACATGGCCATTCCCGAGACGCTGCGCCAGAAGATGGACCAGTACCGCGCGGGCGGGCGCGTGGTCCGGGTCGACAACGAGCTGTTTTCGGAAGTCGGCTGGACCCAGGTGTTCGAAGGGCAGAACATGCCGGTCGAGCGCTATCACCCGCTGGTCGACGTCCAGTCCGAGGCCGACATCGCCGAGTACCTCGACAGCGTGCGCGGCGTGATCGCCAAATGCGTTGACGTCATGCCGACGCACGAGGAATACATCAAGCGCCACTGCGCGGCCCGCAAAATTTAATCAGCATTTCCTTCGATCAGCCCCATGCGTCAAATGGCGCATGGGGCTGCGTTTTTTGCCGTTTTTCAAATTGTGCCCGCTCGTTCCCGACGAGGGAGTAAACTAGCGGTTTAGTATCGTTTTTCGAAAGTCATCCATGTCCGACACCCCACTCCCAACGTTTTCCGAACTGAACATCCCCGCGCCCATCCTGAAGGCGCTGAAAGATGTCGGCTACGAGACGCCGTCGCCGATCCAGGCCGCCACGATTCCCCTGCTGATGGAAGGCCGCGACGTGCTGGGACAGGCGCAGACGGGTACCGGCAAGACCGCGGCCTTCGCGCTGCCGGTCCTGGCGCGCATCGACACCAAGCAGTCCACGCCGCAGGCGCTGGTGCTGGCGCCGACGCGTGAACTGGCGATCCAGGTCGCCGAGGCGTTCCAGAGCTACGCCGCCCACATGAAGAACTTCGCCGTGCTGCCGATCTACGGCGGCCAGAGCTACGGCCCGCAGCTGCAGGCATTGCGCCGCGGCGTGCAGGTCATCGTCGGTACGCCAGGGCGCGTGATCGACCATATGCAAAAGGGTTCGCTCGACCTGTCGCAGCTGAAAACCCTGGTGCTCGACGAAGCCGACGAAATGCTGCGCATGGGCTTTATCGACGACGTCGAGCAGATCCTCAAGCAGATCCCGGAGGAGCGCCAGATCGCGCTGTTCTCGGCCACCATGCCGTCGGCGATCAAGCGCATCGCCAAGACCTACCTGCGCGACCCGGCCGAAGTCACCGTCGCCGCCAAGACCGGCACCGCCGACAACATCACCCAGCGCTACTGGCTGGTGTCGGGCATGCAGAAGCTCGAAGCGCTGACCCGCATCCTGGAAGCCGAGCCCTTCGACGGCATGATCATCTTCGCCCGTACCAAGCTCGGTACCGAAGAACTGGCGACCAAGCTGCAGGCGCGCGGCTTCGCCGCCGTTGCGATCAACGGCGACATGGCCCAGCAGGCGCGCGAACGCACCATCGAGCAGCTGAAAAACGGCAAGATCGACATCCTGGTCGCCACCGACGTCGCCGCGCGCGGCCTGGACGTCGAGCGCATCAGCCACGTCATCAACTACGACGTGCCGTCGGACCCGGAAAGCTACACCCACCGCATCGGCCGCACCGGCCGCGCGGGCCGCAGCGGCGACGCGATCCTGTTCATCACGCCGCGCGAGCGCAGCCTGCTGAAAGCCATCGAGCGCGCCACGCGCCAGACGGTCGCCCAGCTGACGCTGCCGACCATCAAGGCCGTGAACGACGTGCGCATCGCCAAGTTCAAGGACCAGATCTCGGAAACTCTGGCCGCCGGCGGCCTGGAGCAGTTCCGCGCCCTGATCGAGGAATTCGAGCAGGAGCAGAACGTGCCGGCGGTCGACATCGCCGCGGCGCTGGCAAAACTGGGCCGCGGCGACGTGCCGCTGCTGCTGGAAAAGCAGGACCGCGAACCGAAAGCGGGGACCTGGGAAGAGCGTCCGGCGCGCACCGACTTCGTCGAGCGCCTGCCGCGTGCGCCGCGTGACGATGGCCCGGCCCGTCCACCGCGCGACGCCGGCTTCAAGAAGGAGCGTGTCGCCCGCGCCCCGGACGAAGGCATGGCGACCTTCCGCATCGAAGTCGGCCACGCGAATGGCGTCAAGCCGGGCAACATCGTTGGCGCCATCGCCAACGAAGCCAACATCGACGCCAAGCACATCGGCCGCATCGAGATCTACGACGACTTCAGCACCCTCGACCTGCCGGCCGACCTGCCGCCGGACCTGATCGACCACCTGAAGACCGTCTGGGTCGCCGGCCAGCAGCTCAACATCACGCGCGACGGCGAAACGCCGCCGCCGAAGAAGCCTGCCGGCGCCAAGAAGCCGTTCGCAGGCGGCGACCGCCGTGTGGGCGAGAAGCCGGGCTTCAAGGCGGACAAGCCGCCGTTCAAGAAGGCCAAGCCGAAGGCGTAATGGTTGCGGCTTAGAACCTATCCAAGTAGGGAATGAGCGGGGAATCGGTCCGGTGGATCGGTTCGCCGTTTGCGTTTTTGGGGCGACATATCGACATGCATTGGCCGCATACGCGTGGGCTCTCGAGCCCACGCGTTCACACCGTTCGCGCGGCGGCCCGCCGTTACGTCCCCGGCTTGAACATCCACAACAAGGCCTCGCGCAACTCTCCGCTCCAGAACCCCTCGTTGTGCTTCGCCCCCGGCACGATTTTCAACACCGTGGCATCAACCGGATGCCCGCTGGTGCGCACCACGCCCGCCATGCGCTCCACATCCGGCACCATCGATTCGCCTTCCTTCTCGCCCATCAGCAGGTAGACGCGCGCATCCTTCGGCAGCGGATGGCTGCCGACGAAATCGAAGGACGCCGGCGCCGTCCAGTAGGCGGGAGAAAACACGCCGGCCTTGCCGAACACCTGCGGGTACCGGGCGATCGCATAATGCGAGGCCAGGCCGCCCATCGAGCTGCCCATGATGGCGGTGTCCAACCGGCCGGGCAGGGTGCGGTACCGGGCGTCGATCAGCGGTTTGAGCGTCTTGACGACAAAGTCCGTGTACTGCCGGCCCTCGGCTTGTCCGAAGCGCGCGTTGTCCCAGGCGTTCAGTTCCGTCATGCGCTTCTCGCCGCCGTTGTCGATGCCGACCACGATCAGTTCCAGCTTGCCCTCTTTACTCAGGGCGTCGAGCGTCTCGTCGACCTTCCACTCGCCTGCGTAGGCCGTGGCGTCGTCGAACAGGTTCTGGGCGTCGTGCATGTAGAGCACCGGATAGCGTTTGGTCGAGGTCGCGTAACCAGGCGGCAGGTACAGGCGCACCTGGCGCTTGCGGTTCAGACCGGGGATGGCGAGCTGCCCGGGCAGCAGGCGTACGCCGGGCAGGGCGGTCGACGGTTTGGGGCTTGGCGCGACATCGGCCGCCATGGCAGGCGCGGCGAGGAGCGTGGCCAGAAGAACGAGGGAGGCGCGCATGTGAAAAGTCTCTTTTATTTGTCATTAGTGCGAAGCGGCCAGCGCCGGCATGGTGGCTGGTGCGGCCTTGGTGTCGCGCACCAGCAGCCACAGGACGCTCGATACGGCCAGGCAGCCGCCGCAGATCAGGAACAGGACGTTCTTGTCCGCCGCGGTATTGAGCGCGAAGCCGACCACGGTGGTGGCCAGCTGCGGCAGCACCACCGACAGGTTGAACAGGCCCATGAAGTAGCCCATGCGGCTCTTGTCGACCTTCTCGCTCATGATCGCGAACGGCAGGCTGACCACCGCCGCCCAGCCGATGCCGACCACGCCCATCAGCACATACAGGGCGCCTGGGGAGCGCGCGAACAGGGCGATCGCAAAGTAGGCCAGGGCCATGATGCCGATGCAGGCGGACTGCGTACGCACGCGCCCGAAACGGGTCACCAGGGGCGCCAGCACCAGCGCCGGCAGCAGGAAGCCGACCACGTTCATCACCGCGAACGAAATCGCGATCACGTGGCCCGATTGCGCCGCCGCCTGTTCGGCGGTCGCGCCCGGCGTCACCACGTGCTGCTGGATGAAGGAGATGATGTAGACGAACATCGCCTGCACGCCGAACCAGGTAAAGGCGTGCGCCGTCCACAGGCGCCACAGTTGCGGCCAGTCGGTGCTGGTTGCAGCAACGGCATCCGGGGCGACCAGTGCGCGCGGCTCTTCGATCAAGAGCACCGGCAGGATCGAGAACACCAGCACCAGCACCACGCCGACCGAGATCAGCGTGTAGTTGTCGATGAAGGCGCCGATCAGATACGCCATCACGCCCCAGAAACCCGAGATGGTCTGCATCCAGGTATAGCCGCGCGTGCGCGCCTCGCCATCCGGCGTCACGTCCGCGATCAGGGAGCGCGTCGGATTGAAGCCGATGTTGATCGACAGGTCGAGCGTCAGCGCGATGATCACGGCGACGATCAGCAGGTTGCCGATGCCGAGCAAATCGGCGACGACCTCGATGCGCGGCAGCAGGAACACGGACAGGGCGGCCAGCACGCCGCCGATCAGGATGAAGGGCCGCCGGCGGCCGCCCCAGAACCAGGTCTTGTCGCTGATGAAGCCGATGATCACCTGGCCGAGGATGCCCGCCAATGGGCCGGCGGCCCAGACGATGCCGATCTCGTGGATGTCGAGGTGGTACTTGGTGCTCAGCAGCCAGCTGAGCGCCGAAATCTGGATGCACAAGGCGAAGCCCATGGCCGTGGCCGGCAGGCTGGTCAGGGCGTAAAAGGAATTGCTCAGCCGGCGCTGCATGTCGAGCATCGTTGTCTCCGTGTTGTTATGTGTTGTTTGACTACAAAGCCCGCCATAAACCGTACGAGCGTGGCGATTTTACTATGCATTATTCGAATTGACACTCGGAAAACGCCATGTTATTTTGCTACAAATTCACCTTGTAACAGCCCGTCCTCATGGCCTTCGGACGGGAACGCTCCCCAGCTCCTTACCCGACCCCTTGCATCGCGCCGGGTGTCGACGGCGGCACGTGGCGCGTTTGCCACACATACACGGAGCCCGCTGAACCCGGGCCATTGGGGACATAGATGGACATGCATACCAAGACGCTCAAACCGCGCCTGTCGTTCTGGCAGTTGTGGAACATGAGCTTCGGCTTCTTCGGCATCCAGTTCGGCTTCGCACTGCAGAACGCCAACACCAGCCGCATCTTCTCGACCCTTGGCGCGAACCCCGACGACCTGGCGCTGTTCTGGCTCGCCGCGCCCGTCACGGGCCTGCTGGTGCAGCCGATCGTCGGCTACATGAGCGACAATACCTGGCACCCGAAATGGGGCCGCCGCCGTCCGTTCTTTTTCGTCGGCGCGCTGCTGGCGATGATCGCGATGTTCCTGATGCCGAATTCCTCGGTGCTGTGGATGGCCGTCGCCGTGCTGTGGCTGATGGACGCCGCGATCAACATCTCGATGGAGCCGTTCCGCGCCTTTGTCGGCGACAAGCTCGACGTTTCGCAGCAGACCGCCGGTTATGCAATGCAGACCTTCTTCATCGGCTGCGGCGCGGTGATCGCCTCGCTGCTGCCGACCATCTTCACCAGCATGGGTGTCTCGAACGTGCCGCTCGACGGCAGCATTCCGGAGACCGTGCGCTATTCGTTCTACGCCGGCGCGCTGGTGTTCATGGCCGCCGTCAGCTGGACCGTGTTCACGGCCGATGAACTGCCGCCGGCCGACATGGACGCGTTCAACACCGAGCGCAAACACGCACGCAACCTGGGCGTGGCCTTCACCGAGATCATGAGCGGCTTCGCCAGGATGCCCAAGACGATGGTGCAGCTGGCCTTCGTCCAGTTCTTCACCTGGATCGCCCTGTTCGCGATGTGGATCTACACCGGCAGCGCAATCGCCGACTCGGTCTACGGCACCCGCGACGCCCAGTCGGCCGCTTTCCAGGACGCCGGCAACTGGGTCGGCATCATGTTCGCGGTCTACAGCGGCGTCTCGGCGCTGGCCGCCTTCATCCTGCCGATCTTTGCGCGCGCCACCAGCCGCAAGACCGTGCACGCCACCTGCCTGGCCGTCGGCGGCATCAGCCTGGCCAGCATCGTCTTCATCGACAGTAAAGAAATGCTGATGCTGCCGATGGTCGGCGTCGGCATCGCCTGGGCCAGCATCCTGACGATGCCGTATGCGATCCTGGCGGGCGCGCTGCCGGCCAAGCGCATGGGTTACTTCATGGGCCTGTTTAACTTCTTCGTCGTGATTCCGCAGATCGTCAGCGGCCTGCTGCTCGGTTTCGTCACCCGCGAATTTTTCAATGGCCACACGGTGCAGACCCTGGCGCTGGGCGGCGGCTGCATGCTGCTGGCCGCGCTGCTGACGCTGGCGGTGACCGATAACGCCCCCAAGGCAAGCAGCTAAACCCTGCGCCATGCTTTTCGCTCCTGTCGTATCGTAACGTTTTATCAACAAACGACGCGCATTCATTACAGGAGCGAAGCATGACGATTCAGACCGTTGCAACGACGCCATTTGCCGGGCAGCGTCCAGGCACCTCCGGCCTGCGCAAGAAAGTGACCGAGTTCCAGCAACCGGGTTACCTTGAGAATTTTGTCGAAGCGATTTTCCTGACCCTGGGCGACTGCGCCGGCCGCACCCTGGTGGTGGGCGGCGACGGCCGCTATTTCAACCGCGACGCGATCCAGACGATCCTGCACATGGCCGCCGCCCACGGCGTGGCGCGCATGCTGGTCGGACAGGGCGGCATCCTCTCGACCCCGGCGGTGAGCTGCGTGATCCGCAAGCACGGCGCCTTTGGCGGCATCGTGCTCTCGGCCAGCCACAATCCCGGCGGCCCGGACGGCGACTTCGGCATCAAGTACAACATCGAAAACGGCGGCCCGGCGCCCGAAAAAATCACCGAGGCGATCTTCGCCATGACGCAGTCGCTGTCGGGCTACCGCATCAGCGACGCGGCGCCCGTGAATCTCGACGCCATCGGCAGCTCGACACTGGACGGCATGCAGGTGGAGGTCATCGACCCTGTGGCCGACTACGCCGAACTGATGGGACGCCTGTTCGACTTCGACGCCATCCGCGCACTGTTCCAGCGCGGTTTCAAGATGAAATTCGACGGCATGTGCGCCGTCTCCGGGCCGTACGCCAGGGCGATCATCGAAGGCGTGCTTGGCGCCCCGGCCGGCACCGTCATCAACGGCGAACCGCTGGAAGACTTCGGCGGCCACCATCCGGACCCGAACCCGGTCAACGCGGCCGAATTGATATCCCTGATGGAGGGTCCCGATGCGCCCGACTTTGGCGCGGCATCGGATGGCGACGGCGACCGCAACATGATCGTCGGGCGCGGCCTCGCGGTCACGCCGTCGGACAGCCTCGCCATCATCGCCGCCAACGCCAGGCTGGCGCCGGGTTACGCGGGCGGCATCGAGGGCATCGCCCGTTCGATGCCGACCTCGATGGCGGCCGACCGCGTGGCCGACGCGCTCGGCATCTCCTGCTTCGAAACGCCGACCGGCTGGAAGTACTTCGGCAACCTGATGGATGCCGGCATGGTCACGCTGTGCGGCGAAGAGAGCTACGGCACCGGCTCAAGCCACGTGCGCGAAAAGGACGGCCTGTGGGCCGTGCTGTTCTGGCTGAACATGCTGGCCGCCAGCGGCAAGTCGGTGGAGCAGCTGGTGAGCGAACACTGGGCCCGTTTCGGACGCAACTACTATTCGCGCCACGACTACGAAGCCGTCGATGCCGGCGCCGCCGACGCCATGATGACGGCGCTGCGCGAAAAACTCCCCGAACTGGCCGGCCAGACGCTGGGCGAGTACCGCGTGGCTGTGGCCGACGATTTCGTCTACACCGACCCGGTTGACGGCTCGGTCGCATCGAATCAGGGCGTGCGCATCATCATGACCGACGGCTCGCGCATCGTCTTCCGTCTGTCAGGCACCGGCACCGAAGGCGCCACCATCCGTCTTTACCTCGAACGCTACGAAGCCGACCCGGCCCGCCACAAGCTCGACACCCAGCAAGCCTTGTCCAGCCTGGTGGCGATTGCGGACGGCCTGTCCGCACTGCGCCAGCGTACCGGACGCGAGCAGCCGAGCATCGTCACCTGATCCACCCTTACAGGAATTCCATGAAACTACCCGCACTTGCCGTCTCCCTGATGTTTGCCTTTGGCGCGACCGACGTGGCGAACGCGGCCCCCGCGCCCTGGGCAGCGCCGAGCAAGCCCTTCGTCTGGGAGAACGCGACCGTCTATTTTCTCCTGACGGACCGTTTTAATAACGGCAATCCGGATAACGACCATGCCTATGGCCGCAAGGACGATGCGGCCATCCTGCGCGGTTTCATGGGCGGCGACTTCGCCGGCATCACAGCCAAGATCAAGGAGGGCTATTTCAAGGAGCTGGGCGTGACCGCGCTCTGGATCACGCCGCCGGTCGAGCAGATCCATGCCGGCACCGACGAGGGCACCGGCAAGAGCTACGGCTTCCACGGCTACTGGGCGCGCGATTTCACCGCGATCGACGCCAACCTCGGCACCGAGGAAGACTTGCGCACCCTGGTCGACACCGCCCACGCCAATGGCCTGCGCGTGCTGTTCGACGTGGTGCTGAACCATACCGGTCCGGTCACCGGGCTTGACCCGGTCTGGCCGGCCGAGTGGGTGCGTACCGGCCCGACCTGCACCTATAAAGACACGCGCACGACCATCGACTGCACGCTCGTGAAAAACCTGCCGGACATCCTCACCAACAGCGACCAGCCGGTGGCGCTGCCGCCCGCCCTGGTCGCCAAGTGGAAGAAAGAGGGCCGCTACGAACGCGAAGTGAAAGAGCTCGACGCTTTCTTCAAGCGCACCGGCTACCCACGCGCGCCGCGCTACTACCTGGTCAAATGGCATGCCGACTGGGTACGCAAATACGGCATCGACGGCTTCCGTGCCGACACCGTCAAGCATACCGAACCGGGCGTGTGGAAAGACCTCAAACAAGTCGCCAGCGGCGCCTTCGAAGACTGGAAAAAGGCCAACCCGACCAAGAAGCTGGGCGATACGCCGTTTTACATGACGGCCGAAGTCTACGGCTACGCCATCAAGCACGGCCGCGCCTACGACCTGGGCGGCCTGATGGTCGACTATCCGGCGCAGGGCTTCGACAGCCTGATCAACTTCGCGATGAAGACGGATGCGGTCGAGAGCTACGAGCAGCTGTTCAGCGCGTATTCGCAGGCGCTGCAAGGCCCGATGAAAGGCTATTCGGTGCTGAACTACCTCAGCTCGCACGACGACGGCCAGCCCTACGACGCGTTGCGCCAGCGGCCCTACGAGTCGGCGAACAAGCTGCTGCTCGCGCCCGGCGCGGTGCAGATCTACTACGGCGACGAAACCGCGCGCCTGTTGAAGATCGACGGCGCCGAGGGCGACGCCACGCTGCGCTCGTTCATGAACTGGGACGAGCTGGCCTCGAATGCCCAGCGCGGCCTGAACCGCGTGCGCGACGTGCGCGAACACTGGGCCAGGCTCGGGAAATTCCGCGAGGCCCATCCCGCGGTCGGCGCCGGCGTGCACCGCATGATCCAGCACTATCCGTACACCTTCAAGCGCACCTGGGAGAAGGGCGACGTGACCGACCGCGTGGTCGTCGCGCTCGGGCTGCCGGTCGACAAGCCGACCGCCGTGCCCGTGACGGGCGTGTTCATGGATGGCCAGACCGTGCGCGACTGGTATTCGGGGAAGACGGCGGTCGTCAAGGGCGGCAAGGTGCAGTTCGATGCGCGCTATCCGGTGGTGCTGATCGGGCAGGAGTGAGCTTGTCCACGCCATAACGGCTGAGTCATCAAGCGGTCACGGAGCCGTCATGTCTTAGTCATCGAGCAAGGTTACTGTTTCGGTCACTGATAACCGTCCCATGACCCTTGCCCGATGAATTTCACTTCGCAGAGTCCTTCCCTGATCGCCATTGCTGCTTCCGCCTTGTGCGTCTCCCTGGCGCACGCCGCCCGGATCGAGGAGACGCCGGCCGCGCCTGAAGCGCCGGCGGTCCAGGACACCACGCCGCCCGGCGCCGTGGCCACGGTCGAGATCTCGACGCGCAAGACCCGCTCGACGGTGGCCATGTCCGGCACCGAGATCCAGAAGGTGATGCCGGGCGCGAATCCGCTGAAAGCCTTGCAGGCGCTGCCCGGCGTCAGCTTCCAGACCGCTGACCCGTGGGGCAACAACGAGCAGAACCTGTCGCTGTTCGTGCACGGCTTTAACGGCCAGCAGCTCGGCTACACGATGGATGGCGTGCCGCTCGGCGACCAGCAGTACGGCAACTACAACGGCCTGGCGCCGCAGCGCGCCGTCACCAGCGAAAACGTGCGCAGCGTCGTGCTCTCGACCGGCGCCGGCGACCTCGGTACGCCCTCGACCAGCAACCTGGGCGGCACCATCGAGACCTATTCGAGCGATCCGCTGGCGCGCCGCAACGTCAACCTGCAGCAAACCGTCGGCAGCCACAAGGCCAGCCGCAGCTTCGTGCGCTTCGATTCAGGCGACCTTGGCAGCGGCAACAGTTTTTATCTCTCCGGTCTGCACCATGAAGCCAAGGCCTGGGATTTCAACGGCCGCCAGAGCAACGACCAGGTCAACGCCAAGTTCGTGCACCAGGGCGAGCATGGCAAGCTGACGATCTTTGCCGACTGGTCCGACAAGATCGAGCCGAACGAGGATTCGAGCCTGCACCAGGCCGGCCTGGCTTCGCCTTACACGCGGCCTTTCCTGTACCCGGACTTCGCCGCCGCGCTGGCCTACCTCGACCGCACCGGCGCGCCGCCTGCAGCCGTGGGCGCGAACTTCCGCAACTACTACAGCGACGCCCAGCGCACGGATAAACTGGCCTATGTGAAGTACGAAGCCTTCCTCAGCGACGACCTCACCTGGAGCAACCAGTACTATTTCCACCACAACGACGGCGTCGGCGTGGTGGCCGGCCCCATCAACCAGGCCGGCCTGCCGGCGCTGTTCCGGGTCTACTACCCGAACCAGGATCTGAAAACGGTGTTCGGCAACTCCGGCTACGCGACCCGCACCACCGAGTACAAGATCAACCGGCAGGGCGCCATCTCCACCTTGCGCTGGGACCTGGGCACGCACCGCATCCAGACGGGGCTCTGGTTCGAGCATAACAACTCGGGCGCCTACCGCCGCTGGTATGCGCTCGACGTCAACAACCCGAGCACGCCTTACCAGCGTCCGTCGAACCCGCTCATCACACAGTACGGCAGCGACATCGACAACAAGGTCGTCCAGTTCCACCTGCAGGACGAATGGAAGCTGCGCCCGGACTTCACGCTGCAGGGCGGCTTCAAATCGAGCCTGCAGTTTGCCGAAGGCGTGTTCCCGGTGCAGCAGCTGCCGGCGGCGCTCAGCGGCGGCTCGCAAGGCCTGCCGGAAGGGAAGATCACCACCAAAAAATGGTTCCTGCCGCAGGTCGGCGCGCGCTGGGACATTAGCCGCCACGACCAGCTGTTCGCCAACATCCAGAAGAACATGCGCCAGTTCGTGACCTACGGTGGCGGCGGCAATTCGCCCTGGAGCCTGTCCTCGCAGCCGGCCTTCGACTACTTCAAGGCGACCGCGAAACCGGAAACCTCGGTCACCTACGAGCTGGGCTTGCGCGACACCCGCACGCTCGACCTCGGTCCCCTGAGCGCCTTCGACGGCCAGGTGACGCTGTACCACGTGAACTTCAGCGACCGCCAGCTGGCGATCAGCTCGAACCCGATCATCACCTCGTTCGCCGGCGGCACCACCATTTTGTCGAACGTCGGCAGCGTCAAGACCGACGGCGTCGACCTCGGTGGCAGCTTCCACTTCGGGCGCATGTTCACGTTTTACGATGCCGTCTCCTACAACCGTTCCACCTACCAGGACAGCTATTTGTCCGGCACCACGGTGGTTCCGACCGCCGGCAAGACCGTGCCGAACACGCCGAAGTGGATGAACAAGTTCGTCGCCACCTTCAAGCCGGGCGCCGATCTCGAATTCGCGCTGTCGGGCGACTTCGTCGGCCGCCGCTATGCGACCTATACCAACGACCTCTATGTGCCGAGCTATTTTCTGCTCGGCCTGAACGTCTCGGGTAAAGTGCCGTTTTCGACCGCCTACCTGAAGAACATGCGCTGGAGCGTGAACGTCACCAACCTGGCCGACCGCAAGGGAGTACTTCAGCCAAACGTCGGCCAGGCCAGCGGCAGCTATGCCACGTACCCGATCCCGCCGCGCATGGGCTTCTTCACGCTGAAGGCGGACATTTGATGGCGCGCCTTCTGCCCGCCAGCCCGGCGCGGCGCCTGCTGGTGCGCGGCATGGGCACCGGCCTTGTGCTGGCGGTCTTGCCGGGCCTGACGCGCGCGCAGCCGGCGCCGCCGCGTCTCGATCGAAACGCGGCGCCCATGGTATGCGCACATCGCGGCGCCAGCGCCCTGTATCCCGAACATACGCTGGCGGCCTACGCCAAGGCGATTGCGGACGGCGCCGACTTCGTCGAGCCGGATCTCGTCTGCACGAGGGATGGCGTGCTCGTTGCGCGCCACGAAAATGCGATCACCGACACCACCGATGTCGCCACCCGCGCCGCCTTCGCCGGCCGCAAGACGCGCAAGACGATTGACGGCCAGGCGCACGAAGGCTGGTTCGTCTCCGATTTTACGTTCGCCGAACTGAAAACGCTGCGCGCCGTGGAGCGGCTGCCGAAGATGCGCGGCAGCGCCAGCGACGGGCAGTTCCAGGTCGTCAGCCTGGAAGAGATGATCGATTTCGTCGCGGCGGAAGCGGCGGCGCGCGGCCGCACGATCGGCTTGATTCCCGAACTGAAGCATTCGACCTGGTTCGCCGCAGCCGGCCTGGCGCTGGAAGAGCGCCTGGTCTCGACCCTGAACGCGCATGCCTACACGCGGCGCGCGCCGGTGACGGTGCAGTCGTTCGAGACGGCGAATCTGAAGGCGTTGCGCAAGACGCTGGGGCGCTCGACCCAGGTCCGCCTGGCCCAGCTGGTGCTGGCCGGCGGGCGCAACGATGCGCTGCGGCCGGCCGACGTGGCGCTGTCGGGCGGCAGCTTGAGCTATGGCGAGATGGTGTCGCAACGCGGCCTGCGCGATATGGCCCTGTATGCCGACGTCGTCGCACCGATCAGCCGCGCGGTAATTCCGCTCGGGGCGGACGAGCGGCTGGGTAAGCCGACCACGCTGGTGGCGGACGCGCACCGCGCCGGCCTGCAGGTCGTGGCCTGGACTTTCCGTCCCGAGAACGCCTTCCTGGCAGCGGACTTCCGCGACGGCGCCGGGCCGAACGCGCGCAACGAAGCAGGGTCGATCGCCGAGATGCGGCGCTATCTCGAGACCGGGATCGACGGCTTGTTCTCGGACGATACGGCGCTGGCGCGCAGGGCGATTGGCTGAGCGGTATCGCAGCGCGAATGATCGGCCGCCCGTTGAACGCGTGGGCGGCATTCACGCCGCGTGCTCGCATATTCAGGGGTGGGGCCGTCCCCCCTATGTCCTCCGATCAGCTTTCCGTCGATCGATCGTCAACGCAGGCCGGCAAATCGCATCAGCTTGCCAACCTCATCAAGGCGTCTGCAGCAATTCGGTCAAGACCCGTCCCTCGCTTGCTGCCGGCGGACGCACGCGCAGCACGGTGGCCAGGGTCGGCGCGATATCGACTGTTTCCGCATACTGGCCGTAGTAGCCGGGCTTGATCCATTTACGCCCGCTCAGCACCAGCGGCACGTTGGTATCGTAGGCGTAGGGCGAGCCGTGCGAGGTGCCGCTGGTGGAGGAACTGAAGTACCAGTTCGGTTTCGTGATCACGACCAGGTCGCCCGACAGTTCGCGGTGCCAGGCGCGGCGCATCAGCGTGCCCATGCGGGTCGCGCCAAGCGCGTCCGCTTCGAACTGGCTGCGCGTGAACACCTCGCTCACGCCTCCCTGGCTGCGCAGGAAGCGGGCCGCCGTCGCTTCCACGTCCTCGCGCGTCAGGCCGCGCTTGTCGACCGCGGCGTAATCCAGATGAAAATTCGGCGCCGACTGGGCGATCACCAGTTTCTCGATGCCGTACTTCGCGGCCAGGGCCGCGTTCAGTGCGGCGGTCAGTTTAGCGGTGTCGACGCGGCCGGCGTCGCCCTGGTTCGCCTTGACGAATTCGGGCGTGTTCGGAAAGCCGTGATCGGCTGTCAGCACCACCAGCAGGTTGTCGGCGCCGACCTTGCGGTCCAGGTAGGAGAGGAAATCGGCCAGCATCCGGTCCAGGCGCTGCAGGTGATCGTGCGACATCTTGCTCTCCGGCCCGTACGCATGGTTGACGTAGTCGTGCGCCGACAGGCTCACGCCGAGCAGGTCGGTGACGCCGGCGGCGTTGCTGCCCAGGCGCTCGCCGTCGACGGCGGCGCGTGCGAACGCCAGGGTCAGTTCGTCCAGGTAGGGACTCGATTTCAGGCGGTTGAAATAATCGGCGTCGGTCTGGCCGCTGTCGCTGTAAAAGCCAAACGGGAAGCGGTTCGGCGAGCTTGTGGTGGCCGGGAACAGGTCATCCGGGGCATCGTCGGCGTAGGCGGCGTCGGCCAGCAGCGGGCGCCAGGTCTTGCCGTAATAGCGGTCTTGCGGCCGTGTCGCATGGTACTGCTGCACCCATTGCGGATGCGCCTTCATGTAATAGCTGCTCGACGCGAAATTGCCGGTCTTGTCCATGTACATGTAGGCCGTGCCGGTCTTCCCGGCAAGGAGGATGGCGCCGCGGTCCTTGCCGGACACGGCGACGACCTTGGCGCGGTTGCCGCTCGCGTAGCGCAGCTGGTCGCCCAGCGTGTCGACGCGCAAGCGGGCAGGCGAGGTGCCGTCGCCGGCCTTGGTCTCTTCGCCGATGTAGGTGTGGGTGCTGTCCTCGGTGCAGTACACCGACGCCTTCGAGGCCCCGTCGATCCAGTTATTCCCGACCACGCCGTGCTGGTAGGGGTAGGCGCCAGACAGGATGGCGGCATGGCCGACCGCGGTGACCGTGACGCCATGGGCCTGGTGCGCATTGCTGAACACGGCGCCGCCATCCATCAGGCGGCGCAGGCCGCCCTGGCCGAACTGGCCGCGGTAGCGCTGCAGCTGCTCGGCCGGCAGGCCGTCGACGACCAGCACCAGCACCAGTTTCGGCGGGGCGGTTGGCGCAGGAGCGGCATGGGCAGCGTGAATGGCGACGGCAGCGACCACATGGAAGGCCAGCAGGCGACGGGCGAACAGCGGGAATGCACGCATGGGAAAAATGGAAAGAGTGATCGACCGTTCATCGTAGGAGCGGTGTGTGACAGGACGATTACACGGCCGCTAAAAACGTGCATCCGGATTCTCGACCAGACTTTGTCGATCCGGCCACGTGAGACCGTCATGACGCCTGCCACCACTTTTCGCTGTGCCCGCCTCGTCGCAGCGGCTGCCCTGATTTTCCCGGGCAGCGCCCATGCCGCTGAAGAACCGGTCTACGGTCCTGAACTCGAAGAGTTCACCTATCCCGCGCCCGTCAGGCAGTTCAACTTCAGCTCGCAAGGCGCGAAGCTGCACATGGCCTACATGGACATCGCGCCGCAAGGGAAGGCCAACGGGCGCACCGTCGTTCTCCTGTACGACATGATTCATACCCAGCCGGTGGTCTATGAATTCCCGCTGCTGACGATGCCGACGCTGCTGCTGATTGGACTGAAGGACACGGCCGCGATCGGCAAGGATGCCGCGCCCGAAGCGCTGCGGCCAAAGCTGGGCAACTACCCGGAATTGGCGGCGAAGACGGCCAGGGCGATTCCAAAAGCGACGCTGTTGAGCTTCCCCGAGATGGGACACGCGCCGCAGATGCAGGATCCCGCGGCCTTTCATGCCGCCTTGTTGAAAGGCCTGGGCGCGGCGGCGCAAAAAAAGCAGTGAGTTGTTCGCTGGCGCGGCAAGGCTGGTGAAAGTTGGCAGGCAGTTGGTTTGGTAGCAATCAAACAATGCTATCCTGTGCGGCTCCAAGGTATCCCCAGCCGCAAAGCAGCGATGATCACTGAACCAGACACCGAACAAAAATCCAGCCGTGCCTCCTACGCCGACGGTCCGCGCCTGTTGGCCGACATCGGCGCCACCCACGCCCGCTTCACGCTCGAGACGGCGCCTGGCGTGTTCCGCCAGACAGCCGTCCTGCGCTGCGACGACTACAGCGGCATCGTGCAACTGCTGAATACCTACCTGGCCGAGCAGAAGGGCGAGCGCATCACGCACGCGGCCTTTGCCATGGCCAATCCGGTCAGCGGCGACCTGGTGCGCATGACCAACCGCGACTGGCAGTTTTCGACCGACGAAGTGCGGCGCGCGATGGGCTGGTCGACGCTGGTCGTCGTCAACGACTTCACGGCGCTGGCCATGGCGCTGCCGGGCCTGGGCGCGGGCGACGTCCTGCAGATCGGCGGCGGCAAGCCGGCGCCGCATGCGGTGGCGGGCGTGCTCGGCGCCGGTACCGGTCTCGGTGTCTCGGGCGTGATCCCGACCGCCGACGGTTTCGTCACGTTAGGTAGCGAAGGCGGCCACGTGAACTTCGCGCCATCCGACGAGCGCGAGTTCGCGATCCTGCAGTACGCCTGGCGCGAGTGGCCGCACGTGTCGAACGAGCGCATCCTGTCCGGGCCCGGCATGGAACTGGTGTATCGCGCGCTGGCCGAGCGTAACGCCGTCGAAGCTCCCGCGCGCACGGCCGCCGAGATCGTCGCCTGCGCGATCGAGGAACGCGATGCGCTCTGCCTGGAAGTGCTCGAATGCTTCGCCGGCATGCTGGGCGGCGCGGCGGCCAACCTGGCGGTGACGCTGGGCGCCTTCGGCGGCATTTTTATCGGCGGCGGCATCGTGCCGCGCATCGCGCAGTGGTTCGCAACGTCTCCGTTCCGCGCGCGCTTCGAAGCCAAAGGGCGTTTTACGGATTACCTGGCGCAGATCCCGACCTACGTCATCATGACGCCGAACCCGGCGCTGCGCGGCGTGTCGACGATCTTGTCCGAACACCTGCGCGGGCGCAGCGGCGCCAACACGCTGATGGAACGCGTGCAGCACCTGCAGCATGAACTCTCGCCGGCCGAACAGCGCGTCGCCGCGCTGGTGCTGGAGCATCCGAGGAAGGTCTTGTCCGAGCCGATCGCCGAGATCGCGCGCCTGGCCGACGTCAGCCAGCCGACCGTGATCCGCTTCTGCCGCTCGCTTGGCTTCCAGGGCCTGGCCGAATTCAAATTGAAATTCGCCGGCAGCCTGACCGGCTCGATCCCCGTGCGCCACAGCCAGGTGCGCATGAGCGACAGCACCCACGATTTGTCGGCCAAGGTGATCGACAACACGGTGTCGGCGATCCTGAAATTCCGCGACGGGCTGGACGTACATGCGATCGACCGTGCGATTGCGATGTTGAAGAATGCCGCCAAGGTCGAGTTCTACGCGATGGGCAATGCGCGCGTCGTCGCGCTCGACGGCCAGCACAAGTTCTTCCGCTTCCGCATCCCGACCACGGCCCACGGCGACGCCCACCTGTTCCAGCTGGCTGCCGAACTGCTGAAACCGAACGACGTCGTCATCGCCATTTCGACGGCAGGGCAGGCGCCCGAATTGCTCAGCGCCGTCGATGCCGCACGGCGCGTGGGCGCCAGCGTGATCGCCATCACCAGCAGCAAGTCGGCGCTGGCGAAGAAGGCCGACGTCTGCCTCGTGGTCGATCACGCCGAAGACAGCACGACCTTCCTGTCGATGATTTCGCGCATCCTGCAGCTGCTCCTGATCGACATCATGGCGGTCGGGATTTCGCTCGGGGCGCAGGCGGAGCAGGATGGGGATATCGAGGCGCGCAAGCTGCTCATTTCGCACCTCGATATGTAAGCGCTGCCTGTCCGCTCACTTCGCGAACACCTGGCTGATATCTCCGAAGGCCTTGAATTCGAGCGCACTGCCCGACGGGTCGAGGAAGAACATGGTCGCCTGTTCGCCGACCCGGCCCTTGAAGCGGACGTGCGGTTCGATGACGAAACGGGTGCCGGCGGCGCGCAGCTTGTCGGCCAGCGCTTCCCAGTCGGCCATCGCGAGGATGGCGCCGAAATGCCGCACCGGCACGTTGTCGCCGTCGACCGCGTTGGTTGCTGCCGGCTTGATTTCGTCGGGCGCCAGGTGGGCCACTACCTGGTGGCCGTAGAAATTGAAGTCGACCCACTCGTCGGAACTGCGGCCTTCGCCGCAGCCGAATCAGGACCTTCAGCATGCGCTGCGGGTTGGCGATGAAGTCAGTGATGCGCATGTTCGGCGGCGGACGGCTTCAGGCTGATCTCGGTCAGGTAGGGGCAGGTTTTCATCGGCAGGATCTCATTCGACTAAAATCAAACATATAAAAGGATATTCTTTGCTACAGTGCGATGTGCTTGTGCCGAAACAAGGCGCTCGCAAAAACCGAAACTCGGCGAAAGGTGGTCTTCCATGTCTGGTTCCATGATGGTGCTGGCGGCGGCCGCCGGCGCGTTCGTGCTCACCCATTTTCTGCTGTCCCATCCGTTGCGCCGGCCGCTGGTGGGCGCGCTCGGAGAGAAGGGCTTCATGCTCTTGTACTCCGCCGTCGCCCTGGTCACGTTTGGCGCCACCGTCCACTTCTACAAAGCCGCCCCCAGGACAGCCCCGCTATGGAATGTGGGCGACGGCCTGTGGGCTGTCGTGACCGTCGCCATGCTGTTCGCCTCGATCCTGCTGCTCGGCTCCTTCATCCGCAATCCGGCCCTGCCCGGCGCGGTCAAGAGCGCGGCGACGGCCAAGGCAACCGGCGTGTACTCAGTGACGCGCCACCCGATGATGTGGTCGTTCGCGATCTGGGGCGTTTGCCACATCCTGGTCTATCCGGTCGAAAGGAACATCATCCTGGCGGGCGCCATCATCGTGCTGGCCCTGGTCGGGGCGGCGCTACAGGACCGCAAGAAGGCAATCCAGGACCCGCAGGGCTGGATCGCCTGGGAGAGCCGCACCAGCTACTGGCCGTTCGCGGCGATTGCCCGGAAGCGGGCACGCTTCGGCGGCTTCGGCGCGCATGCGATCGGCGGCGGCATCGTGCTCTGGCTCCTGGCCACCTGGGCGCACATCCCGCTGGCCGGCTGGGCGGCGGGGATCTGGCGCTGGCTGGTGTAGCGTCAGCCGGTCCGCCTCTCCTGCAAGGCCCGCCACTGCACTTTCCCCGTCGCCGACTTCGGCAGGGCGTCACAAAACTCGACGATGCGCGGGCTCTTGTAGGCCGCCATGTTCTGGTGCGCCCAGTCGATGATCTCGGCCTCAGTGACGCGGCCGGCAAAACCGTCCTTCAGCGCGACGACCGCTTTCACGGTCTCGCCGCGGCGCGCGTCGAAGGCGGACACCACGCACACTTCGCGAATCGCCGGATGCCGGTACATCAGCGCCTCCACTTCGGCCGGCCACACCTTGTAGCCCGAAGCATTGATCATGCGTTTCAGACGGTCGACCATGAAGAAATAGCCGTCCTCATCGACCGTGCCGATGTCTCCGGTGCGCAAAAAGCGCTTGCCGTCGATGTCGACAAATGTGTCGCTTGTGGCCTGCGGGTTGTTCCAGTAGCCCTGCATGACCTGCGGGCCGTGCACGACGATTTCGCCGACTTCGCCCACGCCGAGCGTGCGCAGCGTATCGGCGTCGACCACGCGCGCGTCGACGTCCTGGATCGGGATGCCGAGGCACTGCTTTTTCGTGCGCTCGGACGGGTTGATGTGGGTCGGCGCGATCGTCTCCGACATGCCGTAGCCCTCGACGTAATCGATGCCGAGCAGGTCGTGCATCTTTTGCGCGATCGCGTCCGGCATGGCCGCGCCGCCCCCCGAGAGGCGCGTGATGCTCGACAGGTCATAGTTGTCGATGCGGGGACTTGAGAGCAGGTCGATCACCATCGTGGAGATGAGTTGGGTGGCGTTGATGCGGTGGCGCCGGATGCATTCGGCGGCCGTGTCGCGGTCCCAGCGCGCCATCAGGACGACGGTGCCGCCGATGAAGATCGGCCCGTTCATCCCGCCCTGCATGCCCGTCACGTGGAACAGGGGCAGGACGCTGAGCGCGACCGAATCCTGCTGCGCGCCGAACCACTGCATCCCGGCCACGGCGTTGTACATCACGCTGCGGTGGGTGTGCATGCAGCCTTTCGGCAGGCCGGTAGTGCCGGAAGTGTAGGGCATGGCGCACAGGTCGTCCGGGCCGGCGCTGAGCGCGCCCGGCCGGCATCCGCGCGCCAGCATGTCGCGCCACGGCACCACCCCTTCGCCCTCCACAGGGCGGCGCGGCGCGGCGACGAACTCGGGGACGTCGAGGTCGGTCGCTCGTGTCAGGTGGTCGGAGTAGGTGGCTACCAGCACGTGGCGCAAGCCCGGGCCGACCAACGGCGCGACCTGTTTAACCAGATCCTGGGGCACGAAGATGGTGGAGGCGCCCGTGTCGCTGACGTAGTGGCGCAGTTCCTCGGTGAGGTTCATCGGATTGACCGGCACCGCGACGGCGTTCGCGCGCAGGATCGCGTAGTAGGCGATGACGAACTGGGGGCTGTTCTGCATGTAGAGCAGGACGCGGTCGCCGCGTTCGACGCCACACTCCTTCTCCAGGTAGCCGGCCACCAGTTCGACCTCGTTCTTCAGGTCGGCGTAGGTGAGGGGTGTGTCGTAGAAGATGATGGCCGGCTTGTCAGGGTAGCGCGCCGCCGAGACATCCAGGTTGAAGACGAGATTGGTCGCGGGGACCGTCAGGTGCCGCGGCAGGGTGCGCGGCCAGAAATCGACAGGGCGATCAAGCATGGTGCGGGTCTCCTGGGTGGCGATTCGGATGATCGTTCGAACGATAAGTTTATCTCATCATACCCATTTCCTCAGGCCGCAGCGTCAGTACCGCCACGCCGGATGCCGTGACGGCGACGGTATGCTCGAACTGCGCCGACAGCGACCCGTCGCGGG
This sequence comes from Massilia sp., assembly GCA_031398335.1. Taxonomy (GTDB): domain Bacteria; phylum Pseudomonadota; class Gammaproteobacteria; order Burkholderiales; family Burkholderiaceae_D; genus Telluria. Next base: position 44,427 of record JANNNC010000057.1, read on the forward strand.
TAACGACCGTCCAGCCATCGGCCTCGGTGCGCACGCTCCTGCCGCCGCGATTGAGCATCGGCTCGATCGACAACACCATGCCTTCGCGCAGGGGCAGGCCGGCGCCGCGCTGGCCGAAGTGCAGCACCTGCGGCGCCTTGTGCATCTCGCGTCTGATGCCGTGGCCGCAGTATTCGCGCACCACCGAGCAGCCGTTGCGCTTGGCGTGGCGTTCGATCGCCCAGCCGATGTCGCCAATGGGGTACATCTTGCTCGAGTCCGCGATAAAGCCGTTCTTCTCGAGCGTGATGTCGAGGTTGACGATGTCGCCGCCCTGCAGCACATCGATTGCTGACGGCACGCCGTGGCAGACCACGTGGTTGATCGAGGCATTCAATACGAAGCCATAGCCGTACTGGCCCTTGCTGGCCGGCCGCGATTGCAGGTCGTCGACGATGAACTTTTCGACCAGGGCATCGACCTGCAAGGTCGTCATGCCGTTCAAGGCCGTGCGGTCGAGCATGCCGAACACGGACGCCAGCAGGCGGCCCGCCTCACGCATCAACGCCAGCTCCCCGGGTTTCTTGGTCATGCCGCGCGCAAGGCCAGCGCTCCTGCCGATACCCCGGCTGATTCGTACGCGCGCCCGAGGATCTGATTGAAGCTGAGCGTCGGATTGGTAAACGTTTGGTAAATGGATTATTTATGGAGCATATTGAAAAAGCCAAGCTGCGCTGGGGCGCTCGCTTGGCTTTGGTCAACAGTTGCACCTTACTCGCGACTTCAGTCCTCGACGAAGACCACCGCCGTGCGCGCGGGAATGCTGAAGCTGCCGTTCGCGCTGTCGAAGCGTGCTTGCGCGGCCCGCTTGTCGCCCGCCGCCGGCGCGCCATGCACCGGATGCAACCGCAGGCGCTTGCCGCGCGCCTGCTCGTCGGTGACGGCGTGCGCCACCTTGTCGACGTTGATGAAATAACGGATACCCGTGAAACCGGCGCCCGCGTAACCACGGCCATCGAGGTGGGCGGCGATCACGGTCGGCTCCTGCTGCGGACCGACGTTAAAGAAGCGCAGGCGCTGCGCCACCTCGTCGGCCGTGCGCAGGCGCAGCAGCGTCGAGCTGCTGCGGATCGCCAGCAGGTCGCGGAAGGCGTCGCGGGTGAAGGCGATGTCTGCCGGCTTCGGGCGCAGCGCGGGATTGGCCAGCAGCGGCTGGAACAGCGGCCAGTCCTTAGCATTGTCCGGCCGTGGCGGCAGGCCGGTGCCGAAGTGGTTGCTCTGGTAGGTCCAATCGAGGCGGTTGAACCAGTCGCCCGAATTGAAGCTGTTGCGGTCCAGCGACTTGGAACGCAGGATCTCGGCGCCGGCGTGGAAGTAGGCCACGCCCTGGCTGAAGGCGTTCGTTGCCAGCCCCAGTACCTGGACGCGCGCGCGGTCGGCGGTCGAAGTGTCCAGCGGCAGCTTGAGCGCATTGGCGTCGTACAGCGTCTGGTTGTCGTGGTTCTCGACATAGTTGACGGTCTCGCCCGGCGCGCTGGCATAGCCGGCCGGCTGGCCGCCGTAGCGCATGGCCTCCAGCTTGCGCGTGACGCCGTCGTAGTTCACCAGCGGGTAGCTGCGCACGGTGCCGGCCAGGCCCACGCGGATCATGTCGGCGGCGCGTAGCAAGTCTTCGCGCGGACGTTCCCCTGCCTTCGCATTTGCGTCATACACCAGGCCATTGATATAGCCCTGCTGCCTGATCGCCGCTTCGCCCGCGTCGCCGGCACTGCCGCCGCGCGCCGCATCGCGTGCGCGGTCGCTGAAAGTGCCGATGCCGCTGCCGTTCAGCGACAGCTGCGAGGCCTGCACGAAGCGCGCGCCATCCTGCACTTCGCCAAAATTCCAGCCCTCTCCGATCAGCTGCACGTGGCGGCCGGCGGCCTGGTTCACCGCCGTCTGCAGGCGCTCCATGGCCGCGCGCGGCTGGTGGCCCATCAGGTCGAAGCGGAAGGAGTCCATGCGGTAGTGCTTCGCCCACAGAACGCTGGACTCGATCATGAGCTTACCCATCATCGTGTTTTCGGTCGCGGTGTTGTCGCAGCAGGTCGACTGGGTCACGGCACCGGCCGCGTCCAGCCGGTGGTAGTAGCCGGGCACGACGCGGTCGAGCACCGATTGCTCTTTCTGGCCGGCGGCGAAGGTGTGGTTGTAGACCACGTCCAAGCCGACGCGCAGGCCGGCGCGGTGCAGGTTCATCACCATCTCGCGCAGTTCGACGATGCGGCGTGCGCCGTCTGCCGCATCGCTGGCATAGCTGCCTTCGGGCGCGTTGTAGTGGAACGGGTCGTAGCCCCAGTTGTAGCAGTCGGTGTGCGCGGTCTTTTCGACCAGTGCCTGCTGGCGCTCGCTGTCGGCTGCGCCTTGCGGCGCGGGACGCGCGCAGTTCTTCTCCGGCACGCTGGCGATGTCGTAGACGGGCAGCAGGTGGATGTCGGTCAGGCCGGCACTGGCCAGCATTTTCAAATGGCGCATGCCGTGCGAACCGGCTTCGCCGAAGGCCGAGTACTTGCCGCGCTTTTTGAGTGGCACGCTCGGATCGTCACGCGAGAAGTCGCGCACGTGCAGTTCGTAGACCGTCATGTCGGCCTGCGCCTTGACGGTGTCCGGTGCGCGGTGCGCGTCCCAGCCTGTCGGTTTCAGGGCGGCGGCGTCGAGGTCGGCGATGTAGCTGCGCTTCGAGTCCGTGCTCAGGCTGACGGAATACGGGTCGGTGACGAAGTTGCGCACCAGGCCGGCGCCGTCGGCGACCACGTCGACGGCGTATTTATAGTAGCTGCCGGAGAGGTTGGCGGGAACGCTTGTACTCCAGGCGCCGGTGCCGGCGTCGAAGGCGAGCGGATGGATGGCGCTCGCCTTCCTTGTACCCTTGTCGTAGACGCAGACGGCGGCCTGCTGCGCGGTCGGCGCCCACAGTGTAAAGGCGGTAGCGCCGGCGCGCGGCGCGGCGCCGAGGTCAGGGATGTCCTGCGCTGCGGCGTACAGGTCGTCGAGGGCGCCGGCGGCTTGCAAGCGCGTGGCGGCGAGGACGGCGCCATTCGCGTCTTCGCGTACCAGCACCAGCTGTTCGCGGTGCAGCCGGGCGACGCGGGGCAAGTCGGCATCGTTCAGGGCCAGTACCGGGCCGGCGGCGACGTACTTGAAGCGCTGCGCAGCTTGCGCGGGCACCTCACCCGCGTGCACGGTCAGGTCGAGCGCTCCTGCCGCGCCTTGTACCTTGGCGCCCGTGGCTGCGACGATCGCGCCGGTGGGGGAGTGGTAGAGCCGGAAGCGCCCGTCGGCGGCCATGCCCGGCCACTTGGCGAGGCGGCGGTCGAGCCAGACGGCGCGCGCTTCCAGCTTGCCCGGCGCGGCGTGCAGGATGGTGGCGAAGGAAGGGGTGTCGCAGGCTTGCAGGGCAATGGCGGCGTGGGCCGGGCCGCCGAATATGGCGGCAACGGCGAAGGCGATGGGGCGAATGGTATGGGTCATGGCAAGAGCGGAAATTCTCGTAATTTAGCTACGGGTGCAAGAGCGCAGCCCAAAGGATAGCTTGGATTGGCAGAGTGATCGATGTAATTTTACTAGCGGGCCTGAAGGATGGCGCTCCCGGTTTCGGTCGTCGCAAAGGACGTGCCGGGCGCCCAGCAAGGGGCCTTTTTTGGCTCGGTACCTGGCACCCTGAATCATGTTGTCGCTGGCGACACGATCTGGCTGCGCCGATTCATGGCGCATCCGTCAGGCCTATCTTCGTTGAGGGCAATGGTTGCCATTGCCGCTCCCGCCAGTCTTGCCCATTGCGATAGCGACGACCTGGATTCGCTGCTGGAGCATTGCGTGCGCCGCGATGCGATCATCGAAGCGCTGGCGGCGGAGTTGTCGAATGGCGACCTGGCGCAGCCGCTCGCGTACCGGAACGCGCGTGGCGACTGCAAGAAGAATGTTGGCGCCTTGCTCCTGCACTTTTTCAAGCATCAAACCCATCACCGTGGGCAGGCAAGTAGGCTGTTGTCCCAAGCCGGCGTCGATACAGGCTTCACTGATTTGCTCGAATGGATATCTGGGCATTGTTAATGCTGCCGGCGTGGCGCAGTGTCTGAAACGGCGCGTTCGCGCAATCGGCCTATGCGCAGTTTTCGACATAGGCCACGGCAGGCTGCAGGCCAGCGCGTATCTTGGTGACCTTGCCACCGGACGCCTCCAGAATAATGGCGGCGCGACCGTCGGCGCTGGGGAAGCTGACGTAGTGACCGTTTTCATCGTATTTGTGGGGCGTGACCTGGGCCTCGGGATGCCTGGCACGGATCTGCGCCAGGGTCTCGCCGAACGCAAGGCCCATGGCATTCTCAACGCCGGGCTCGGCATCGGCGCGCGTCACGATGCCGTTTTCGACCATGAACGTCAGTTTCGGTAACACAGGAAAGCGCACCATGCTGCACGCCGCATCGAAGGGCGCGGGCAATACCGCCCTGGGGCCCACGGCCTGTTCTGCCTGTGCCAGCGTCATGCCGAAGCGAATTGCGCCAATCCCTGCGGCACTGAGCCGGTTCGATGCGGACGAAGCAGTTTCGGTAGCAGTGCTGGCCGCTGCCGTGGTGGGCGGGGCAGGGGGCGCCGCGCTTCTCGTGCAGGCGCTTGACAGCGCTATCGTTCCAAGCAATACAATTTTTCGCATCGTTCGCATTTGGTCCTCACTGCATTCGACGTCATCGGTCACTCGAAATATACCGGGAGTGCCGGATTGTCGACGCACGGCGCCGACGAAAAAAAGCGCCCGCAATGCGGGCGTCTTCTCATCCAAAGCGGCTACCGCATCACGCCTTGGCCGCCACCGGCGCCTTCGCGCTACCCGTGCTGCGGTAGTGATCGACCATCTTGTAGCGCTTCGCGTACCACCCGAACACCGCCGCCGCAAGGAGCGCGAAGGCCGCGAAGAAGTACATCTGGAAGGCGATCACGCCGACCCCGGATTCCCTGATCGTCCCGAGCACCGCGTCGTTCTTGACGGCCGCGTTCACGACCAGCACCCACAGGTTGCCCACCGTGACGGCGAGGTACCACAGGGCCATGATCGCGCCCTTCATCGAGGCCGGGGCCTGGCTGTAGGCGAATTCGAGACCCGTGGCCGAGACCAGCACTTCGCCCATCGTCAGCAGCGCATACGGCAGGATCTGCCAGGCCATCGAGGTCGGCGTGCCGGCGTCCATCGAAACCTGGATGGTGCCGATCACGATCCAGGACAGGGCCGAGAAGGCGATACCGGCCGTCATGCGGCGCAGCGGCGTCGGGGTGTAGCCGATGCGTTCGAGCAGCGGGAACAGCACGAAGTTATTGAAGGGGATGAGCAGCATCACCAGCAGGGGATTGAGCGCCTGCATCTGCGCCGGCAACAGCGTGAATTCGCTGCCGAAGACGGAGAAGGTGGTGATCATCGAATTGGCCTGCACGATCCAGGTCGAGGCCTTCTGGTCGAACAGGGACCAGAAGGGTGTTACCAGCGCGAACACGATCAGGATGCGCAGCACGGCGCGCACGCCGTCGACCGCTTCGTCGGGATGGCGCCCGCGCGCGCGTTCGAGCTGCATCGAAGTGCCGATGCCGCCGAACGCCAGCAACAGCACCAGCGCCGTGCAGGCGCCGATCACGAAGCCCCATTGTACCGACATCGCCAGCGAGACGACCGCGCCGACCACGCCGATCAGGGCGACCGTCAGGCCGGGGCGGCCCTGGCCGGGCGCGGTGGCCATCAAGGCGGTACGCGCGACGCGGGTGACCGAGTCCGGGCTGGCGGCGCTCGGCGGTACGTGCACGTATTTCTTGCGGCCGCTCCAGAGCACCATCGTCGCGATGAACATCAGGATGCCCGGGATGCCGAAGGCGACGGACGGACCGTAATCGCGCAGGAAGACCGGCATCAGCAGCGAAGCGAAGAAGGAGCCGAAGTTGATGATCCAGTAGAAGGCGTCGAAGACGAACTTCGCCTTGTCCTTGTTGGTCTGGTCGAACTGGTCGCCGACAAAGGACGCGACCAGCGGCTTGATGCCGCCCGAGCCGAAGGCGATCAGGAACAGGCCGAGGTAGAAGCCGTTCAGGTTGTCCTCGAAAATCGCCAGGCAGGCGTGGCCGGCGCAGTAGACGAGGCTGAGCCAGAAGACGGTATTGTATTTTCCGAAGAAGCGGTCGGCCAGCCAGCCGCCCAGCAGCGGGAAGAAGTACACGCCGATGACGAAGGTGTGGAACACGTGCTTCGCCTCGCCGGTGCGCTCGGACTCCGGCAGGAACAGCAACAGGGTCGAGATCAGGAAGGGCGCGAGGATGTTGCGCATGCCGTAGAAGCTGAAGCGCTCGCAGCCTTCGTTGGCGATGATGTAGGGGATCTGGCGGGGCATGCGGCCGCTGGTGGCGGTCGGCGTCGGCTGGCTCATGGGCGCATCCTGAAATAAATAACACGCGATCCTATGATGCCGTTGAGGTCTTTGCAAGCTTCAAATATGGCGCGTTGCAGCATGTTCGTAGTTTTGCTACTTCCATATAAATCCATGCAAATATTATTTGCATTTAAGTCATTGAATGCAAAGGAAATATGCACTGTACGGACGCTGGCCACCAGATTGTAAAATCAAAAAAGCTGCTGTATATTGCGTAAAAATCACCAACCGGACCCTCGTCATGACCCAGACCGCCACGCTCAATTCCATGCAAACGAACGACTGGTGGCGCGAAGCCATCATCTACCAGGTGTATCCGCGCAGCTACCTCGACACGAATGGCGACGGCGTGGGCGACATCCCGGGCATCACCGCGAAACTCGACTACATCGCGGGCCTGGGCGTGAACATCGTCTGGCTGTCCCCGTATTTCAAGTCGCCGATGAAGGACTTCGGCTACGACATCTCGGACTACTGCGACGTCGATCCGCTGTTCGGTACCCTGGCCGACTTCGACGCGATGATCGCCAAGGCGCACAGCCTGGGCCTGAAGATCATGATCGACCAGGTCATGTCGCACACCGCCGAAGCGCATCCGTGGTTCGCCGAGAGCCGCAAGAGCCGCGACAATCCGAAGGCCGACTGGTATGTCTGGGCCGATCCTCTCGCGGACGGCAACCCGCCGAACAACTGGCTGTCGGTCTTCGGTGGCTCGTCGTGGCAGTGGGACAGCAGCCGCAAGCAGTACTACCTGCATAACTTCCTGGCCAGCCAGCCGGACATGAACTTCCATAACCCGGACGTGCAGCAGGCGCACCTGGATGCGCTGCGCTTCTGGCTCGAGCGCGGCGTCGACGGCGTGCGCATGGATGCGTGTAACTTCCACTTCCACGACCGCTCCTTGAAGAGCAACCCGGCCGCAACCAAGCGCGACGTCGCCACCGTCACCGACGTCAACCCCTACGGCATGCAGGCCCACGTGTACGACAAGACCCAGCCGGAAAACATCGGCTTCCTGGTCCGCCTGCGCGCGCTGTTGAACGAATACGGCGCGATCTCGATCGGCGAAGTCGGCGCCGACGACGCGCTGGCCGTGATGGCCGAGTACACGGCCGGCGGCGACAAGCTGCACATGGCCTACAGTTTCAATTTGCTGACCCCGCAATTCTCGGCCGCGCACATCCGCACCCAGGTCGAAGAGTTCGAGGCGCGCGTCAAGGGCGGCTGGGCTTCCTGGTCGGTCGGTAACCACGATGCCATCCGCGTGATGACGCGCTGGGGCGGCGACAACGCACCGGCATCGTTTGCATCGATGATCCTGGCGATGCAGCTGTCCTTGAGGGGCACGCCCTGCCTGTACCAGGGCGACGAGCTGGCGCTGCCGGAAGCGGACGTGCCCTTCGAGCTGCTGCAAGACCCGTACGGCGTCACCTTCTGGCCCGAATTCAAGGGCCGCGATGGCTGCCGCACGCCGATGCCGTGGACGAATGCGGCGCCGAACGCCGGCTTCACCGAGGGGAAGCCATGGCTGCCGGTCGCCGTGCCGCACCTGGCCGCATCCGTGTCGCAGCAGGAGTTCGACCCTGCTTCGGCCCTGAACACCGCGCGCCGCATCATCCACTGGCGCCAGAGCCTGCCGCAGCTGACGCGCGGCGGCATCTCCTTCTTCGACGCGCCGGAACCGGTGCTGGCCCTGCGCCGCACCCTGGGCGGTGAAGCGACCGTGCTGGCCGCGTTCAACTTGTCGGCTGAAGCGGTCACGATCGACTGGCCGGAGACGGCGTCGGCGCAGATTCTCGCCGGCCACGGCCTGCCGGGCGACGCTGCAAACGGCCGCGTCACGCTGCCGGCCTACGGCGCCTGGTTCGGCACAGTCGCCTGATGGGCAACGTGCCCGAGCTGGAAAAATTCGGGCGCACCGCGTTCGCCGACGGTCCGCGCCTGCTGGCCGACATCGGCGCAACGCATGCCCGCTTCGCATTGCAGACGGCGCCCGGCGTGTTCCGCCACGTGCTCGTGTTGAAGTGCGAAGACTTCGACGGCGTCGTGCCGCTCTTGCGTTTCTACCTGGCGCAGCATACTGACCTGAACCTGCAGCACGCGGCGTTCGCGGTGGCGAACCCGGTCAACGGCGACCAGGTACGCATGACGAACCGCGCCTGGGCCTTCTCGACCGAGGCGGTGCGGCGCGAGCTGGGCTTGTCGACGCTGCTGGTGGTGAACGACTTCACGGCGCTGGCGATGGCGATCCCTGTGCTCACGCCTGAAGACCTGATGCAGGTCGGCGGCGGCAAGGCGGCGGCGAATGCCGTCATCGGCGTGCTGGGGCCGGGCACCGGTCTCGGTGTGTCGGGCGTGATCCCGACCGCCGACGGTTTCGTCACCCTGGGCAGCGAAGGCGGCCACGTGAATTTTGCGCCCGGCGACGAGCGCGAGTTTGCGATCCTGCAGCACGCCTGGCGCGCCTGGCAGCACGTGTCGAACGAGCGCCTGATTTCCGGGCCGGGCATGGAATTGATCCACGCCGCGCTGGCGGCGCGCAACGGCGTGCAGGCGCCGGCGCGGTCCGCGGCCGAGATCCTGGCCTGCGCACTCGACCAGGACGATGCCTTGTGCGTCGAGGTGCTGGAAGTCTTCTGCGGCATGCTGGGCGCCGCCGCGGCCAATCTGGCGGTCACGCTGGGCGCCTTTGGTGGCATCTTCATCGGCGGCGGCATCGTGCCGCGGATGGGGGAGTGGTTCGCGCGCTCGCCGTTTCGCGCGCGCTTCGAAGCCAAGGGGCGCTTCTCGCACTACCTGGCCGACATCCCGACCTACGTCATCACCACGCCCAATCCCGCCTTCCACGGCGTGGCGACCATCCTCTCCGAACACCTGCGCGGGCGCAGCGGCGCCAACACGCTGATGGACCGCATCAAGCACCTGCGCCACGAACTCACACCCGCCGAGCAGCGCGTCGCCACCCTCGTGCTCGAGCAGCCGCGGCTGGTGCTGAACGAGCCCATCGCGGACATCGCGCGCGGCGCGGAAGTGTCGCAACCGACCGTGATCCGCTTCTGCCGCTCGCTGGGCTTTTTGGGACTGGCCGATTTCAAACTGAAATTTGCGAGCAGCCTGACCGGCGCCATTCCCGTGCGCCACAGCCAGGTGAGGAACAGCGACAGCACCCATGATTTGTCGGCCAAGGTGATCGACAACACGGTGTCGGCGATTTTGAAATTCCGCGATGGCCTGGACGTGCACTTGCTCGACCGCGCCATCGAACTGGTGAGCCGCGCGCGCCGTGTCGAGTTCTACGCGATGGGCAATGCCCGCGTGGTGGCGCTGGACGGCCAGCACAAGTTCTTCCGCTTCAGGATTCCCACGGCCTTGTATGGCGACTCGCACCTGTTCACGCTCGCGGCCGACCTGCTGGGGCCGGGCGATGTGGTGATCGCGATTTCGAATTCAGGCCGGCTGCCGGAGCTGCTGCAGGCGGTCGATATCGCCCGCGCGCGTGGGGCCGACGTGATCGCCATCGGCAACAGCCAGTCGCCGCTGGCGCGCAAGGCCAGCGTCTGCCTCGCGGTCGATCACGCCGAGGACAGCACGGTGTTCCTGTCGATGATCTCGCGGATTTTGCAGTTGCTGTTCATCGACATCATGGCGGTGGGGCTGTCGGTTGACGCGCACAATGGGCGCGATGGCGGGGATTCGGAAGTGGAGCAGCGCAGATTATTGATTTCGCATTTGGATACTTGAGTTGCGTCGATGCATGCGACGCGTTTGCTAAGCTCTCAATCCGCCGACTTCAACTGCACGCGCCG
>JANNNC010000065.1:0-2983 GCA_031398335.1 Massilia sp.
AAGTGGGCGTCAGACGCCGCGCAGGTGCAGCTTCTGCCGACCGCTGCGCTCAAGGCTGTCCCACAGTCGATCGTGAAACGGCAACACCAACACATTGCAGACAGGCTCGAGCAACGCGGCAATTCCGCCCATTGCTACCGATCCTGTGGCCACATACATCACACCGAACGCGACGCCCGCATGCAGGCCGGTCTGGCTTATCTTCTCAGCGGCGCAGCCCAGCCAGGCGGCGCGAACACTGCGCGCATGGCGGCGCCATTTCTTCCAGGCCGCTTCGTGAAGGGGCAGCAGCAGGACATTGATTACCGGTTCGAGCAGCACCGCCACGCCGCTGAAAACTGCTGACCCGGTTACCGCGTAGGCGAGTGCGTAAGCGATGCCCATATGGGTCGCGACCTGGCTGATTCTCTTGGCTGCTGTAATCATGACTATCCCTGCTTTCATCTACTCGGTAGCAAATGATCGTCATTCTCATCAGTTTAGTGAAATGAATTTATTTAAGAACTTCTATAGATTTTTACTATCGAAGAATTCGCGCTCATGGAACGGGCACCAAGAGCGGGCCATACGAGCGATCCGTTTCCGCTCAAGAAGCAGGCAACACCAATCCATCCATGAACAGGGCGGCCACCGCTGGCGGATTGGATGGAAAGTAAGGGTGAAAATACGATGCAGTCAGCGAACCGGTATGGTAGACCGCTTCGCCGGCGCCGCCGGACGGGTGGCACACCGTGTGCACGGTGGGCGCCAAGGACGTCTCGAAGCGCGAATAGTGAAAAGTATGGCCGCGCAGGATGCCTGAGGACGTAGCGAGTGTCTGCGCACCGATACCCGCCAGGCGTGACTGCATGCGCACGACACCCGGCAACAGTCCGGCCATCGGCCAGCGCGCGCCGTCCGGGTCGGTGAACTCGTCAGCCAACACCATCTTGCCCCCCACACTCGGTGAAGATCGGCAGATTCGCCGCGAGTGTTGCGCCGATCGAGGCACGCCAGCGGCCCGCGCCTGCCAGCACTTGCGCATGCAGTTCCGGATAGCCGCCCGGCAGGTAGACGGCATCGGCGGCGTGCGGCACAGCCTCGTCGGCCAGCGGCGAGAAAAAGACGAGCGCCGCACCAAGCGCGCGCAAGGTCTCGAGGTTGGCCGGGTAAAGGAAGGCAAAGGCAGCGTCGCCTGCGATGGCAATCGTGCGGCCAGCCAGCAGCGGGGGAATCGTTGGCGCCGGCATCGGCTCGACCGCCTGGAAAGTGGGAACCGATTCCCAGGCCGCGTCGTCCAGTTGCAGTGCATCGGCGAGCGCGTCGAACACGTCGTCGCGTTGCGGTAATTCGTGCGGCAGAGCCAGGCCCAGGTGGCGTTCCGGCAGCGTCGCAGCCTGGCGCGGCAGGGCGCCGACCAGGGGGGATGTCGCCCAGCGATAGCGCGACCATCTGCCCATGTCCGGTGCCGGCCACGCGATTGGCGATGACGCCGGCCAGCTGCACCGGACCATAGTCGCGCAGTCCGCGCGCCACGGCGCCCGCCGTTTGCGCCATCGCCGACACATCGATGACGATCAATACGGGAATGCCGAAGGCGCGCGCCAGATCCGCCGCCGACGGCGTGCCGTCGTACAGGCCCATGACACCTTCGACCAGCACCGCATCGGCATCGCGCGCCGCATTCAGCAGGCGGCGCTGGCATTCCTCGATCCCGACCATCCACAGATCGAGCGAATGCACCGGCGCGCCGCATGCACGTTCCAGCAACATCGGGTCGATGAAGTCGGGCCCGCGTTTGAAGACGCGCACACGCTGGCCGGCCCGTGCCAAGCTGCGCGCCAGCGCAGCCGTCCCGGTCGTCTTGCCCCGGCCCGAGGCCATCGCCGCAATCAGGACGGTACGTCCTCCCGCGCGCGGGGCGCTCACCGCTGAGCTCCAGCGCGGACGGCATGCCCGGGCGTCCGGTCGACGGCGACGACTGTGGTGTCGAGCGGTGTAATCGGGGCGGGCGCGCCGGGTGTAGCCGCGGTAACAGGGAGCGAAGGGGCTGTCGCCCGTGGTGAAACGGAATGGTTCATGACGGTCGATGGCTTGTACAACCACCCCACGTCCCCGTAGGCCAGGTTGAACGGAAGCGCGCGCGAGGGCGTACTTCCATCTTTTGGCCGGTATCCGGGCTGGCAAGTGAAGCCGCCTGACCTTCCCATGCACATGCACAGTGGTCTGGGGAGACGGTTGGCCGCGTGAAGGCGGTACTTGCTTACCGTTGCGGGGGCAGCACACGCCGGCCCTGTGAAGAGCGTCGTGTCTCCCGTTTAACTGCGCCTGTGAACAAGGCGCGGGCACCAAAACGCTACGATTATACGGCGATGCCATTTGCCGGTAACAGCATTTCACCTGGACGATAGTGAAGAGGGGCGGCAACTTGAATAGCGGCAAGAATCGGTATTCTTGTCGTTCTGAAAACGACAACGGCCAACGAAAATAGCGTACGAAAGGGTCTTGCATCCTGACCGGAGCTTGCCTTATAATTCGCCTCCGCTTCGGCGCTGTCTGCAAAACGTTAACGTAATCAAGGTGTTAGATACGTAATTCCTTTGCAGGTAGCAACGAAGCGGGAAAAAAGAAGTTGACGAGAAACGAAAAACGCTTCATACTCTTCTTCCTCTGCTGCTGACGAACAAAACGATTCGCAGAACACAGCAAGGCAATACCGCCCTCGGCGGGAGCCCAAGTTCTTTAAAAATTAACAGTCGATAAGTGTGGGCGTTTGATGAAGGTGCCAGTGGCTTCGGTTACTGATTACTTAAATTATCAAATGTTCACAAAAAAGAAATAGCGTTGTCTCAGCAATGAGATGACGGTCAGTATTTTGAGTGAGCGACCCCTTAGCAATAAGGGTGGCAGCAATGCCAACAAACAGAGATTAAACTGAAGAGTTTGATCCTGGCTCAGATTGAACGCTGGCGGCATGCTTTACACATGCAAGTCGAACGGCAGC
>JANNNC010000090.1:0-10950 GCA_031398335.1 Massilia sp.
TTACTGCAGCAGCGACATGACCATCTGCGACATCTGGTTCGACTGCTTGAGCATGGCGGTGCCGGCTTGCGTCAGCATCTGGTTTTTCGTCATGTTCGCGCTTTCGGTCGCGAAGTCGGTGTCCATGATGCGGCCGATGGCTGCCTTGGTGTTCGAGCTGATGTTCGACAGGTTGTTGTTCACGTGCGCAAGGCGGTTCGCCGCGCCGCCGAGTGCCGAGTCAACGGTGCTGACCGTGTCGATGACAGTTTGCACGGCATCGATCGCGGTGTTTGCTTTCGCCTGGGTGGAGATGTCGAGGGTTGCGCCAGCGGCGCCGGTTCCGATCGCAGCGACGTCGCCGGAAACGTCAATTTCCATCTTCTCAGCGGTGGTTGCGCCGATCTGGAGAGTCACCTTGGCTGTGTTTCCAAACCCTTCGCCGACTTTCAGCAGCTTCGTGCCGCCGAAGGTCGTGTTCTCGAGGACGTTGGCAATCTCGGCTTGCAGGTCGGTGAATTCGGATGCAAGCGCCGTGCGGTCGGCCAGGCTGGACGAGCCGTCGGCGGACTGGGTTGCCAGGTCTTTCATACGCACCAGCATGTTCTTGACTTCCGACAGCGCGCCGCCGGCGGTCTGGATCATCGACGTGGCGTTCTGGGTATTGCGCATTGCAACGGCCATGCCGCTGGTTTGTGCTTTAAGACGCGTTGCAATCTGCAGGCCGGCAGCGTCGTCCGACGCGGTGTTGATGCGGAAGCCGGTCGACAGGCGGGTCATCGAGGTCGACAGGTTGCCCTGGGTACGACCGATGGAATTTTGTGCGGACAGGGCGGCGTTGTTGGTGTGCAGGCTCAGCATGGTGAACTCCTAGTATTGGGTGAATTCGGTCGAAGGTAACGCTCTTTCGCGCTCTCACCAGTACAAGACGACTGTTTCCTTGAATCCATTAAGTGCCGTACGGAAATTATTTGAATAAGCCAAAGGCAGCGAGTGCCGGCGCTGCCCCGCAGCCGGGCTTCCGGTGAAATATGCCCCCTTTCCTGCCGCCAGCCTCGCGTCCGTTTTCCAGGACAAACATGAATGCAGCAGATACCAAATCGATCAACGCGCCTGCGCAACAGGGTGTGACCCCGGCCAGCGGACGCCGCCTGTCGGTCGCACCCATGATGGACTGAACATAAAATCCAGAATTCATGCGGCTTGCAGGTTGGTCGTGTGCAGCCTGTGTGCACCTGCCGAGACCGCTTACTTAGGCCTACCGGGATTGAATATGGTCACTTCGGAGGGCATCGACGGTAAATTCAACGCGTTTCAAGTAGCGCACATCCGAACCGGTGCCAGTGGTCTGCACCTCTACAATGGCAATTGGCTCATCTGTAAATGGATTGTTCACGATGATGACTCGCTGCCCCGTGACTTCACCCCAACATACCCCCAAGGAAATGACCGCGCGAACCATTGAAGGCGGCGCATAGGCGCTGGAAGGATGTGGACGTCGTGCCAAGCGACGTACCCGGACGCGATGGTAGCGACGATTACTCGCGCGAAGTTCGCCACCGATGCACTGCCGAACCTGCGCGAAGCGTGGGGTGAGGTGATGGACCCGCACCACCTGCACCACCTGCACCACCTGCAGCTTTCAGCTGCACCTGCACTTTCCCGCCACGCTTGCGCCCTGGTGCTGTCGGTGCTGGCTGGCTGTGCGACATCGCCGCTACCGGCCGTGTCGGTACCGGTGGCGGTCGGTTGCGTCGGCGCCATGCCGGAGCGCCCGGTCAGCACGTTCGGCGCCGGCGCGTACCCGGGCGACAAGGCGGCCGCACAGGCCGCGCTGATCGACGCTGCGGCATGGGAAGGCTATGCCATGAAGCTTGAGGTTGAACTCGCCGGCTGCCCGGCGAAGTGAGTGACGAGGATGCGCCGCTTTACGAAACTCGTTGAGATAGATTTGTACGCGGATGGCGGCGCCAAACGAGTCGGCGCAGCCGGCGAATGTCCCGGCACCGGCCGCGTCGGCTCGTTGCACTCCTGGCTGAAAATGACTGCTATTGCGATATCGCAATCTCGCGCAGCGGCCCAGCCTTACACTTTTCGTGGGGCAATGCTGCCCTAGCAATCGTTTGCAGGATGTGTAACGCTAAGCCGACTGGGACTACACCTATGAGATATCTATGCCGTCGCATAACATGGCGGAACCAAAGGGGCTCGGTCGCCGTGGAGGCGGCGTTGATCATCACGCTTATTCTAATTCCGTTGCTTGCATTTATCCTATTTTTTGGCAGGTATTTCTGGTATTACACCGTGGCTCAAAAAGCGGTACACGATGCAACGCTCATTCTTTCCGGAATGCACTTGACAGATATCAAAAACAACTCGGCTTCGGCCTTCGTGCAAGGAGTAGTTGGGCACGCGCTCTCTGATCTTGATCAGGACACCCTCTCTACAAATGGCGTGAGCCTCACATGTTTTTATCGTGTTCCTGCTAATTCACAGAATTTAGCTATATACCCATGTACCTTCAACGCCCGGCCTGCTGCCGTTCGAGTGGCTGTGGCGATGATCGTGGAAGATCCTTTTCTTTCTCCCTTTACTTTCCCCATGATAGGTGCCGACGGAATCAACATTTTCGCGGGAGTGACAATGAACTACAGGGGCATCTGATTGCTGCCTTGCGAAGGGGAGCGTGGCCGTCCACAGACCTTCAGGGATGAGCCAGTTGTTCGAACAATCTTGACACGCCCTCGCGGCGCAGGTCGTGGAATTTCAGATCCTTGATGCCAAGCTGATTGCAGGCGCGCGGGAACAGCGAGATGACTGTCAGATGCGCCAGACGCGCGCGCGCATCCGACACTGCCGTCTGGTCGACAGGCATTTTCCAGATTGCGCTGGCCGTTTTCAGGATGCCGCCGATGTATGTCAAGTCGATGCCCACGGTAACGCCGCCTGCGCCGCCAGCACGGCTTGCATCGACGTACTCGCCCAGCCGGTCTGCAGCGATGCCGGAGAGCGGCATGGAGCCGAGCGCCGCCGCCACCGACTTGAGCACGGCCGCCTTGTTCCTGCCGAACGGCCGGACTGCGCCGATCTCTTTGGTGTACCTGTCGATGAGATCGCCGAATGTAATAGAATTCAGGCTTCGGCTGTCGCGGTAATGGCTTGCGTCCATTTCAGACGCGACCTCTCGCGCCCACTCCGATGCCAAGGACTTCGTCGGGAATGACTTGCTGACCGACTTGTGACCGGTGCGGCGGATCTCCGCGACCCAACTTCCTTCCCGCTTTCTTATTGAGGCCATCCGCAGTTCTCCGCAATTTCTCCGTAGTGGTAGCGCAAATACCACAAAACTCCGCAAATTACAGCATAAATTGCGGAGAGCGGATAAGCTAAAAAACACGTAAAAACCAATGAAATCAACTACATATAAGGATAGGCGACTGAGCGTGGCGCCCATGATGGACTGGACCGATCGCCACTGCCGCGTCTTCCACCGCCAGATCACGCGCCATACCTGGCTGTACACCGAGATGGTAACGACCGGCGCGCTGATCCATGGCGACGTCGGGCGCCACCTGCGCTTCGACGGGATCGAGCACCCGATCGCGCTGCATCTGGGCGGCAGCGAGCCGGCCGATCTCGCGCAAAGCGCGAAGCTGGGGCAGGAATGGGGCTATGACGAGATCAACCTGAACTGCGGCTGCCCGTCGGAACGGGTGCAGCGCGGCGCGTTCGGCGCCTGCCTGATGAACGAGCCGCAGCTGGTGGCCGACTGCGTCAAGGCCATGCGCGACGCGGTCTCGATCGACGTCACCGTCAAGCACCGCATCGGCATCGACAAGAACGAGGAATACGGGTTCGTGCGCGACTTCATCGGCACCGTTGCGGATGCGGGCTGCAAGACGTTCATCGTCCACGCCCGGAATGCCGTATTAAAAGGGCTGTCGCCGAAGGAAAACCGCGAGATCCCGCCGCTGCGCTATGAAGTGGCCTACCAGCTCAAGCGCGAATTCCCGGACCTCGACATCATCATCAACGGCGGCGTGAAGACCGACGACGAGATCGCGCTGCACCTGCAGCACGTGGACGGCGTCATGCTCGGCCGCGAGGCCTACCATAACCCCTACCTGATGGCGAACTGGGATGCGCGCTTCTATGGCGACGGCGCCGCGCCAAAAACGCGGGCTGAAGTACTGGCGGCGATGGTGCCTTATATTAGTGCGCAACTGGCGCAATACGGCGGTTTCGGACTAAAGCTCAACAGCATCACGCGCCACATGCTGGGACTGACCGCCGGCCTGCCGGGCGCGCGCGCCTTCCGCCAGATGCTGTCCGACCCGAACAAGCTGGCGACAGCCGACCCGCGCCTGCTGCTCGAAGCGGCCGCCCAGATTCGCAGCATGTAATACCGATGTTGCAGGGAGCGCGCGTGGCCAGGCCGGCCGCGGGCGCCGCAGTTCCTCCTTCGTTACACCTTCCTCCGCAACAGCGGCGCCACCTCTTCCTGCGCCCGTCGTTCTTGACTGCCGTCTAGCGCGCCCCGCCGAATTTATTAAAAAATTTGCCATGTGAATTGCCACGCGCCACGCTCTCTGTTCACATCGACAAGAACGATCGTTCTCTTAGTCTTGCGTGTAGGAAATTTGCTACATAGAAATGCAAATTTGTGTAGACAAGTCAAGCCTGAGCTTGCTCTGCAGCAAGACCCAATCCATAATTTCGATGACGGGATTGCAGATTTGCAGCAGATATCGGTCGCAAGCGCATTTATTTAATTTTTTGCTGCATGGTTTTTGAGCCTGGCGGCAACTTTTGATTTATCCTACGAGAAATACTTGCTATTAGGAATGTCGCTCCTGAGAGGCGGCATACCGAAGCACATCTGATCAACGGACAGGAAGGCGAAATGAATTTATCGAAGATGAAAGTCGGCATGCGCTTGGGACTGGGCTTTGCCCTGGTGCTGGTGCTGCTCGTTGTGGTCACCGTGGTCGGCATCGTGCGCATGTCGCAGATCCAGGACCGCCTCGACCACGTGGTGAGCGTCAACAATGTGTCGAGCCGTGCCGTCATCGAGATGCGCAACAACGTGCATGACCGCCTGGCCTCGCTGCGCGTGCTGACCCTGATGACCGATGCCGCCGAAATGGAACCGGAACTCAAGCGTTTCAAGGACCAGACCGCCAAGTACGACGACGCACAGAAAAAAGTCGCCACGCTCTTCGCCGCCGAAGGCACCGATGCCGAGAAAGCCCTGCTGGCCGACATCAAGGGCCACGAAGCCGCCGCCATGCCGGCCATCGCCAAGGCCTCCGCGCTGTTCCTGGCCAACGATGCGATGAGCGCCACCCGCGTCATGATCAAGGAAGTGCGTCCGGTGCAGAAGAAGTGGACCGAAGCGCTCGACAAGCTGGTCGCGCTGGAAGACAAGCAAAGCGCCGAGAGCCAAGAAGATGCGCACGCCGCTTTCGTGAACGCCCGTAACTTCATGTCGATCATGCTGGTCCTGGCGCTGGCCATCGGCGCCGCCGCGGCCTGGTTCATCACCCGCGGCCTGATCAGGCAGCTCGGCGGCGAGCCGGACTATACCGCCAGGATCGCCACCAGCATCGCCCACGGCGACCTGGCGATCGCCATCGACACCCGCACCGCCGAACGCGGCAGCCTGCTGGCCGAGATGAACGACATGCGCAACAGCCTCGTCAGCATCGTCGGCCAGGTCCGCCGCGGCACCGAGACCATCGGCACCGCCTCGCGTGAAATCGCCGCCGGCAACCTCGACCTGTCCTCGCGTACCGAACTGCAGGCCAGCTCGCTGGAAAAGACCGCCTCGGCGATGGAAACCCTGACCACCACCGTCAAGCAGAACGCCGAACATGCCCGTGAAGCCAACCACCTCGCGGCCAGCGCCTCGGACGTGGCCCGCAAGGGCGGCGACGTGGTGTCGCAAGTGGTCGGCACGATGGGCGAGATCAACAGCTCGGCCAACAAGATCGCCGACATCATCAGCGTCATCGACGGCATCGCCTTCCAGACCAACATCCTGGCGCTGAACGCCGCGGTGGAAGCGGCCCGTGCCGGCGAGCAGGGCCGTGGTTTCGCGGTCGTCGCTTCCGAAGTGCGCAACCTGGCCCAGCGTTCGGCGGCAGCCGCCAAGGAAATCAAGACCCTGATCGGCGACTCGGTCGAGAAGGTCGAGCGCGGCAGCAAGCTGGTCGGCCAGGCCGGCGTGACGATGGATGAAGTGGTGGCGAGCGTCAAGCGCGTGACCGACATCATGGGCGAGATCGCCAACGCCAGCGCCGAGCAGAGCGCCGGCATCGAGCAGGTCAACCTCTCGATCATCGAGATGGACAGCATGACCCAGCAAAATGCGGCCCTGGTCGAAGAAGCAGCCGCTGCGGCGCAGAGCCTGCAGGACCAGGCGGGCGAACTGGGCCGCGTGGTCAGCATCTTCAAGCTGGTCGACGGCGAAGAGCAGGCCGCCGCGCTGCCGCCTGCATTGGCAACCGTGGCGGCGCCGAAGACGGCCAACCTGCCGGCCGTGCGTGCCCCGGCGGCCCGTCCTGCGCGCCCTGCAATCAAGAAGAGCGCTCATGCAGCGGCAGCGCCAGCGGCCCGGCCGAAGAAGGCGCCGGTTGCGGCAGGCAGCGACGAATGGGAAGAATTCTAATTTACGGCGCAGCTTGCCGGACGCACTGAAAGACCGCAGCAGTCAGCGGCAGATTAATAACAACTTGTTAGGAACGACAACCATGAAAAAAACTACCTTCAGCCTCATCGCTACCCTCGCTTTCAGCGTCGCCGGCTCGGCCTTCGCCGCTGAAACCCCGGCCTCGTTCGACCCGGCCAAGTGCAAGGTCGAATACCCGAAAGCCTCGTTGATGAACGAAGAGCAGGGCACGACCTCGATGTCGTTCCTGGTCAACACCGACGGCAGCGTCGCCGATTCGAAGCTGGACAAGTCGAGCGGCTTCAAAGGCCTCGACAACGCCGCCAAGAAAGGCCTGACCGCCTGCAAGTTCAAGCCGGGCACGAAAGACGGCTCGCCAGCCCAGACCTGGGCCAAGGTCGACTATGCATGGAAGCTCGACTAATCGCCTGCTTTACCCTGCGTGAAAACAGCCGGCCTTGCGCCGGCTGTTTTGTTTTGGTGCGCGGGTGCCGGCGCCATTCCACCCTGCGGTGCACGAGGTCCGGTGGCTACGAATCCAAGGCTTCATCATTCCAACTGACGAGCTGAGCCGTGCGCGGACTACAGCCCGACAAGGCAGCATAACGTTTCCACTTTGTTAATGGATTCCCGCCAGATGTATCGATTGTAAGCACTTGCATCAGTTCTACTGTGCGCTGGAACGTTTGGCTATAGTGATTTCACACCGAACCGAAAGGAGCACTACCATGAAAAGAATTCTGTTCACAGTCGCAGCTGCCATCATCAGCACCGCCGCCTTCGCCCCGGTAGCCCAAGCACAGCACACCCGCACCGAGGTCATCGTTGTCGAGAAGGCGCCGCCTGCGCTGCGCCGCGAAGCGGTTCCCGCAGCACGCCGCGGCTATGAATGGATCCCGGGTTACTGGGACTGGAACGGCCGCCGCTACACCTGGGTCCAGGGCCATCATGAGCGTGTCCGCGCCGGCTACGTGTATAACCGCACCGAGTGGCGCCGCGACGGCAACGGCGGCTGGGTCCAGGACCGCGGCGGCTGGCGCAACGGCCCACGCGGCGACCGCGACCGCGACGGCATCCCGAACTACGCCGACCGCCCTAACCGCGACCGCGATGGCGACGGCGTGCGCAACCGCGACGATGCGCGTCCGAACAACCCGAACCGTTACTGATCGGGAGGCGTTGGCGAAAGCCGCCGCCTGAAACGACAGAGGCCACCGCAAGGTGGCCTCTTTTTCGTGTGCGGTCCAGCTTGACCGCTCGGTCGGCGTAATCTTGCCGACGTCGATGACGTTTTTCCAGCGTGCCAGCTCGATCGCCAGGAATTTCTCGAACTGCTCCGGGGTATTCGCGACGGACGGCGAGCACTTTCAGCTTCCCCGCTTTGATGTACGGAGGCGCGCTATTGATGTTGATGAAGGACGCATCGACTGGCCGCCCAGCAGGTCGGTAATCGCAGGCGCGCCGCCTTTGTACGGGACGTGCAGGCCGCTGGTGCCGCTCTTTTGCCAGAACAGTTCGGCCGTCAGGTGATCCGAGCTGCCGTTGCCGGCCGAGGCGAAGGTCACTTTGCCGGGATTTTTTTTCAGGTGAGCGATCATGTCGGGCAGCGTATGGACCGGCAGGTCGGGTTTCGCGACCAGCACGTTCGGTGCCCGGACTGCAACCGTCAGCAGCTCGAAGTCCTTCATCGGGTCGTGGGCGAGCTTCTTCTGCAAGCAGGGATTGACCGCATACACGCCGATCGCACCGGTGATCGCCTTTTCCGGTTAGGCCGCCTGCGCGCCGAGCGCGACCGACCTCCCCATCACGAGTCCCAACACTACTTTTTTGGCGTTCATTCTTGTCGCCTGGTTTTTACGATGCAAGGGCATCCCTGCCGTCGTTTTTTATGTGTTGCTCAGGTCACCGCGCCGGTTGAACAGCGTCCGCGCGTTGGTCAGCTTCCAGTGCTCGGCCCAGGTCTTGCGCCCGCTCGCCACGTCCAGCATCAGGTGGAACAATTGCCAGCCGACGTCCTCGATGCTGGCCGCGCCGGTGGCGATGGTGCCCGCGCTGCAGGGCGTTGCGCTAACCCTTAAAGGTATCGCCCTGGAGCGGTATCTGCGCCGGCGGCACCCGGGTCGACACCGGCAAGCCATCGAGTTCGCGCGCCGGCGGCATGCGCACCAGCGATTCCTCGATCCAGCTGCCCTGTGCGATGTCGCGGACAGCGTAGCCGATCACGACGTCGTAGCGGATGATCGGGGCACCTCGGGCAAGTCGAGCAGGGCAATCTTGTGGCCCTGCGGGACGCGGGTTTGCAAGACGAATTCACCCGGGAATTCGGTACCGGCGGGCAGGCCGCCGTCGTTGACGACAATGGCGACATTGTCGTTGGCGTGCAAACTCGATGTGATCGTGTGCAGGTCCGACACCATCGCCCATGGCGCCGTGGCCGAGCGGGACAGCCGTAATCTTGCGGTCCCCGGCGGCATGGCCGTGATGGGCTTTGGCGACCTGAGCTTCGCGGCGCATATCATTCCGCCGCTGTCGACGGTACGCGTCGACGGCGCCGCCATCGGCGCCGCGGCCGCCGCTGGTCATCGATACGGGCTTCCAGCTGATCGCGCGCGCCAGTACGTAGCGCAGGCGCACAAGGCGATCAGCGACACCGCACCCACCCAGAGATAGCCGCCTGGCTGCAGGCCGAGGGAGGGGAGCTGCGCACCTTCGCCGTCGCCACATCCTGCCGTAGGGAACCAGGCGCTGCCGATGGCAAGGGCGAGTGTCAGAAGCGCCAACGGGATCACGTCCCGTCCCCGGCGGTCGCGGATCATCGCGACGACCAGCCAGGCCGCCGTGAGGTTCGCCAACCAGCGCGGGTCCAAGGCAAACAGTTCGAACCATCCGAACATAAGAACGTGGTAGCCCATGACGCCGTCACCAAGCTCGCATTCGAAGACGGGAAGGAACAAGCTGGCGCTGTAGCCGGCAAGCGCAAGCAGGAGCAGGGTGAGAGTGACGGCGCGCTGCATGCTGGCCTCCAATTGGTATGGAGCAATAACTTAGCATGGCATTGTCAATCAGTCACGACGAGTTAGCGCCGCTGAAAACAAAAAAGGCTACATGCCGGAGCAGGTAACCTTTTTGTTTTACTACTGAATTCTTGGGGTGGCTGATGGGGCTCGAACCCACGACAACAGGAATCACAATCCTGGACTCTACCAACTGAGCTACAGCCACCACTGTCTTGCTTTTCTATCTCTGTATTGCCGAGACAGAGCAAGATTATACAAACCTCAAAGCAAACTGGCAAGCCTATTTGTTTTGTCCGATCAAGATGCCGCAGGCAGGGTCCGCCACGACCTCGTGGACCGGCGGGTCGATGCCGAGCAGGCCGGAAAAGGCGGCGGACAGGGCCGTGGCGCTGGCGCTCGTGTAGCCGTCGAGGCAGGCAGGGCTGGCGGCGGCTTCACGGGCGATGCCTCCGCCGGCGAGCAGCCGCGCCAGTTGGCGTGCCACCGCTTCGCCGGTGTCGACCAGGGTAACCGGCTGCGCCGTGCAGGCGGCGATCACGCGTTCGATCGAGGCTTGCACCAGCGGGTAGTGGGTGCAGCCGAGCACGATCGTATCGGCCCCAAGCGCCAGCAGCGGTTCGATGAAGCGGCGCAGCAGGGCGTCGGTCTCGTCTGATTCCAGGGTGCCGAACTCGATCTGGTCGGCCAGCCCAATGCAGGGTTGCAAGAGGAAGCGCGCGCCGGTGGTCGCCGCGATCTGGTCGCGCAGCAGCAGGAATTTGTTGCCGGCGAGCGTGCGTTCGGTGGCCAGTACGCCGACGATGCCCTTGCGGCTGGCGGCCGCCGCGGGTTTGAGGCCGGGTTCG
The DNA here is from genome assembly GCA_031398335.1 of Massilia sp. Lineage (GTDB taxonomy): Bacteria > Pseudomonadota > Gammaproteobacteria > Burkholderiales > Burkholderiaceae_D > Telluria. The sequence continues at coordinate 10,512 of JANNNC010000090.1, forward strand.
ACGCCGACGATCGGCATGCCGGGGTAGCGTTCGCGCAGCACGGCAATGGCGGCGACGGTGGCGGTGTTGCAGGCAACGACGATGGCTTTCGCGCCTGTGCTAATGAGGAAGGCGCCGATCGCGAGGACGCGTTCGGTGACGACGCGTTCGGACTTGTCGCCGTAGGGGGCGAAGCCGGAATCGGCGAAGTAGATCAGGTGTTCGTGCGGCAGCTGCGCGCGGATGTGGCGCAGGACCGAGAGGCCGCCGACGCCGGAATCGAAGATGCCGATGGGGGCGTCGGGGCGCGGAGTAGGGAGCATGAGTGGATGCGAACGTGCGTTGGACGCGTGGACGGCGGAGCCGTCCACCCAACAGCAACGGTTGAAGGATGCCCTCATATCGCGTTGACCGGAATGCCCATCAGCGACACGAACTTAGCCGCCCAATCCTTCGGCCC
>JANNNC010000124.1:0-4612 GCA_031398335.1 Massilia sp.
AGAAGATTTGCACCCTTCACTATGGCGCGCTTCGCAGCTGGCCCACGCGCATGCACGCTGCGTCGACACCGGCCACCCTGCCTTGTCGAAGCAATTGCCGGGCGGCGGCTGGCCGACGGGCACCCTGATCGACCTGCTGCAGCAGCAGCCCGGCATTGGCGAAATGCGCCTGCTGCGCCCGGCGCTGGCGGCCGTCGCCGGGCGCCGCATTGTGCTGCTGCAGCCGCCGCATCCGCCCCAGGCGCTGGCGCTGGCTGCGCTCGGCGTGCCGCCCTCGCAGCTGATCTGGCTGAGGGCAAGCCGCGGGGCCGACGCATTGTGGGCCGCCGAGCAGGTGCTGCGCAGCGGCAGTTGCGGGGCGCTGCTGTTCTGGACCAACCATGCGCGCGGCGAAAGCCTGCGCCGCCTGCACCTCGCGGCCCAGTGCGGCGAAACCCTGTTTTTCATGATGCGCCCGCTGGCCAGTGCCCAGGATTCATCGCCGGCGCCGCTGCGCCTGTCCTTGCGGCCCGCCGCGGGCGGACTCGACATCGGCTTCATCAAACGCCGGGGACCGCAGCGCGACGCGCCGCTGTTCCTGCCCCTCACTCCTTCTTTGCTCCAACGCCATGCGCCTGTGGATCGGCCTGTATTTGCCCCAGTTACCGCTCGAGGTCTTCAGCCCGAACTGGTCAACTGACGCCGGCATCGTCGTGCTCGAAGGGGAGCGGGTGCTGGCAGCCTCGCCGTTCGCGCGCGCCGCCGGCGTCCAGATCGGCATGCGCCGCGGCGGCGTACTGATGCTCATGCCCGAGGCGCGCATCGTCGAGCGTTCCCTCGAACGCGAGGCCGAGGCCCAGCACGCGGGCGCCATGGCGCTGCTGCAGTACACGCCGCAGGTGGCGCAGGCCGAGGAATCGACCCTGCTCATCGACATCGGCGCCAGCCTGCGCCTGTTCGGCGGCATCCGCGCCCTGTGCGCCCGCGTGCGCGCCAGCCTGCGCGCGCTCGGCTTTTCAAGCTGCCTCAGCTGCGCCCCCACAGCGCGCGGCGCCTGGATGCTGGCGCGCACATGCGCCGGCCGGGTACTCACCATCGCCTCGCTCACGCGCCGCCTCGACCGCCTGCCGAGCAGCTTGCCGCCGCCGGCGCGCAGCTATGCCGCCTGGTTCGAGGGCATCGGCTGCTTCGACATCGGCGCCATGCGGCGTCTGCCGCGTCCCGGAATGCAGCGCCGCTGCGGGCGCGCGCTGCTCGACATGCTCGACGCTGCCTACGGCATGGCGCCGGAACTGTTCGAATGGATCGAGGCGCCCACCGTTTTTCACGCGAAGATCGAACTGTTCGACCGCATCGACAACGCCGAGCAATGCCTGCAAGGCGCCGAGCGCCTGGTGCAGCAGCTGACCGGCTGGCTGTGCGCGCACCAGCTTGCCGTCGAACGCATCACGCTGCTGCTCGAACACGAGCGCGGCAAGGTGGCGCGCCCGCCCACCGCCGTCGAAATCGCGCTGGGCGAGCCGACCTGGCGCGACGAGCACCTGGTGCGCTTGCTGAAAGAACGCCTGGCGCAGGTGGTATTGGAGGCCCCGGTCATCGGCCTGGCGCTCGACGCCCCCCAATTGCAGCCGATGGCGCCGCCAAGCGAGTCGCTGTTTCCCGAGCCGGGCGGCAGCGAGGAAGACCGGGTGCGCATGCTGGAGTTACTTGTGGCGCGCCTGGGGCCGGACAACGTGCTGCAGGCGCTCCCCCAGGCCGATTACCGGCCCGAGGTCGCCAACACCTGGGTCCCGGTGCAGCAAAAGGTGCGCGAGTCGGTGCGTGCTTCGCAGATGCCGGCGGACGTGCAAAGCCTGCCGCGCCCGACCTGGATTCTGGCGAAGCCGATTGCGCTGCTGATGCGCAACCACCGCCCGTTTTATGGCTCGCCTTTAAAAATGGCGTCGACGCCCGAGCGCATCGAAGCAGGGTGGTGGAGCGAATCGCAGACGCGCGATTATTTCATTGCGGAGGGGCAGGATCACACCTTGTACTGGGTGTACCGCGAGCGCATCGTGGGGGCGTCGGAGGATGCGCATCCGCGCTGGTTTTTGCATGGCCTGTTTGGGTAGAAGGCCCGGCCAGCAACACCCAGGATGGAAGTCGCTGGACTGCGCCACACGCTTGCTTGCTTGCAGGTGCACCCGATCCGGCCGCCCCCGACGGGTCGGCGACCGACAGCCTGCGCTGCACTTGCGTCGACTGGAAAGACTACTTGCCGCCGGCAAGTGAGAGGTAGTTAGTGAACGATCAGGTGTGTGACGGAGTTATCGGAGAGCCGGCGACGGGCAGGTTGCCTTAACACTCGGCAAACGGTCTCCATGGTCACGCCGGCTTCGCACAACATACCAACCGCAACATACATTCTTTGCTCACGCAAAATATTAATCGACGCGTCGATCAATTTAGCGGTTTCATGGTTTTCTCGAGGTTTCATCAGGGGACTATAGCCCCAGCTTCATATCAGTGTGCGACTTAATTCAATGGCGCACCGCAACGCTGTATGCATGAACAGGATGGCAAGAATGGTCCTGCATCGCTGCTTGCATTGATGCGCTACAGGCGTCCGGGACATCCGCTGCGCGCAATGCGGGATAGCGCACAGGATGCGTCCGCATGGACTATACTGAAATGTTACATTGCTTGCTGCGCCAGTTAACATACGTCGACGCGGCAACGCTTGCTCACCGGCAATGCATGACTTGCCGCTGGCGGCCACGGCCGCTACAGTCCGCGCGATGCGGGCAGTACCAGATACGGTACGAAGATTTCTACCGGAAATCGCATAGTCGAAGGCATCACGCCTCCGGGATCGTCGGTAACCGCGGCTTTCAACGATGCCACCAGGAGTACATCATGAGACATACCTTGACAGCGGTCTTCGACGACCGCGGCGATGCGCAGCATGCGCTGAACAAATTGCTGGCTGCTGGATACTTGCGTGCGGACGCGACACTCTCGCTCGCCACCCCGACCGGAGAGGGCGAAGGCAGTCCCGCTAGTTATTCCAACGCGTCCGCCGGCCAGCGCCACGTCGTTACCCTCACGACCGAATCGGACCCGGAAGCCGAGCGTGCCGTCGCACTCGTCGGGCGCCTCATTCCGATCGAGCACAAGCAATACCAGGGCCGACGCATTCCGGGCCTTGCCGATACGATGCGCGCTGCTTCCCCGCTCGGGACTACTTTCCAGGACAGCTTGTTTTTCGCTACAAAGTGGGCTCGCAACGACGATGACCCGGCCAATGCCGGCCTGGTCCATCCTCGGCAAGTGGCGCGTCCGGGAAGAATGAAGGAGCGCACTGAGGGGGGGAAATTCCACAAGGCGATGGCTTGTCGCCATCGTCAACTCTACGATTTGGCAAGAAGTTGATGCAAGTCACGGTGCGGTGAAGTCGTCCATCATGGGCGTGAAAGGGGCATGGCGCAAGTGGTGTCTTCGACGCTTGCACCTGTGTTGAATCCGGTGCAGAGTAGCGCCTTCGTGAAACACTGAGGAAGTGATGCTGACCGAACGCGTTGAATTTCAAGGGCCGCACGGCAAGCTGGCGGCCAAGCTGGATTTGCCCGATGGCTTGCCGCGCGCCTATGGCGTCTTCGCCCACTGCTTCACCTGCAGCAAGGACGTGCTGGCGGCGAACCGCATTTCGCAAGGACTGGCCGCGCACGGCGTCGGCATGCTGCGTTTCGATTTCGCCGGTCTTGGCGCCAGCGCGGGCAATTTTGGCGACACCAATTTTTCGTCGAACGTGGAAGACCTGGTCGCCGCCGCCGGCTTCTTGCGCGAGAAGTTCGCAGCGCCGCGTCTGCTGGTCGGGCACAGCATGGGCGGCACCGCCGTGCTGGCCGCGGCGCATCTTGTTCCCGAGTCGAGCGCGGTGGTGACGATCGCCTCGCCGAGCGATCCGCATTACGTCGTCAATGCTTTGTTGGCGGAGCACCTCGACACCATCGCCCAGCTCGGCGAGGCGCGCGTAAAACTGGCGGGGCGCGATTTCAATATCCGGCAGCAGTTCGTCGAGGACGCGACCCGGCACCAATTGGCCGACAGGATTGCGCACCTTGGCCGTGCTCTGCTGGTGATGCATGCGCCGCATGACGATACGGTGGAGATCGACAATGCGCTGCGGATTTTCGAATTGGCGCAGTATCCGAAAAGCTTCGTGTCGCTCGACGGGATCGATCACCTGGTGACGGGAAGAGAGGACGCCGCGCAAGTGGCCGCGATGATCGCGGCGTGGAGTGGAAGGTATATCGACGGCGTTTGAGACCACCCGAAACGTCGAGGTGATGTAGGGTGGCACTCCGTGCCCAGGCGGAATGCGGCACAGTGCGAACCGTATGCCGATAGCGAACGTTGGAACAGCCGCGGAGGCATCCCAAGGTGCGGCCGCGACATGATGAGGGAGCCGCGATAACGTAGCCAACACGGCGCCAACGTCGGCGTGGGCACAGATGAACTGACCCCCAAAAGTTGGACACAACTTTTGGGAGAAGTATGTCGAAGTACTCAGAGCAGTTCAAACACACGGTGGTTCAGCAATACTTGTCTGGTGGCGGTGGCTATCGGGCCCTGTCTCAGCGCCATGGCATGG
>JANNNC010000141.1:0-2786 GCA_031398335.1 Massilia sp.
CACGAGACTGCCGAGACCATGGAAGCTGAACGCATCAACGCCATTTCCGCCCTGCTGAACGACCTGACCGGTCGTGAGGCCGAACTTCGGAGGTATCTTTGACTTCGATCGGAAGTCAGAGAAACTAGAGCAGGTCAACGAAGAACTCGAAGATCCGACCGTCTGGAACGACCAGAAACGGGCGCTGGATCTCGGTAAAGAGAAGAAAGCCCTCGAGGGCGTCGTGCACACGCTTGAAAAAGCGAAGGCCGACCTCGCGGACGCCGCCGACCTGTTCGGCATGGCGCGCGAAGAAGGCGACGACGACACCATCGAGGCGGTCAGCGCGGACATCGACGCGGTCGGCAAGATCATCGAGCAGATGGAATTCCGCCGCATGTTCGGCAACCCGATGGACCACGCGAACTGCTTCATCGACATCCAGGCCGGCGCCGGCGGTACCGAAGCCCAGGACTGGGCTTCGATGCTGCTGCGCCAGTACCTGCGCTATTGCGAACGCAAGGGCTTCAAGGCCGAGATCCTGGAACAGTCCGACGGTGAAGTCGCCGGCATCAAGACCGCGACCATCAAGGTCGAGGGCGAGTATGCCTATGGCCACCTGCGCACCGAAACCGGCGTGCACCGCCTGGTGCGCAAGTCGCCTTTCGACTCGGCCAACGGCCGCCACACTTCGTTCACCTCGCTGTTCGTGTATCCGGAAGTGGACGATTCGATCGAGATCGAGATCAACCCGGCCGACGTGCGCATCGATACCTACCGCGCGTCCGGCGCCGGCGGCCAGCACATCAACAAGACCGACTCCGCGGTGCGCCTGACGCACGGCCCGTCGGGCATCGTCGTGCAGTGCCAGAACGACCGTTCGCAGCACCGCAACAAGGCCGAAGCCTTCGACATGCTGCGCGCCAAACTGTTCGAGCTCGAGATGCGCAACCGCATGAGCGAGCAGCAGAAGCTGGAAGACTCGAAGACCGACGTCGGCTGGGGCCACCAGATCCGTTCCTACGTGCTGGACCAGTCGCGCATCAAGGATTTGCGCACCGGTTTCGAGACGGGCAACACCAAGAACGTGCTGGACGGCGACCTCGACGACTTCATCTCGGCCTCGCTCAAGCAGGGCGTGGGCGCATGAGCTCGGCGACGAACGCAAATAAACGCGCCTTCATCTTCGACATGGACGGCACCATCGTCGACAACATGGCCTTCCACACGCAGTCGTGGGTGACCTTCTTCGAGCGCCGTGGCCGCGACATCGATGCGGACGAATTCTTCCGCGCGACGGCCGGGCGCCAGGGCAAGGAGATCATCCGCTCGCATATGGGCGAAGACCTGAGCGACGACGAAGTCGCGGTCCTGAACCACGAGAAGGAAGCGGTCTACCGCGAGCTGTACGCGCCGCACCTGAAGGCTGTCGCCGGTTTCGAAGACCTGATCGCGGATGCACGCTCGCAAGGCATCGCGCTGGCGGTGGGCACTGCCGCGCCGCCGGCGAACGTCGCCTTCACGCTCGACGGGCTGGATTTGCGCCGCCATTTCGAGACCATCGTCGGCGCCACGGACGTACCGCGCGGCAAGCCGCATCCGGACGTGTTCATCGAAGCGGCCAGGCGCTGCGGCGCAGCTCCAGGCAACTGCATCGTCTTCGAGGACGCGCCCCTGGGCGTGGAGGCGGCGCGCCGCGCCGGCATGCGCGTGGTGGCGATCACCACCACCCTGCCCGCCGAGGCCTTTGCCGAATTCGACAACGTGATCGCGATCGTCTCCGATTTCTCGGACATGTCGATCGACGCACTGTTCGCCTGAACAAACCAACAAGAGTTGAACCAACCATGACTACGGAAAACCAAGAGAACACGCCAGCGCCAGTGACTGCCGCGGCCGATGAAAACAAGATCATGACCGAGCGCCGTGCCAAACTGGCCCTGATCCGCCAGGCCGGCATCGCCTTCCCGAACGACTTCAAGCCGCAGCACAAAGCCGCCGCGCTGTTCGAGGAATACGGTTCGCTCACGCGCGAAGCGCTGGAAGAGAAAGCCATTCCGGTGGTGCTGGCCGGCCGCATGATGCTGAAACGCGAAGCCGGCAAGAAGGCCGCGTTTGCGACCCTGCAGGACGCCTCGGGCATCCGCGCCGACGGCCGCATCCAGATCTACGTGACCCTGGACGCCACCGGTGAAGCGGCGATGGAAGCCTTCCGTACCTACGACCTGGGCGACATCCTGGGCGTGGAAGGCACGCTGTTCAAGACCAAGGTCGACGAATTGACCATCAAGGTCAGCAAGCTGCGCCTGATCACGAAGTCGCTGCGTCCGCTGCCGGACAAGTTCCATGGCCTCGCGGACCAGGAAACGAAATATCGCCAGCGCTACGTCGACCTGATCATGAACGCAGAGACGCGCCGCACCTTCAAGGCGCGTACCGCCGCGCTGTCGTCGATGCGCCGTTTCATGGAAAAGAACGCGTTCATGGAAGTCGAAACGCCGATGCTGCACCCGATCCCGGGCGGCGCGGCGGCCAAGCCGTTCACGACCCACCACAACGCGCTCGACATGCAGATGTTCCTGCGTATCGCGCCCGAGCTGTATTTGAAGCGCCTGGTCGTCGGCGGTTTCGATCGCGTGTTCGAAGTGAACCGCAACTTCCGCAATGAAGGCGTCTCGATCCGTCACAACCCTGAATTCACGATGATGGAGTTCTACGCGGCCTATGTGGAATACACCTGGCTGATGGACTTCACCGAAGCGATCATCCGCCAGGCGGCGATGGATGCGCAAGGCACGGCCGTGCTG
>JANNNC010000100.1:0-13077 GCA_031398335.1 Massilia sp.
GTGCCCGCGCGGAACGATGATCATCGTTTGCGGCAGAGACAGTGCAAAGGCGAAGCACGCAGTACCGACATCGCTCGCAAACGCTCTTGCAGACGGTAGCGAGCCTTCCATCACGGCTGCCGTCCGCCGGATACGCACGTACCGCGCGGGCACAGAGTGCCCACCCTGCGGACGAAAAAAAAGCGCCGATCGCTCGACGCTCTTCTTGATGTTCTGGCTCCCCGACCTGGACTCGAACCAGGGACCTGCGGATTAACAGTCCGTCGCTCTACCAACTGAGCTATCAGGGAATTGAGGCAACATTATAGCGGGCGGATCGCGGTTTGGCGAGTCCCATACGAAATATTCAATCCTGCACCCGCTTCGCCCGGCTTTGCTATAGTTCGCACCACCCTGCCGCACGGCGCACTTACCCTCGACAAGACCATGACAGCTCCCCGCATTTTCGGTACTCCCCTCTCTCCTTCGGCCACGCGCGTGATGCTGCTCGGCTCCGGCGAACTCGGCAAGGAAGTCATCATTTCCCTGCAACGCCTCGGCGTCGAAGTCATCGCCGTCGACCGCTACCCGAACGCACCGGGCCACCAGGTCGCGCACCGCGCGCACGTGATCGACATGACCGACGGCGCGGCCCTTGCCGCCCTGATCGAACGGGAAAAACCCGACCTCGTGATTCCGGAAATCGAGGCGATCGCCACCGGCACCCTGGCCGAACTCGAAGCGGCGGGCAAGATCACCTGCATCCCGACCGCGCGCGCCACCCAGCTGACGATGAACCGCGAAGGCATCCGCCGCCTGGCGGCCGAAGAACTGGGTCTCGCCACATCGCCCTACCGCTTCGCCAGCAGCCTGACGGAACTCGAAGAAGCCTGCGCCTTCGTGGGCTTTCCGTGCGTGGTGAAGCCGGTGATGTCGTCCTCGGGCAAGGGCCAGTCCAAACTCGACAGCGCGCACGACGTGCAAGCCGCCTGGGACTACGCCGCCGCCGGCGGCCGGGTCGACGCCGGCCGCGTGATCGCCGAGGGCTTCATCGATTTCGACTACGAGATCACGCTGCTGACGGTGCGCTCGCGCGGCGCCGACGGCGCCACGCAGACGAGCTTCTGCGAGCCGATCGGCCACAAGCAGGTGCAGGGAGATTACGTCGAATCGTGGCAGCCGCACCCGATGGCGCCGCTGGCCCTGGAGCGTTCGCGCGAGATCGCCGACAAGGTGACGGCTAACCTCGGCGGCCTGGGCGTGTTCGGCGTCGAACTGTTCGTCAAGGGCGACATGGTCTGGTTCTCGGAAGTGAGTCCACGTCCGCACGACACCGGCATGGTGACGATGGCGACGCAGGTGCAGAGCGAATTCGAGCTGCACGCCAAGGCCGTGCTCGGCCTGCCGGTGAACACGGCGCTGCGCGCGCCGGGCGCGTCGGCGGTAATCTATGGCGGGATGGATGCGGCCGGCATCGCCTTCGAGGGCGTGGCCGAGGCGCTGCAGGTGCCGGACAGCGACATCCGCCTGTTCGGCAAGCCGGAATCGTTCGCGCGGCGGCGCATGGGCGTGGCGCTCGCGACGGCCGGCGACATCGAGACGGCGCGCGAGCGGGCGCGCACGGCGGCGGCGAAGGTCAAGCCGGTACGCGGGCAGGGCTGACGGCGCACGCCGGCGTACGCACGCGCCAACGACGCTGGTCGTTGGCGCGCTACGCGCACGCCTTCATGGCAGCGCGTCGAGGTCGACTGGACAGGCATGCCAGGGCGCGGCATGTTGGGATGGCCAGCTGCGGATGAACATTCCGTCGCTCTACAAGTAGGGTGTGGCACTCGGTGCCCACGCGGAACGATGAGCAGTGTTAGCTCCCGATACAGCGCAAAGACGGAGCGTGCATTACCGACACAGCTCGCAATCGCCCTGTAAACGCTATAGCAGATGGTAGAGAGGATCCATCAATCGTTGCCGTCGGCCGGATACGCACGTACCGCGCGGGCACGGAGTGTCCACCCTACAAATTCACAAATGCAAAAGGCCGCGTCATCGACGCGGCCTTTTGCTGTACTACCAAATTCTGGCTCCCCGACCTGGACTCGAACCAGGGACCTGCGGATTAACAGTCCGTCGCTCTACCAACTGAGCTATCAGGGAATTGAGGTTGGCATTATAACTGCTCAGCAGCGATTCGCAAGGGCAGTTTGAAAGTTAACTGTGCGGCCCTGCAGCGTGGGCGCCCCAGTGCCGCCGCGGTTCGCTCGCGTGACTGGCCACCACCGACGGCAACAACGATCATCGCTCCGCGTGGGCACAGAGGGCGCCCACCCTACCAATTCGCAGGCGAAAAAAAACGCCGATTGCTCAGCGCTTTTTTTTAAATTCTGGCTCCCCGACCTGGACTCGAACCAGGGACCTGCGGATTAACAGTCCGTCGCTCTACCAACTGAGCTATCAGGGAATTGTCTTGCTCTTGCAACCGAACCGAAGTTCAACCGCGAAGAGCCAAGATTTTAGAGGACTTTGACGATCGCGTCAACGACGAGATCGATGTTCTTTGAATTCAGCGCAGCGACGCAGATGCGGCCGGTGTCGACCGCATAGATCGATTCGTCGCGCAGCTTGCCGACCTGCCCTTTCGTCAAGCCGGAATACGAGAACATGCCGACCTGTTCGCGCACGAAGCCGAAGTCGCGCTGTGGCGCTTTTTCGGCCAGCTTGGCGACCAGCGCCACCCGCATCTCTTTGATGCGTACGCGCATGCCGGCCAGCTCCTCTTCCCACAGCTGGCGCAGTTCCGGCGTCGCCAGCACGGTCGCGACGACCTTGCCGCCGTGCAGCGGCGGATTCGAATAGTTGGTGCGCACCACGCGTTTCAGTTGCGACAGCAGGCGCGCCGCTTCTTCCGCGCTCGACGCAACCACCGACAGCGCGCCGACGCGCTCGCCGTACAGCGAGAACGATTTCGAGAACGAGTTCGACACCAGCAGCGGGCCGCCGGCATCGACGAAACGGCGCACCACGGCGCCATCTTCCGCGATACCCGCGCCAAAGCCCTGGTAGGCCATGTCGAGGAAGGGAATCAGGCCGCCCTGCTGCACCGCCTCGATTACCTGGCCCCACTGTTCTTGCGTGAGGTCGGCGCCGGTCGGGTTATGGCAGCAGGCGTGCAGCACGACGATCGAGCCGGCAGCCATGGTGCGCAGCGAGGCCAGCATGCCCTCGATGTTCACGCCATGGGTGGCTTCGTCGTAATAGGTGTAATTGTTGACGGTGAAACCGGCGCTCTCGAACAGGGCGCGGTGGTTTTCCCAGCTCGGGTCGCTGATGAATACTTCCGAGGCCGGCGAAAAACGCTTCAGGAAATCTGCGCCGATTTTCAGGGCGCCGGTGCCGCCGATGGCTTGCACGGTGACCGCGCGCTTCTCTTGAATTACGGCGCTGTCGGCCCCAAATACGAGCTCTTGCACGGCCTTGTCGTACGCCGCCAGGCCCTCGATGGGCAGGTAGGTACGTGGCGACAGCTGTTCCATCAACTTCGCTTCCGCCTTCTGCACGCATTGCAGCAGAGGTACTTTGCCATTGTCATCGTAATAGACGCCGACCCCCAGGTTGATCTTGGCGGGGTTGGTGTCGGCGTTGAAGGCTTCGGTAATGCCCAGGATGGGGTCGCGCGGTGCCATGTCGATGGCGCTGAAGAGGCTGGCGGAGGCGGTAGAAGTCATCGTGATAAACTGAGTTGTCGGTGGGTTCGATGCAATTGTATAGACAGCGACGCTGCTGCAAATGCTGTGTTGCAGTGCCGCAAACGAGTCCCCATTCTAGCAAAGGTCTGAAAGTATGGCTGATTTATCCATCGCAAATACCCCGGAGCCGACGGTGGTCACCTTCCCGGACTCCCCTTTCAAGCTGCACCAGCCCTTCCCGCCGGCCGGCGACCAGCCGACCGCGATCGCCGGCCTGATCGAAGGGATCGACGACGGCCTGATGTACCAGACGCTGCTTGGCGTGACCGGTTCCGGCAAGACCTATACGATGGCCAACGTGATCGCCCGTGCCGGCCGTCCGGCGATCATCTTCGCGCCGAACAAAACCCTGGCCGCCCAGCTGTATTCGGAATTCCGCGAATTCTTCCCGCAAAACGCGGTCGAATATTTCGTGTCGTACTACGATTACTACCAGCCGGAAGCCTATTTTCCGCAGCGCGACCTGTTCATTGAAAAGGATTCGTCGATCAACGAGCACATCGAGCAGATGCGCCTGTCGTGCACCAAGTCGCTGATGGAGCGGCGCGACGTGGTCATTGTCGCCACCGTCTCGGCCATCTACGGTATCGGTAATCCGAACGAATACCACAAGATGATCCTGACGCTGCGCCACAAGGACAAAGTGGCCCAGCGCGACATCATCGCGCGCCTGATCCAGATGCAGTATTCGCGCAACGAAATGGATTTTGGACGCGGCACCTTCCGCGTGCGCGGCGACACGATCGACATCTTTCCGGCCGAGCACGCCGAGCTGGCAATCCGCGTCGAGATGTTCGACGACGAAATCGAGTCCTTGCAGCTGTTCGATCCGCTGACCGGCCGCGTGCGCCAGAAGATCCCGCGTTTTACCGTCTATCCTGGTTCGCACTACGTCACGCCGCGCAGCACCGTGTTGCGCGCGGTCGAGTCGATCAAGGCCGAGCTGAAAGACCGCCTCGAGGAATTCCGCCAGCAAAATAAACTGATCGAAGAGCAGCGCCTCGAGCAGCGTACCCGCTTCGACCTCGAGATGATGGCCGAAATCGGTTTCACGAAAGGCATCGAGAACTATTCGCGCCACCTGTCGGGCGCGATGCCGGGCGAACCGCCGCCGACCCTGGTCGACTACCTGCCGAAGGATGCGCTGATGTTCATGGACGAGTCGCACGTGCTCGTCGGCCAGCTGTCCGCCATGTACAACGGCGACCGTTCGCGCAAGACCAACCTGGTGGATTACGGCTTCCGTTTGCCGTCGGCGCTGGATAACCGGCCGTTGAAGTTCGAAGAGTTCGAAGGCAAGATGCGCCAGACGATTTTCGTCTCGGCCACGCCCGCCGAATACGAGAACGCGCATGCCGACAACGTGGTCGAGCAGGTGGTGCGGCCGACCGGCCTGGTCGACCCGATCATCATCGTGCGCCCTGCCCTGTCGCAGGTCGACGACGTGATGAGCGAGATTAACGACCGCGTCGAGAAGAACGAGCGCGTCCTGATCACCACGCTGACCAAACGCATGGCGGAGCAGTTAACGGAGTATTTGTCCGACCACGGCATCAAGGTGCGCTACCTGCACAGCGATATCGAGACCGTCGAACGCGTGGAAATCCTGCGCGACCTGCGCCTGGGCACCTTCGACGTCCTGATCGGTATTAACCTGCTGCGCGAAGGCCTGGACTTGCCGGAAGTGTCATTGGTTGCGGTTTTAGATGCTGACAAAGAAGGTTTCTTGCGTTCCGAGCGCTCGCTGATCCAGACCGTCGGCCGCGCCGCGCGTAACCTGAACGGGGTGGCGATCCTGTACGCCGACCGCATCACCGACTCGATGCGCCGCGCCATCGACGAAACCGAACGCCGCCGCGCCAAGCAGATCGCCTTCAACGAGGCGAACGGCATCACCCCGGTGGGCGTGCAGAAGAAGATCAAGGAACTGATCGACGGCGTCTACAGCAACGCGGCCCAGAAAGCCATGCTGGAAGGCGCGCAGAATCTGGAAGAAGCGGCGGCCGCGGCGAAGGTCGAGTCGATGAGCGAGAAACAGATCAGCAAGGAGATCAAGCGCCTCGAAAAGTTGATGGTGGACCACGCCAAGAACCTCGAGTTCGAAAAAGCGGCCCAGGTGCGCGACCAGCTGCATGTGCTCAAGCAGCAGGCGTTCGGGGCGCCGGGGGCGGACAACGTGGTGTCGATGTTGGGGAAATAAACGAAACGGCGCCGGTGGCGCCGTTTTTTTTCGGTTGAAACCCGGTGTCATCTTCCACACTTTACCGCTTGAACATCCTCGCATCCAACCTGAACGTCCGCGCAACACTCAGCTTCACCTTTTCATACGCATGGCTCTCATTCGCGTGCATGCCAATAGATTGATGCCTTCAGCATACAAGGAGGCCGCGGCCCAGCCCCGCACGGATCGTGCCGCCCATAAAAAAACGGCCCGCAGGCCGTTTCATCGATCGCGTTGCAGATCGCGCGATTTATTTCACGTCGAGCAGCTCGACATCGAACATCAGCGTCGCACCCGGAGGAATCGGACCGGCGCCGCGCGCGCCATAGCCGAGTTCCGACGGGATGATCAGCGTGCGCTTGCCGCCGACCTTCATGCCGGCCACGCCCTGGTCCCAGCCCTTGATGACGCCGCCCATGCCCAGCGGGAAGGTGAACGGTTCGCCGCCGACCGAGCTGTCGAATTGCTTGCCGCGCTGCTTCGGCGCTTTCGGCGCGTGTAGCCAGCCGGTGTAGTGCACGACGACCGTGTTGCCGGCGACCGCCTGCTTGCCCTTGCCGACGACGGTGTCGATGGTTTGCAGTTGCGCAGTTTTTGCGACAGCGGCTGCCGGAGCCGCCGGGGCGGCGCTGGCCATGCCTGCAGCCAGGGTCAGGGCCAGCCCGAGGGCCGAGATTGCTTGTTTCATGTTTTTACCTTTATTGAATGAAGTCGCCGGCGCGCAGACAAACGCATCAATGCGCGCAAGGCCGTGCGGCAGTATTGCCGAATCGGGCGCTTCGCACAAGATGAAACCGGATCAGCGCTTGGTGCGCGGAACCGATGCCAGGATCTCGCCCACTTCAGCCAGGTCGGCCGGTTTCACCAGGTGGCGATCGAACCCGGCCTCCTCGGCACGGCGCCGGTCGTCATCCTGGCCGTAACCGGTCAAGGCCACCAGGGTCGCATCGGCCAGTTCAGGGATCGCCCGCAGCTGGCGCGCCAGGGCGTAGCCGTCGGTGTCGGGCAGGCCGATGTCGAGCAGCATGACCTGCGGCCGCTCCAGGCGCGCGCGCTGCAGGGCGCCGCGGCCGTCGTACTCGACCGACACCGCATGGCCCTGCACTTCCAGCAGCGTGGCCAGCATCTGGGCGGCGTCCTGGTTGTCGTCGACCACCATCACGCGCAGCGGGGCAGCCTCGACCGTGCCGGCGTCAAACGAAGCATCGCCCGGCAGCGCGGCGGCCGTATCGATGCGCGGCAGGCGCACCTCGAACTCGCTGCCCAGCCCGGGCGCCGCGCTGCGGGCGTCGACGCTGCCGCCATGCAGCGCGACCAGGCTTTTCACCAGGGCCAGGCCGATGCCGAGGCCGCCCTGCGAGCGGTCGGGCGTGCGCTCGGCCTGCGTGAACAGTTCGAAAATATACGGCAGCACGTCCGGTTCGATACCGATGCCGTTGTCGCTCACGGTCACGACGACCTCGTCCTGCGGCGCAGTCACGCACAGCACGATCTCGCCGCCGGACGGCGTGTACTTGGCGGCATTGTTCAGGATGTTCGACAGCACCTGCACCAGCCGAGTGCGGTCGCCCAGCACGTGCACCGGCGCGCCCGAGAGCTGCATGGTGAGCGAATGGCGCTTCGATTCGATCAGCGGGCGTACCTGCTCGAGCGCGCCGGCCACCACCGCATTGACGTCGAGCTCCTCCTTTTCCAGCATGACCAGGCCGCGCGTCACGCGCGAAACGTCCAGCAGGTCGTTCACCAGGTCGGTCATGTGCTCGGCCTGGCGCGCGATGATTTCGCTGGCGTTGCGGATCGCCTTGGCGTCGAGGTGGCCGAGTTTCAGCAGGTAGGCCGCGGTCGTGATCGGGGCCAGCGGGTTGCGCAACTCGTGTGCCAGCATCGCCAGGAACTGGTCTTTCTGGCGGTTGGCGGCGCGCAGTTCGTCCTCGACCTGCTTGCGCACGGTGACGTCGCTGCCTTCGACAAACAGCCCGACCACGTCGCCGGCCGCGTCGCGGATCGGCTGGTAGATGAAGTCGAGATAGCGCCGTTCCAGCGGCGCACCGGGCTCGCGCGCCACGTCCAGGGGCAGAGAGTGGCCGACGAACGGCGTGCCGCTCGTATAGACCTGGTCGAGCAGCTCGAAGAAGCCCTGCCCTTCGACTTCCGGCAAGGCTTCGCGCGCGGTCTTGCCGATCAGGTCGGTGCGCCCCATCACCTGCATATAACTTTTGTTTGTGATCTCAAACATATGTTGGGGACCACGCAGCACGGCGATGATGCCGGGCGCCTGCTCGAACAGCGTCACCAGGCGCTTGTTTTCCCCGTCGCGGTAGCGCTCGGCAAGCACCTGCCCGGTCACCTCGACGCAGGCGCAGTACATCCCCGCTACTGCGCCGTTATCGTCGCGTACCGGCGAATACGAGAACGTGAACCAGGTGTGCTCGTCGTAACCGTGGCGGTGCATGACGAGCGGCAGCTTTTCCATATAGGTCGCCTCGCCGCCGAGCGCCCGTTCGATGAACGGATACACGTCGTCCCAGATTTCGGCCCAGATGTCGCGAAACGGCGCCCCGAGCGAAGCCGGGTGCTTGTCGCCAAGGATCGGGACATACGGCTCGTTGTAGAGGAAGGCCAGGTCCTTGCCCCAGGCGCAGAACATCGGAAACTTCGAGCCCAGCATCAGCGAAACCACCGTGCGCAGCGCCTGCGGCCAGCCCTCGGGATCGCCCAGGGGCGAACGCGACCAGTCGTGCGAACGCATCAGCGCACCGATGCCGGCGCCGCCGCTCAGGAACATCGGCGACGGCCTGTCGGTGGCCTTGGCTTGGGGTGCGGGCGCGTCGTTCATATCAAAGCGTCTTCACGAATTCACGGATACCGCCGAGCAGCATCTCGACCGACATCGCCGTCAGGATCAGGCCCATCAGGCGCTCGAACGCGGTCATGACTTGCGGGCCGAGCTTTTGCTGCAGGCGCTCGGCGCTCAGGAACACCATCAGCCAGACGACGGCCACCGCCGCCAGCGCGGCAACATGGACCATGGTTTCGGCCAGGGATCCGGAGCTGAACAGCAGCACCGTCGCCAGCGCCGACGGGCCCGCCAGCGCGGGAATGGCGAGCGGCACGATGAACGGTTCGCCGCCATGCTCGCTGCGGCCCAGCACGCCGTCCGGATGCGGGAAAATCATGCGGATGGCGATGATCAGGAGGATCACGGCGCCACCGATGCGCAGCGCGACCGGGCTCAGGTGCAAGGCGGCCAGGAAGTGCTGGCCGAAGAACATAAAGACCAACAATAACAGGAAGGCGATCGCGCACTCGCGCACGACGATGCGCGGACGGCGCTGGATGGGCGTGTCCTTGAGGGCGGCGGCGAACAGGGGGACGTTGCCGAAGGGGTCAGTGACGAGGATGAGCAGGATGAAGGTCTGGAAAAAACTTTGTGTCATGGTTTTTGTTGTTGGTTTCCTGGCGAACAGGCCAGTGTAACAATCTTAACCGATCCGCCCTATGAACGCCGTTTGGAGCGGCCATCGAAAAAGCCGCTGGCGCCCCTGGCGTTCGTGCGCCCGCAAAAGTCAACCCTAGCGACTTTGACTGTTTTCTCGAATTCCGGTAATGCCTATATTGACTCGCATGCAAGCCGATCCGGTGACAGCGGCCTGCCTTCCTGGTTTCATCAGGACTCCGCAAGATACGTCTCCAGCCCTGCGGCGAACACACTGCCGGGCCTTCACAGGTCCTGCGATCGCCTTCGCCTGTCAACCGAAGAAAGGAAGATTGCCGCCGACTGGATTGCGTCGTGCTTGCCCGTTCGCAGGCCGTCCCGGTAAGGCACAGATGTCCAAAAACTACACGTAGGCACATGTATTTCAATTACAACTCCGAGGGGTGTTAACATGGCTTCGTATATGGACTTGCAGAATGGTTTTTACAACGCGTGCAGCCAAGGCCTGGGCTTTGCGCCCGGCACGCCGTTTCAGATGATCCAGCCTTCGCCGCCGCTGATCGCCAGCGCCAATCAAGACGAGCAACTGTGGAACTACTTCAATAACATTCCGCCCTATTCGCTCACCCAGAATTTCATCGCCAGCGGCGGCAACCAGTTCACGTCCGATTACGCCAGCCTGTTCTCGGCGCTGCAAGGCGCCAACGATGGCTTCACCAAGGACGTCGGGCCACAGTGCAACACAGCCTGGCAGACATTCGCCAGCGCGGTGCCATACACCACCCCGCTGTCGCAGTTCCCGATGCTGTTCCGGAACTGGGCAATGCGCAATGGCTACACCAGCGTGGCCAACATCGGCGCCTCGGACCTGGCGCAGCTACTGCTCGATCCGGTCAGCACCGCGCAGTTGTCGCTGATGCGCTACAAGCCCAACGGCAGCAATACGCCGACCTGGGACGCCGGCTTCGCGGAACTGGTCAGGCAACTCGCCGTGGCGCCGAATCGTCAGTTTAATTTCAACAGCGCGTCGATGAATTCGAGCGTGACGAACACCTGGTCGAACGGCGGAAATGACGGCTTCTTCGGCCTGTGGGGCGGCAGCAGCAGCGCTTCGTCGCAAAGCACTACCTTTGCGTCGAGCGCCGTCACGGTCGCTGCCAGCTTTGAGCACGTGATGCAGTTCACGGCGGTGCCGGGCGACTGGTACAACTCCTCGGCGATGAGCCTGGCCTATGCCAACCGCGACGGCGCGCCATGGGTCGCTTCGTCGCCCATGAACTGGAACAATACCTTCGGCACCACAGGCAACATGCAGCGCTTCGCGTCGACCCTGGTTGTCGCTTCGGGGATGAAGGTGATGGTCACCTCGAACGCCGTCTTCAGCTCGGAAGACCAGACCGCGATCCACAACAATTCCGGCGCTGGCATGTGGCCGTTCTACAGCACCCATTCGTCCTCCGGGTCGAACACCGACGTCCAGTTCGACAAACAAGGCAATATGACGGTGAGCTTCTCGAGCCAGGCCGGGGTGCCGATCGTAATCGGCGTCATGGTCGAGCCGGTCGCCCAGTTCGTCGGCGAGGACGCCGCCAAAGGCTATATGCAACACATGGCCAGCATGCGTTCCAAGTAATGCGCAACAAAAAAGCCCAGGACGCATCGCGCCCCGGGCTTTTTTGCGGCATCGCGGCCGGAGCTGCGATGCCGGTTTTTCCGGATGGTTACTTCTCGAACTTCTTCATCCACGCCGCCAGCTGGTGCGGACGCAAGCCGTCGTAATCCTCGAACGGCTGGTGGATCCACGGGTTGTGCGGCAGGTCGTCCAGGTGGTAATCCGGACGCAGCGACGAGGTGCCCTTCACCCAGATCACGGCCGAGCGCACTTCGGTGACTTCCGGGAAGTTTTCGCTCAGGTGGTGGCTGACCTTTTGCAGAGTCACGCCCGAGTCGGCCAGATCGTCGACCAGCAGCACGCGGCCGGCCAACGGGCCCTTGGTCATCGTCATGTACTTGGCGATGTCGAGGTCGCCCTGCTTGGTGCCGGCTTCTTCGCGGTACGAGCTGGTCGACAGGATCGCCAGCGGCACATCGAAGATGCGCGAGAACACGTCGCCCGGACGCACGCCGCCGCGCGCCAGGCACAGCACCTGATCGAACGTCCAGCCCGATTCGTAGACCTTGAGCGCCAGGCGCTCGATCAGGCGGTGGTATTCGTCCCAGGAGACCCAGAGGTCCTTGTCGGTCGATGGAGGGGTGGTCATCTTAAGTAACTCCTATTATTTTTAAGCGGCGAACGGGTGGCGCAGGACGATGGTTTCTTCGCGGTCCGGACCGGTCGATACCATGTCGATCGGGATGCCGACCAGTTCTTCGATACGCTTGATGTAGGCACGGGCGGCAGCCGGCAGTTCTTCCATCGACTTGGCGCCGACGGTCGTTTCGGTCCAGCCCGGCATTTCTTCGTAGACCGGCTCGCACAGGGCCGCTTCTTCGGCGCCGACCGGGAAGATGTCGACGTCGACGCCGTTGATCTTGTAGCCGGTGCACAGCTTGAGCGTTTCCAGGCCGTCGAGCACGTCGAGCTTGGTCAGGCACATGCCCGAGACGCCATTGATCTGCACCGAGCGGCGCAGCAGCGCGGCATCGAACCAGCCGCAGCGGCGGGCACGGCCTGTCACGGTGCCGAATTCGTGGCCGACGCGCGAGAGGTGCTCGCCGACGCCTGCATCGGTTGGCAGTTCGGCCGGGAACGGGCCCGACCCGACGCGCGTGGTGTAGGCCTTGGTAATGCCCATGATGTAGTGCAGCATGCCAGGACCGACGCCGGCGCCGGCGGCGGCATTGCCGGCCACGCAGTTCGACGAGGTGACGAACGGATAGGTGCCGTGGTCGACGTCCAGCAGCGAACCTTGCGCGCCTTCGAACAGCAGGCTGCCGCCGGCCTTGTGCGCGGCGTACAGGGCCGACGAGACGTCGCCGACCATCGGGCGCAGGCGCGGCACCAGGGCCATCGCGTCATCGAACGTCTTCTGGAAGTCGATCGCTTCGCCGCCCAGGTAGTTCACCAGCACGAAGTTGTGGTACTCGAGGTTTTCTTTCAGCTTTTCGGCGAAACGCTCTTCGTTGAGCATGTCGGCGATGCGGATCGCGCGGCGCGCGACCTTGTCTTCGTAGGCCGGGCCGATGCCCTTGCCGGTGGTGCCGATCTTGTTGACGCCGCGCTTGGCTTCACGGGCCTGGTCGATGGCGACGTGGTAAGGAAGAATGACCGGGCACGCCTCGGAAATCTTCAGGCGCGACACGACTTCGACGCCGGCGGCGGCCAGCTTGTCGATCTCGCGCATCACGTCCGGCACCGAAACGACGACGCCGTTGCCGATGTAGCAGGCGACGCCTTCGCGCATGATGCCCGACGGGATCAGTTGGAGCGCCGTTTTCTGGCCCTTGATGACCAGCGTATGGCCGGCATTATGGCCGCCCTGGAAACGGACGACGCCCGCTGCGTGATCGGTCAACCAGTCGACGATCTTACCCTTGCCCTCATCGCCCCACTGGGTGCCGATGACAACGACGTTCTTTGCCACGTTTGTATTTGACATCACTTAACCTAAGTTTTTGAGAATCCAATTTACATCTTCGAGCACGAGTACGCGGTCGCACTCGAACTCGTCCTGAACATTATCGTGACCCGGCATGGACTG
>JANNNC010000183.1:0-17783 GCA_031398335.1 Massilia sp.
CGCCGCTCCGGCGCCGCGCCGCAGCGGGTCGAGCAGGCCGCGCAAGTCGTTATGGTCGAGCTCATACATCAGGGCCAGCAGCTCGCCGAGTTCGCCGCGCGGAAAACCTTCTCGGGCGAACCAGCCGAGATAATGGCCGGGCAGGTCGGCGATTTTTCGCCCCTGATATTTACCGTAGGGCATTTCGCGGGTCAGTAGCAGTTGCAAGTATTCTGGTTTCATCGTGGCGCCACTTTAGCAAACATCACGAAAGAGGTAGCATAAACAATCTTGGGAGACTGCCATGAACACTGATTTCGACCTCGACCGTTTCGTCAGCGCCCAGGATCCCGTGTATTCCGACGTCCTGGCCGAGTTGCGCACCGGCAAAAAACGCAGCCACTGGATGTGGTTCGTGTTTCCGCAGATCGCGGGACTGGGCCGGAGCGAGATGGCGCGCAAGTATGCGATCGCCTCGAGCGACGAAGCGGCCGCCTATCTGGCGCACCCCGTGCTCGGGTCGCGTTTGCGCGAGTGCGCGCGCCTGGTCGCCAGCCACCGCGGCATGGACATCGGCGCCATTTTCGACGGCCCCGACGATCTCAAATTCCATTCCTCGATGACGCTGTTTAACGACGTGGCGCCTGACGAGGCCATCTTCCAGACCTGCCTCGACCAGTTCTTCGACGGCCGGCCCGATGCGGCCACGCTGGCGCGCCTCTAAGTTCAGGTGCTGAAGTCGATTTTTACGGGCAGGTTCGGCGCCTGCCAGTGATATTGGCGGTCGAGCACGTCCTGGCGCGGTTTCGCGCCGCGCCACTCGATGCCGAGCAGGCGCGCCAGGCTGTAGCCGAACCAGTCGCCGCGCACCGGGGTCGCCAGCGCCTGGCCCGGCGCCGGGTTGTCGAAGGAACTCCACAGCATCAGCGGGATGCGGTAGCCGTCGGGCGTGGTGGCGCTGTGGCCGGCGCGGTCGGTGGTATGGCCCACTTCCTGGCCGTGGTCGGACAGGAAGACCCAGGTCTGCTTGCCGCCGGCCTGGCGCGACAGGTCGAGCGTGGCCGCGACCGTGCTGTCGTGGTAGCGCACCGCCGAATCGTAATCATTGCGCAGTTCGCGCAGCCAGGCCGGACGCCCTTCGCTGCGCAGGCGCGTGTCGACCCGGTCGGCGGCATGTGCGTAGGGCGTCATGCCGTCCGGGTGGCGCATCCGGTAGTGCGGGTGCAGGCCCAGCATGTGCACGACGATCAGTTTGCGCGGCGCCTGGTCGGACAAGGCGGTGCGCACCGCCGGCAGCACCTGGCTGTCGAGCGCGCGCGAGGCGCGCCCCGGTATGTTGTTGAGGAGTTGGACGTCGTCGGCCAGGCGCGCGTGTTCCTGCTCGATGGCGAGATCGCTCTGGTTGCTGATCCAGAAGGTACGGTAGCCGGCCGCACGCGCCAGCGCCAGCAGGTGCACGCGCGAGGGCGCTTCCGGAGCCCCGAAATAGAACAGGTTGCGCAGCGCCGGCACCGTCGAAGAGTCCACCGACCAGGCGTGGCGGAACACCTGCAGCTGGCCGCCGAGCACGCGCTGGCGCTCGAACAGGGCGGGCGAGGTGGCGCGCGGATAGCCGTAGCTGGAGAGGTTACTGCGGTTCATGCTCTCGCTGATCACCAGCACCAGCGTGTCCGGTCCCGTTTTCGACAGCGTCGGCGCGAGCGCCGTGGCGCCGGCCAGCAGCTCGCTGCGCTGGCGTCCGAGGCTGGCCCATTGCTGGCGCAGCTCGCCCACGTCCTGCACCCAGTGCGGCCAGAACAGCACCGGGTGATGGCGCCGCCACGGGTTGCTCACGAAAGCGCCGACGATCAGGGCCAGCATCAGCGCGGCGAACACGATGGTCCAGCCGCGCGGCTCGGGCACCTTGGGCGGACGGCGCCACCAGCGGTACAGGCCCCAGGCCAGCAGCGCCACGCACAGCAGGGCGAATCCGGCCCAGCCCAGCAGGTCGCGCCAGTACATGCTCATGAATTCGAGCGACTCGCCGTCGGTGGTATTGGCCACGGCGCTGAGCACCATCGAACTGTTGGGCAGCGTGTCGTAGCACGACAGCAGGAAGCCGCGCAGCGCGCCGTCGACCACGAAGCAGATGCCGAGCGCCAGGCAGATGACGGCCTGGGCCAGGCGCCTCCAGTGACAGGCGCAGGGCCACCACAGCCAGAACCAGACCGGCAGCGCCAGCACCAGCATCTGCCAGACGCGCACGCCGTCGTGGCCCGCGACGATCGCCATCAGGAGGGCGCCGATCGGCAGCAGCAGCGGCGCCAGGTTGCGCAGGGTGGCCTGGGCACGCGTGTGCAGCGTTGCGGCCACGACGCATTCGATCGCGCTGGAAGTCATGGAATCGGGTGTCCGGATGTCAGCGGCGACGCGAACGAGGCGAGCGTGCCGGCGCGCTATTGCTGGCAGGAAGGAAGGTGGCGAGGTGAATGTCGATGTGGTTCCAAGGATTCATGCAGGCTCGTCTCTCGCTGGATGCAATTTCTGGGGTTGCAATTCGGGTGGTAATACAGGTTACTTTACAGGAATAAACTATGTTCGCGGAGGCAAGTGTATACGCTTGCGACTTGTATGCACATTTCAATCTGCGATTATTTTTAGCTCTGAGCACTATTCCAACAGCATGGAAGGTGTACGGCGCGCCGCCGCGGCGGCATGCGCGGGGCAAACCGATGTTGTGCGTATAATCCGCGGGGTGTCTGTCTCTCTTACTAGAAAATAAAAACTCATGGCTTCTTCATCCGATAACATCAGCATGGCGGTGTTCTGCGACTTCGAGAACGTCGCACTGGGCGTGCGCGACGCGAATTACGAGAAATTCGACATCAAGCCCGTGCTCGAACGCCTCCTGCTCAAGGGCAGCATCGTCGTCAAGAAAGCGTATTGCGACTGGGACCGCTACAAGGGCTTCAAGTCGACGATGCATGAAGCGAACTTCGAGCTGATCGAAATTCCGCACGTGCGGCAGTCGGGCAAGAACTCGGCAGACATCCGCCTTGTCGTCGACGCGCTCGACCTGTGCTACACCAAGTCGCACGTCAACACCTTCGTCATCATCAGCGGCGACTCCGATTTCTCGCCGCTGGTCTCCAAGCTGCGCGAAAACAACAAGCAGGTGATCGGCGTCGGCGTCAAGCAGTCGACCTCGGATTTGCTGGTGGCGAACTGCGACGAATTCATCTTCTATGACGACCTGGTCCGGGAAGTGCGCCGCGCCGCCGCCAAACGCGACGAGCGCAAGGCCGCCCCGCAAAACAACAAGCGCCCGAGCGACGACCGCCGCAAGGAAGAACTCGAAGCGCGCAAGACCCAGGCTCTGGAAATGGTCTCCGAGACCTTCGACGCGCTGGTTTCCGAACGTGGCGACACCGGCAAGATCTGGGCCTCGCTCCTGAAGGACACCCTCAAGCGCCGCCGCCCGGAATTCTCCGAGGTCTATTACGGCTTCCGCACCTTCGGCAACCTGCTTGAAGAAGCGCAGGTGCGCGGCATGTTCGAATTCGGGCGCGACGAAAAATCCGGCACCTATGTCTTCCGCAGCAGCGGCGCCAGCGCCGCCCAGCAGATCGAGGGCGCAAGCGCCACCGAGACGCTGTCCGACGCCGCCCGCGCCAATGCGCCTGCCGAAAGCGACGAGGCAGCGGCAGCGGTCGAAGCGAAGGAAGAAGGCAAGGGCAAGGGACGCACCCGTGGCGGGCGTGGCCGCAAGAATACGCGCGGCGAGACGCCGTTCGTGGCGGTGACGCCGGACGAGGCGGATCAGGCCGACGAGCCGACGGTGGCCGAGGTCACCGAAGCCTGGCCGGAACCGATTGCCGCTGAAGAAGCGCTTCCCGCGGCCGAGCCGGTCGTCGAGGAAGAAGTCCCGGCCGCCAAGAAGGAACGTCGCCGCGCGCCGCGCAAACCGGCTGCCAAGAAACTGGCTGCCGGCACGGCGCCTGCGGAGCTTGCAGCGGATGTCGCAGCCGAGCTGCCGCCGGTCGATCCAAGGCCCGCCGCAGTGCCGGTGGCCGAGATCGCGGCGCCGGTGGCCGCGCTCGCCTTCGATGACGAGGACGACGATGTCTTGCCTGACGACGTGAACGGGAACGTCGCGCCAAGCGAGGGCGGCGCCAAGCGTTCGGCGTCAAGCCGCGGCGCCGGCACCCGTCCGGCACGCAAGCCGGCGGTGCGCAGCCGCCGTCCGGCCAAGCCGAAAGCCACGCCGGGCAATTCGTAACCGCATCCGTTTCACGCATGAAGCCGGCCGCCAGGGCCGGTGCAGTTCGCAGCGAACCGGCCCCTGGCGGGACGGTGCGATCGCAGGCGGCCGGCGTGGAGCGGACAACTAGTTCCGCGCCCGGTGGTCTGACGATTGATCACTCAATCGTGGTGAAAGGAGCTGTCATGCGTGTGCTTGCCGGATTGCTGATCTCCCTCGTTGGCTTCCATCCCCTGGGGCAGGCGGCGCCGCCCGCGCCGGCCGCGAACCACCCCATCCTCGGCATCTGGCGCCTGGCGCTGCCCGAACTGCGCTGCGTCGAGACCTACCGCTTCCGCGGCGACGGCACCACCCTGGTGACGAGCAAGGAAGAAATCTCGGAAAGCGAATACCGCATCCCCGACCAGCCCAGCGAAAAAGGCTTCTACAAGCTGGAAGACCGCATCGTGAAGGACAACGGCAAGAAGGATTGCGCGGGCGCGATCATGAAGGTCGGCACCCAGGCCACCAATTTCCTGCGCTTTCACCCGTCGGGCGCGCTGTTCTTGATGTGCAGCGACGAGACGATGGAGGCGTGCATCGGGCCATTCGAAAGGGTGGAGGGGGAGGAGGCGTGACCGGGATCGATGGCGCCGCCATGCCAGCGGTGATCCGCGTGGGCTCTCGAGCCCACGCGTTCGTACCGTTGCGCACTCACCGTCCGCCGAGACGCAAGCGCCGGTGGCCCCCGCTGCGCTCTGGGTGTATATTGCTGGGCGAAACATCATCACCCACGGAAACACATGTCCCCGGTTCTTCTCTTCTGCATCCTCATCGGCTATTTCGCCCTCCTGCTCGCCGTTGCCTGGGCCACCTCCCGCAACGCCAACAACGACAGCTTCTTCATCGGAAACAAGAGCAGCAACTGGATGCTGGTCGCCTTCGGCATGGTCGGCACTACCTTATCCGGCGCGACGTTCATCAGCGTGCCCGGCGCGGTCGGCAAGGATGCCTTCGGCTATGGCCAGATCCTGATCGGCTATGTCTTCGGCTACATCGCTGTGGCCTACATCCTGCTGCCGCTGTACTACCGCCTGAAACTGACCTCGATCTACCACTACCTCGACGTGCGCCTGGGCCGGCGCGCCTACCAGAGCGGGGCGGGCTTTTTCATCGTCTCGCGCCTGCTCGGCTCGACCGCGCGGCTGTATTTGGTTGTAAACATTTTGCAGGCCATCATTCTGGATAGCCTCGGCATCCCGTTCTGGGCCACGACCCTCGTGATCCTGGCCATGATCCTGATGTACACCTACCAGGGCGGCGTGAAAACCATCGTCTGGACCGATACCCTGCAGACGAGCTGCATGCTGTTCGGCCTGTTTGCCTGCGTTTGGTTCCTGCTGAACGCACTCGACATGTCGATCGTCGAGAGCCTGAACGCCATGCAATCGAAGGAGCTGGCGCGCATTTTTACCTGGGATGTCGACAGCCCCAATTTCTTCTGGAAGCAATTCATTGCCGGCATCTTCATCGTGCTGACCATGACCGGCATGGACCAGGAGATGATGCAAAAGACAATCTCGGTGAAAACCCTGGCCGACTCGCAAAAAAACCTGCTCAGCCTGACGGCGGTACTGGTGGTGGTGCTCTCGTCCTTCCTCTTCCTCGGCGGCCTGCTGTACCTGTATGCGCCGCTCGCCGGCGTATTCGACACCGGCGACAAGATTTTCCCGGCCGTGGTCATGGGCCACCTGCCGGCAGCGGTGCAGATCATCTTTCTGATCGCGCTGGTCTCGGCGCTGTTCCCGAGCGCCGACGGGGCGATCACCGCGCTTACGTCCACCTACTGCATCGACATCCTCGGCATCAAGCGCCGCCGCGACCTTGATGAAGCGGGCCAGGAGCGCCTGCGCCGCCACGTCCACCTCGGCTTTGCCCTGCTGTTCCTGGTGCTGGTGATGGGGTTTAAATGGATCGACGAGCCGAGCATGATCGTGGTGATCCTGAAGCTCGCCGCCTATACCTATGGTCCGCTGCTGGGCCTGTTCGCCTTCGGCATGCTGACGCGGCGCTCCCTGACCGACCACCTGGTGCCGTTCGTGACCATCGGCGCGCCCATTCTTTGCGCGATCCTTGAGTTCAATCAGCAATACTTGCTCGGCAGCTATCGCCTGGGACTTGAACTGTTGATGGTCAATGGCATACTCGTATTCGCCGGCCTGTTTGCGATTTCGCATAAAGAGACGGCGGACAAACTCACCGTGCCGTCCAACATTCACGCCTGACCTTCCTCTTTTTAGTGGAGTTCCGATGTCCTTCAAGCCCTTGACTTTCCTGCGCCGCGGTTTCGGCATGTTCTGGCGTGGCCTGGATGCGACCCGCCGCTTCGTGCTCAACACGCTGTTCCTGATCATCGTGATCGCCCTGCTGTGGGCGATGTTCGCCGGCGGCGCCAAGCCGCTGGCCGCCAAGACCGCGCTCGTGCTTGACTTGCGCGGCGAGCTGGTCGAAGAGCACAGCGGCGGCCTGCGCGATACGCTGCTGTCGAATGTCGGCGGCGAGACAAGGCGCATGATCGAGCTGCGCGACCTGCTGGTGGTGCTCGATGCGGCCGCCAGGGACAAGGACATCGGCAGCGTCATGCTGATGCTCGATGAACTCGACGGCGCCGGCCTGGCCATGCTGCACGAGGTGGGCGCGGCGATCGACCGCGTCAAGGCGGCCGGCAAGCCGGTCATCGCCTGGGGCGGCAATTTCGACCAGAAACGCTACCTGCTTGCCTCGCACGCGACCGAAGTCTATGTGCACCCGATGGGCATGGTGCTGATCGAAGGCTTCGGCAGCCACCGCAATTACTACCGCGACGCGCTCGATAAAGTCGGCGTGACCGTCAACCTGATGAAAGTCGGCACCTACAAGAACGTCGCCGAGCCCTTCGTCAGCAATGGCCCGTCGCAGGCCTCGATCGAGGCCGACACCGCCCTGTACGGCGCGCTGTGGCAGGGCTACACGGCCACGGTGGAGAAGAACCGCAAGCTGCCCGCCGGGGCGATCGCGCGCGGCGTCGACCAGCTGCCGCAGATGATGGAAGCGGCCGGCGGCAATGGCGCGCAGGTGGCGCTGCGCCAGAAGCTGGTCGACGGCATCAAGACGCGCGACGAAGTGCGCGCGCTGATGATCAAGCGCGGCGCCTATGAAGCGTCGATCAAGTCCTTCCGCCAGGTGTCGTTCGGCGACTACCTCGCGCGCAATCCGCAAAAGGCCTTCGGCGACGCGGTCGGCGTGATCGTCGCCGCCGGCGAAATCACCGACGGCCAGGGCGGCCCGGGCGTGGTCGGCGGCGCCTCCACCGCCAACATGATTCGTCGCGCCCGCGAAGACGACGCGGTCAAGGCGCTGGTGCTGCGCGTCGATTCGCCTGGCGGCAGCGCCTACGGCTCGGAGCTGATCCGGCGCGAGCTGGAACTGACGCGCGCGGCCGGCAAACCGGTCGTGGTCTCGATGGGCAACGTGGCCGCATCGGGCGGTTACTGGATCGCGATGGCTGCCGACGAAGTCATCGCCGACCCGTCCACCATCACCGGCTCGATCGGCGTCTTCGCGATCCTGCCGACGGCCGACCGCGTGGCCGACAAGCTGGGCGTGCGCACCGCCGGCGTCACCACCACCTGGCTGGCCGACGCCTACAATCCGCTGCGTCCGCTCGACCCGCGCTTTGCCCAGCTGATCCAGTCCAGCATCAACAACGTCTACCGCGAGTTCACCACCAAGGCCGCGCTGGCGCGCAAGACCACGCAGGCCAGGATCGACGCAGTTGGGCAGGGCCGGGTCTGGACCGGTACCCAGGCCAGGGAACACGGCCTGGTCGACCGTCTCGGCAGTTATGGCGACGCGCTGCGCTCGGCGGCGAAGCGCGCCAAGCTGAAAGACGATTTCCGCGTGGCCTACGTCGAGCGTCCGGGCTCGGGTTTCGAGCGCTTCCTGTCCCTGCTCGGCGTCTCGGCAAGCCAGGCCATCAACATTCAGGTGAAACTCGGCGTGTTGCCCGATGCGATCCCGAGCGCCGCCGTCGCCGGGGTGGCGAAAGACCTGGGCTGGCTGTCGGAACTGGCCGATGGCAAGAAGCCGTTCGCGGCCCTTACCCACTGCCTGTGCGAACTGCCTTGACCAATCAGGATCGGTCTCCTGCGCTTGTCCCGGCCCGCGGGATGCGACCATCCCATCGCCAAGCCGGCGAGCCTCGACAGCCTGATGATGCTGTCGGGATCGATCGCTGCGAAACAGGGCACTGCCAACAGGTCATGATCGAGATGCCAAAGGGGGCGGCCTGGGCCCTCAAGGCGCGGCGCGGCGCGGAAGACTGATCGTGAAGGCGCAGCCGACGCCTGGAAAATTCTCGACCGTGAGCCGGCCGTCGTCGGCGGCCACGCTCTGGCGCGCGATCGCGAGGCCCAGGCCCAATCCCGATTTGTCGCCGCCGCGCTGTGTGAACGGCGAGAACATTTTTTCGGCATCGCCAGCCGGCAGGCCACCGCAATGGTCCTTGACCTCGATTAAAATGCGGTCGCCCGCCGCATAGGCCGTCAGCGAAACCACTGTGTTTGCTCCGGTGAATTTGAGCGCATTGCCCAGGATGTTTGCCAGCGCTGCCAGGAGCAGGTCGCGATTGCCCTCGAGACCCAATCCGGGGTCGACCGGCGGCACCGACAGTTCGCTGCCGCGCCTGTGCGCGTCCAGCTGCGCCGACTCGCAGGCTTCGGTGATGAACAAGGCAAGCGAAAACGTCCTGTCCACTCCCTGCGCAGTCCCTTTGATGCGGACTTCGTCGAGTGAACTGGTGATGAGCCGGTTCATCGCTGCATGACTGCGCTTCAACACCGCTCCTGTCGCACCGCTGACCGGGAGCGAGCCCGCCTCCATGGCCGAAACGGCCAGCGTGGCGACGCTCAATGAATTACGCAGTTCATGCATCAGGAAGCCGAGGCGCTCGTTCAAATCCGCCGACTGTCGCTCGGCAATGGAGGCATCGCGCTGGAAGCTGAACTCGGTGACGGCGTCCGCGATCGCGTTGTCCAGGCAACGGTTCAATGTGCGAAATTCGTCCACGGTAAAAGGTTCGTGGCGCTCGACCGCAAGGTCGGTGATGGCCTGGCACAGGTCGCCGTAATCGTGCACCACCTGGTCGACGGTATAGCCCAGGGCAAGCAATGCGGTCCCGTGGGCGGCGGCGCTGACGCCCATTTCCGACAAGCTCGCATTGTCGCCGCCGGACGCGCCGGATATTTCCACGCCGGCGCCGACGCCGTCTTTTTGCTCGGCTTCCAGCGTCCTGGTCAACTGACAGAGGAACATCGGAATGCCGTTGCGCAGCTGTTTCTCCGTGGCGTGCCGCTTGGGACGTTTCGCCACTTTGACGATGCAGCGTGCAATCAGGCTATCGGCATTATTGGACAAAAAGTCGTGCATCATGCGCGGGTCTCCGAAGGCGGTAATGGGCGCGTCAAGCGGCGCCGGGCGCCTCGAACGCGATGATCACTTTCAGCGCCCCGGTATCGGCGGCACGGCCGAAGGTGTCATACGCAGCAAGCACCTGGTCGAACCCGAAGCGATGGGTCACCAGGCGCGCCGGCTCGATTTTTTTCGCGCCCACGGTTTTGAGCAGCATCGGGGTCGAATAGGTGTCGACGAGACCGGTCGTGATGGCGATGTTTTTCGACCACAGGCGTTCCAGGTGCAATTCGACCACCTGGCCATGGACCCCGATATTGGCCACGATGCCGCCCGGCGCAACAATATCCTGGCAGAGCAGGAAGGTGGCCGGCACACCGACGGCCTCGATCGCGGTATCGACCCCTTTGCCGCCGGTCAGTTCCAGCACGCGCGCCACGATGTCGTCCACGGCGCTGTCGAGTACATGGGTCGCACCGAATTGCGAGGCGACGTCGAGCCGGTGCTTGTCGATGTCGATGGCGATGATCGTGGCCGGCGAATACAGTTGCGCCGTCAGCAGTGCTGCGAGACCGATCGGTCCGCAGCCCACGATCGCCACCGTCGAGCCTGGCTCAACCTTGCCGCTCAGGACACCGCACTCGAAACCGGTCGGCAGGATATCGCTGAGCATGACCATGGCTTCCTCGTCCGCCCCGGGAGGCAGTGGGTAGAGGCTTGTTTCAGCATGCGGCGTCCGCACGAACTCCGCCTGGGTGCCGTCGATCGTGTGCCCCAGGATCCAGCCCCCGGTCGCGCAATGGGAAAACATGCCACGCCGACAGTATTCGCATTTCCCGCAACTGGAAATGCACGAGACCAGCACCCGGTCGCCGGCCTTGAGGGTCGTCACGGCGCTGCCGGTTTCCTCGACGACGCCGATGCCTTCATGGCCCAGCGTTGTTCCAGGAAGGCAGTCCGGCACGTCGCCGCGCAGGATATGCAGGTCCGTGCCGCAAATGGTGGTCTTGAGCATGCGGACGATGGCGTCGCCGGCATCTTGCAGGACGGGACGCGCCCGCTCTTCGTGGACAATCTTGCCCGGGCCGCGATAGACGAGGGCTTTCATGGCGCGCCTTGAAAACTGCGCGCCGGCAATGCGGCACGGATGCATGCGAAAAAGGTTTTCATGAAGGGCTTTCGGTGTGGATGGTTGCACGCTGACAGCCAGGAGTAAAGCAATGCGGCCGATTGCGCGGTTACGCGCGCTTTGCCTGGGACGAGCTGGCGAACCGGCAGGGGTTGACCATGTCAGTTGACGGTGCGCTCCTTTGCCGCGGCAGTCAAGCAATCATGTAAATACTTGCGCATTCAAACGATGATGAACACGGCCTTGACCGGCGCTGGCCAGGGCGCATGTACCGACCTGCGCATGGGCGGGCGCTCCAGCAACTCGACCTACCAGTACACGCTCAAGAGCGACAATGCCGCCGACCTCAAGCAATGGGCGGGCAAACTGGCCGACGCCATGAAGCGCCAGCCGACGCTGGTCGACGTCGATACCGACCTGTCGGAGAACGGCGTCGAGATGTACGTCACCATCGACAAGGACAGCGCCGCGCGCCTGGGCATCAACACGCGCGATGTGAATAATGCGCTGTACAACAATTTCGGCCAGCGCCAGGTGTCGAAGATTTACGATGAGCTGAACCACTACAGCGTGATCATGGGCGTGGCGCAAAAGTATGCGCAGTCGCCGGAAGCGCTGAAGGACGTGTACGTGCCGGCCAGGCCGCCGGCCCCGGCGACTAACAGCGGCAGACCGGCGCCGGCGTCCAGCCTGGCGGCCACGCGCGACGCCTCGGGTGGCTCGGCTCTCTCCAGCAGCGCCACCACGATGGTGCCCTTGTCCGCCATTGCCAGCTTCGCCGAAAGTTCGACGCCGACCTCGGTCAACCACCAGGACGGCGAACTGGCGACGACGGTCTCGTTCAACCTGGCCGAGGGCGCCAACCTGGAAGACGGCAAGGCGGCGGTGAAACAGGCGGAAGCCGACATCGCCATGCCGTCCAACGTGCGCGGCAGCTTCCAAGGCACGGCGCGCGCGGCCGAGGAATCGAACAAGGAGCAGCCCTTGCTGATTCTGGCGGCAATCGTCGTCATCTACATCGTGCTCGGCATCCTGTACGAAAGCCTGATCCACCCGATCACGGTGCTGTCCACCCTGCCTTCGGCCGGCGTCGGGGCGGTGCTGGCGCTCCTGATGTTCAACATGGAGTTCTCGATCATCGCCCTGATCGGGGTCTTCCTCCTGATCGGCATCGTCAAGAAGAACGCGATCCTGATCATCGATTTCGCGCTCGACCTCGAACGCTCGAAAGGCGTGTCGGCCCTGGTGGCGGTGCGCGAAGCCTGTTTGCTGCGCTTCCGCCCGATCCTGATGACGACGCTGGCCGCCGCGCTGGGCGCGCTGCCGCTGGCGATCGGATTCGGCGAAGGCTCGGAATTGCGCCAGCCGCTGGGCATCGCCATCATCGGCGGCCTGGTCGCCAGCCAGTTGCTCACGCTCCTGACGACGCCGGTCGTCTACGTCCTGCTCGACAGGCTGCGCAGCCGCAAGCCCGACGAGCACCAGCTGGCGCGCCATCCGATCGAGGACGAGGCAATCCCCTCCATTTCGAAATGAGACCATTCATGCAGACATCGACACCGTTCCGACTGACCGTGCTCGCATCGAGTTCGATCTTGGCGCTCAGCCTTGCCGGCTGCGCTGTCGGCCCCGCCTACCAGCGCCCCAGCGCGCCGGAATCGATCGCCTTCAAGGAGCTCGAGGGCTGGGTGCCGGCGGCGCCCGCCGACGCGCTCGAGCGCGGACCGTGGTGGCAGCTGTTCGGCGACCCGGTGCCCGATCAACTCGTGGCCGGCGTCGAGGTCTCGAACCAGAACGCGGCGCTAGCCGCCGCCAATTATGCGCAGGCGCGCGCCGCCGTGCAGCAGCAGCGTGCTTCGCTGTTCCCGACCGTGTCGCTTGGCCTGACTGGCGACCGTTCCGGCGTGCGCGGGCAAGGGTCCGACGGCAGCTATCGCCTGAACCTGGGCGGCAGCTGGGAGCCGGATGTGTGGGGCCGCCTGCGCGCCGGCGTCACCAGCGCCCAGGCCGGGGCGCAGGCCGGCCAAGCCCGCTACCGCGCCGGCGGTTCCACCGGCCTTGCCGGTGAGTGGGCTGGACACTGCGGCCATTGGCCGAATCCCGGTCAATTGAGCCGCGTGCCCACGCGAACGCATGCCCATGTTGACCGATGACCGCAGCGATAACCCAATCAAACCGGACACGTTATCGCGGATCATTCGGGCACGTTCCGTTTGGTCGCACGATGCGACTCCGTACGTTACGCTGCCACCAACCAAAAAAGCCGCTGCAGGACTGCATCAGGCGCGCGCCTTGTCCTTCGCGCGCCGCGCCCAGTGTTGCGCCAGCACCGCGCATACCATCAGCTGGATCTGGTGGAAGATCATCAACGGCAGGATGATCATTCCCAGCGCCGAGGGCGCGAACAGGACCTTCGCCATCGGCACGCCGCTGGCCAGGGTTTTTTTCGAGCCGCAAAAAACGATCGTGATTTCGTCTTCTTTCGAGAAACCCAGGCGGCGGCTGGTCCAGGCGGCCACGCCTAGCGCGATCGCCAGCATCAGGCAGCTGATGCCGGTCAAAGCGAGCAGCGCGGCGCCCGAGATGTGCTGCCACAGGCCTTCCGTGACCGACTCGCTGAAGGCCATGTAGACCACCAGCAGGATCGAGCCCTGGTCGACATAGCGCAGCACGGCCTTGTGGCGGTCGATGAACGCGCCGATCCAGGGGCGCAGCAACTGCCCGGCCAGGAAGGGCAGCAGCAGCTGCTCGACGATTTTCCAGATGTGCGCCAGGCCCGAGCCGCCATCCGACTGTGCTCCTTGCACGACCATTGCCCCGACCAGCAGCGGTGTCACGAAGATTCCGAGGAAATTCGAGGCCGTTGCGCTGCACACGGCCGCCGCCACGTTCCCGCGCGCCATCGAGGTAAAGGCGATCGAGGACTGCACGGTCGAGGGCAGCACGCACAGGAACAGGATGCCCATGGTCAGTTCGGGCGTGAGCAGCATCAGCGCCAGCGGCTCGATGGCCAGGCCCAGCAGCGGGAACATGACAAAGGTAATCGACAGCACCAGCAGGTGCAGGCGCCAGTGAACCAGGCCGGCGAGCAGCGCTTCGCGCGAGAGCTTGGCGCCATGCAGGAAGAACAGCAGGCCGATGGCGACGGTGGTGACGTCGTCCAGTACGACCGCGGCCCGGCCGCTGGCCGGCAGCAGGGTGGCGAGCAGCATCACGAGCATCAGCCCGATGGTGAAGGCGTCGAGCGCGAGACGGCGCATCAGGGTAGAGGCATAAAGGGCGATACGTCGCATGGTGTTGGCAAACCCGGGTCGGAAGTTAACAGGACAATTCTAGTAGTAATGAAAGAAGGATGTTGTTTATTTTCTACCTGAAATTATCAATTACATAAAATTAGTTTACGCTGGTAAAATAATTTCCGTAGTAAAAAAGTAGTCACATCTTATAACCAGGGAAACTGAATATGAAGACTTACCTTCGCGCGGCCTTTTTTGCAGCCGCCGCTGCCACCAGCTGCGCCCAGGCCGCGGTCGTTACCGTTACGCCGGACGACATGGGTTCCGGTGCCAGCCAGTGGAACGTGACGAACGTGCGTGCCAACAGCAGCGCGGCGATCACCAATACCAATGCCCGCAATGGCAATGGATCGGTCGAGATGTCGCTGGCCGACGGCAGTGGCAAGGCCGATTTCGCGTATAACTGGGGCTATGTCTCGAACCGGACGCTGGGCAATCTCGATGCGCTGAGCTACGACTGGTTCCGCGCCAGCAGCAGCAACGCTGCCGACCACCTGCAGCCGGCATTGCGCCTCGTCTACGATGCCGACGGCGATGCCGCAACGCGCTACGACACCGGTTACCTGGTCTGGGAGCTGGCGTATAACGGCCGCGGCACCCTGGAAAACGTCTGGACCGGCAGTAACATCATTGGCGGAAACTTCTGGATGCGCCAGTTCAACCCGCCTGGCACGCCAGGTAACACCGTCGAAAACTTCGGCACCACGCTGGCCGAATGGATGACGAATGCGCGTCCGGGTGCGCCAGCCGACGTGCTGACCGCGAACAGCGCCATTCTCGGCATCGAGTTCGGTATCGGATCGGGCTGGAACGGCAGCTTTACCGGCTTCGTCGACAACGTGACCTATGGTTTCGGGGCCGATGCACAGACCTTCAACTTCGAAACGCAGTCGAGCGACGTGCCGGAGCCGGGCAGCTTCGCGCTGCTGGGCCTGGGCATCGTCGCCGTCGTCGCCGCACGCAAGCGCAAACGCGCCTGAGCCTGAAGCCGATTCCGGCCGTGGCCAGCGACTGCGCGGCCCGGCCGGAGGCGGTCGTTGAACGCGTGTATTGACGCCCAAAAAATCGTTTTCCGCCCATGGACAACCGGGCTATACTCCCCGCTTGAATTTTCTCATCCGGGGTCTGTCTTGTTCAAATCGATCGTTCTTCCCGCAGTCGTTCCAGTCCTTCTGCTGGGCGTCTCCTTTTCCGCCGTCGCCGACGAGGGCCAGTGGCAGCCGCACCAGTTGCCGCAGCTGAAATCCGAACTCAAACGCATCGGCATCACGATGCCGGCCGAGAAGCTGGCTGACCTGTCGAAGCATCCGATGAGCGCGATCGTCTCGCTGGGCGGCTGCTCGGCCTCGTTCGTGTCGCCCGATGGCCTGGTGGTCACCAACCACCACTGTGCCTACGGCGCCGTCCAGCGCAACGCGACCCCCGAGAAGAACTACATCGTCGACGGCTTCCTCGCCAAGACCCGCGCCGAGGAACTGCCGGGCGGCCCGAACACGCTGGTCTACGTGACCGAGAAGGTCGAGAACGTCACTAGCCGCGTGCTGAAGGACCTGGGCGCGGACATGACCGGCCGCCAGCGCAACGAGGCGATCTCGTCGCGCATCAAGGCCCTGATCGCCGAGTGCGAAAGCGACAAGACCTCGCGCTGCTCGGTGCCGGCCTTCCACCGCGGCCTGGAGTACTACCGCATCAAGCAGCTGATGATCCGCGACGTGCGCCTGGTGTACGCGCCGTCGGACAAGATCGGCAACTTCGGCGGCGACATCGACAACTACGAGTGGCCGCGCCAGACCGGCGACTACGCTTTCCTGCGCGCCTATGTCGGCCCCGACGGCCGCCCGGCCGACCCGTCGCCGAACAACGTGCCGTATAAATCGAAGGACTTCCTGGTGGTCTCGGCCGAAGGTCTGAAGAACGGCGACCCGATCCTGCTGGCGGGCTATCCGGGCCGCACCAGCCGCTACAAGCTGCCGTCGGAGATCCGCTTCGCGCGCGACACCGACTTCCCGGGCAAGGTCTCGACCATCACCGCCGACCTGGCGGTGATCGCCGACGCCACCAAAGGCAATCCTGCCTGGGACGTGCGCTATGCGAGCGTCGCCAAAAGCCTGAACAACGTGCTGAAAAAGACGCAGGGCCTGCTCGATGGTTTCGCCCGCAAGGACGTCGCCGCGATCAAGGACCTGCAGGACGCCGAGTTCCGCGCCTGGTACGCGAAAAACGGCAGCGGCCCGAAGCTGCTGGCCGAGCTCGACGCCGTGATCGCCGCCGACATGGCGCTGTCGCGCGAGGAGGGCGCCTACGCCGAGGCCTCGCACAGCGATCTGTTGAAAAGCGCGCGCACCCTGTACCGCCTGGCGCAGGAACGCCAGAAGCCGGACGCCCAGCGCGAAGCCGGCTACCAGGAACGCGACCTCTCGTTCATCAAGGCGCGCCTGACCCGCCTCGAACAGTCCTTCGTCCCGAGCGTCGACCAGGCCCGGTATGCCGCGGCCCTGAACCGTTACGCGAAAGTCGATCCGGCACTGCGCCCGCAAGGCCTGGACACGCTGCTGCCGAACGCGGGCAAGCTCGACGCGCTGTACAAGTCGACCGAACTGGCCGACACGACCAAACGCCTGGCCTGGATGAGCAAGGACGTGGAAGCCTTCCGGCTATCCTCCGACCCGTTCATCGTGCTCGCCGTGCGCCTGAACGACGTGGCCAAAGGTTTGGAAGAGCGCCGCAAGGAAGTCGACGGCAACCTCGATCGCACCATCCCGCAGTACATGTCGGCCGTCATCGCGTACAAGAAGTCGCAAGGCAAGCCGGTCTACCCGGACGCCAATTCGACGCTGCGCGTGACCTTCGGCACCGTGGCCCCGTACGCGCCGCGCGACGGCATGGTCAAGGGTCCGTTCACGACGGTCGAGGGCATCGTCGAGAAGGCCACCGACAAGGATCCGTTCCTGGTCCCGGCGGCGCTGACGCAGGCAGTGCGCCAGAAGCGCTATGGCGTGTTCAAGGACCCGGTGCTGAACACGGTGCCGGTCAACTTCCTGTCGAGCGCCGACACCACCGGCGGCAATTCGGGGTCGGCTGTGATGAACAAGCGCGGCGAGCTGGTGGGCCTGAACTTCGATTCGACCTATGAGTCGATCACCAAGGACTGGTACTTCGACAGCGCGATCACCCGCGCGATCCACGTCGATATCCGCTACATGCTGTGGGTGATGAAGGAAGTCGATCACGCCGACAACCTGCTCAAGGAAATGACGATCAAGTACCCTAAGAAGTCAGCGAAGATGTAAGCGGACAGCTTGTATCGGAAAACCGCGGCCGGGAGTCATCCCCGCCGCGGTTTTTTTCGGCTCAAGCGTTTGCGACGGCGGCGCTGGCCGCGGTTGAAAACCGGATCTCGAAGCGCGTCTCGCCATGCCCCGTCGCGCCGAGTGCATAGGCGAATCCGTGCCGGTTGAGTACCTCGCGCACGAACATCAGGCCGATGCCCTGGCCGCCGCGCTTGGTGGTGAAGAAGGGCGTGAACAACTGGCGCGGGGCGACCTCGCCCAGCAGGTCGGCCGAGTCGAGCACCGCCAGCACCGTACCGCCGTCCTGCCGTTCCAGCGTCAACTCGACATAGCGCCCGGCCACGCCTGTGGCGTCGCCCGCCAGCACCGCCTCGATCGCGTTCTTCACGATGTTGAGCAGCGCCTGCTCGATCAGCTGGGCG
>JANNNC010000056.1:0-8094 GCA_031398335.1 Massilia sp.
GAAGGACGAGGGAACCGCCGCGGTCGAAATCACCTCGATGATGAAGCGCAATTCCTGCGGCAAGTCGCTGGACATCGCCCGCACGGCGCGCGACATGCTGGGCGGTAACGGCATCTCGGACGAGTTCGGCATCATCCGCCACATGGTCAACCTGGAAGTCGTGAATACCTATGAGGGTACGCATGACATCCACGCGCTGATCCTGGGCCGCGCTCAGACTGGCATCGCAGCGTTTTAAACTTTTTTGGACGGCCGATCAACGCTGTTCGACCGTCCGCATGCGCACGGCGTGCCCATGCTACGGAACTAATCTGATCACGCGCTCGCCAATCTCGCCGCAGTGATTCGAATCGTGAAATGCTGTTCACCCATGCTGAATTAAAAATTTGCAAAGCGTATTTATTCGACATCAAATTTGAATAAAGCGTCTTTACAGTAACGAATCGACTCAAGTTTCGCGTTACCATGTGTCCTAGATCAAGCAGTGCCCTGCTCGTGTTCCACCTACCTCCAGCGCACGGAACATGCAATCATCTGGCCACCCAGTTTCGACGAATTTGCGATCCCAGTACGCCTCCGCGCTGTCGCTCGATCTATTGCTGAGCAACTTGCCGGGCGTGGTCTACCGCTGCCTGAACGACCGCACCTGGACCATGATTTTCCTGAGTGCCGGCGTCGAAAAACTCACTGGCTATCCGCCTTCGGCCTTTACCGGCGGCGACGCCATGTCGTATGCCAGCCTGATCCACCCCGACGACCTCGCCACGGTAGCCGAGGACACCAATGCGGCGATCCGCGAACGCCGTCCGTTCCAGTTAAGTTACAGAATCACGACCGCCTCCGGCAAACTGCGCTGGGCTTGGGAACAGGGTGCGGCCGTCTTCGACGAGCAAGGCAACGTCGAGGCGCTCGAGGGTTTCATCGCCGACATCACCATCCTGCGGCGCGCCGACCAGCTGGCGCTGGAACAGGCCTCGCTGCTCGATAAAGCGCGCGACGCGATCTTCGTGATGGACATGGGCTCGCGCATCACCTACTGGAACAAGGGCGCCGAACGGCTCTACGGCTGGGAAGCGGCGGAGGTGATCGGGCAGCGCATGTCCGACCTGCTGTGCAAGAACCAGGCGGCCTTTAGCGAAGCCTACAAGATGGCGCTCGACGAAGGCGAATGGGTGGGCGAGCTGCTGCAGCACCGGCGCGACGGCGCCTTGCTACAGGCCGACACGCGCTGGACCGTGGTGCCGGCCGATCCGGCCGCGGGCGTACCGCAAAAGATCCTGGTGATCAGTACCGACATCAGCGAGCGCAAGAGCAACGAAGCGCGCATCCACCGCCTCGCCTATTTCGACGCGCTGACCGAATTGCCGAACCGCGCCAGCCTGCTCGACCACCTGCGCCGCGCCCTGTTGGGGAGCGCGCGTTCGCGCAAGGTCGGGGCCCTGATGTTCCTCGACCTCGACAACTTCAAGACGCTCAACGATACGCACGGCCACGCGGCCGGCGACATGCTGCTGCAGGCGGTCGCCCGGCGCCTCGAGCACAGCGTGCGCGAAGCCGACATGGTGGCGCGCCTCGGCGGCGACGAATTCGTCATCCTGGTGCCGCCCGAGGAAGACACGATGGAAGCGGCGGCGCACCAGGCCGAAACCGTGGCCGCGAAAGTCGTGGCCGCCATGCGCGCGCCCTTCCAGCTGGCCGACTTCATGTATTCGGTCTCGAC
Organism: Massilia sp.; assembly: GCA_031398335.1. GTDB lineage: Bacteria > Pseudomonadota > Gammaproteobacteria > Burkholderiales > Burkholderiaceae_D > Telluria. The sequence continues at coordinate 1,721 of JANNNC010000056.1, forward strand.
CAGCGTCGGCGTGACGATGATCAGCGGCGCCACCGACACGGTGGAGTCGACCCTGAAGCAGGCCGACACGGCGATGTACCAGGCCAAGGCGGCCGGGCGCAACACCTTCCGCTTTTTCGATCCCGACATGCAAGCCAAGTGGACCGCGCGCTCGGAACTGGAAAACGGGCTGCGGCGCGCGCTGCGCAACCACGAATTCATGCTGAACTACCAGCCGCAGCTCGACGGCGACAACCGCGTGATCGGCGCCGAGGCGCTCCTGCGCTGGCGCCAGCCGAACGGCGACATCCTGTACCCGACCGGATTCATCAAGCAAGCCGAGGAAACCAGCCTGATCGTCGATATCGGCCGCTGGGTGCTGGCAACGGCCTGCCGCGAGCTGGCGGCCTGGCAGCGCAATCCCGTGACCCGCCACCTGTCGATGTCGGTGAACGTGAGCGCGCGCCAGTTCGTCGAACCCGATTTCGTCGCCATGACCCAGGAAATCCTGGCGGCCACCGGGGTCGACCCGCAGCGCCTGAAATTCGAGCTGACCGAAACCCTGGTCGTGACCGATTTCGCGCACACGGTCGAAACCATGGAAACGCTGCGCCGCCTCGGCATCACCTTCTCGCTCGACGACTTCGGCACCGGCTATTCGTCGCTTGCCTACCTGCGCAAACTGCCGCTGGACCAGCTGAAAATCGATTATTCCTTCATGCGCGACGTGCTCACCGACCGCAACGACGCCTCGATCGTGCGCTCGATCATCGCGCTCGGCGCCAGCCTGGGTTTGCAGGTCATCGCCGAGGGCGTCGAAACCCAGGGCCAGCGCGAATGGCTGTCCGAGGCCGGCTGCTTCGCCTACCAGGGCTACCTGTACGAGCGCGCCCTGAGCGGCGAGCATTTCACGGCCTACGCCTGCCTGCATTAGCTCAACTAATAATACGACCCCTTGTATTCGTAGCGCTTATACAAAACCGGCAGGGCGTGACGCCCCGCCGGTTTTTTACGCCGTGACGGCCGCTCGTTAAAACTTGTAGCCGAGCGCCAGCACCACCGCCACCGGGTCCAGCTTCATGTGCTGGGTCTGGCCGGTCGAGAACTGCACGTCGGTGCGCAGGCGGCTCTTGTTGACGGTCACGTCGGCGAACCAGCGCTCGCCCAGGTTCATCGCCACGCCGACCTGGGCCGTGTAGGTGAACTTGTTGTCGATCTCGAAGGTGGTCGGCGGGCCGCCCGGATTGGTCAGCGCGGTCAGCTTGCCCGATCCTTCCGCCTTCATGAAGTAGGCGTAGGTTGCGCCGACGCCGACGAAGGGGCGGAAGAGCGCGGCTGGCGAGAGCAGGCGGTACTGCACGAACAGGCTCGGCCGCAACGTCTCGACCGAGCCCAGTTCGCCGGTGCCGGCAATCGCGCCGGCGCCCAGGATCTTGTGTTTATAAGGCGTGCCCAGCGCGGCCTCGAGCGAGATATTGTCGGTGACGCCGTAGGCGAAGATCAGCACCGGCTGGATGTCGGGCTCGACGTCGGCCCTGGTGAACGGCAGGGCGGGCGCGCTGACGTCGCCGCTTTCGACCTTCGGGGTCAGCTCGTTCAAGCCGAATTTCGCGGTCCACTGGCCGGCCGACTGGGCCGATGCGCCAGCCGCGCACGCCAGCGCGGCGGCGGCGATCAGCGTGCGGGCGACGCTATGCATACGTACTTTCATACTTTCTCCTGAATGCTTGTTAGAGCCGGCCGCCCTGCCTGCAGGCGGGCCTGGCCGGGCTTTGCATGAAGCTTACAGCCAGCCCTTCACAGCCATGTCTTTCAAGACATAGCGAGTGAGCAGCCAGTACCCGTACGGGGTCGGGTGGATGTCGTCGGCGAACATGTAATGGCTCACGTCCGGACCCGACAGCGTCTTGGTGGTGCAGGTGAGCGAGGACGCGGTGGTGCAGGCCGGGGTCGTCGTGTTGGTCAGGCCGTACGGCGCCGGATTGGCGATCTGGTCGCGGCTGACCGCATACACGTCGACGTACAGGATGCGCGCGTCTTCACCCAGGCCGGTTTTCAGCTGGACGTTAAAGGTGTCGACCATGGCGCGGATCAGCGCCTGGGTGTCCGCGCTCTGCGCCCGGCCCGAAGGGGAACCGGCGACGTCCGGCAGGTTGTTGACGACCACGTAGTTGGCGCCCTTGGCGACGAGCTGGGTCTTGACGAGGGCGGCCAGTTCGGCGCCCGCCTTGCCCAGTGCGGCCACCAGCAGCGGCCCTTGCGCGGCGGCGTAATCGGCGCCGGCCTTGGCGCCCGTTGCCTGCGCATCGGCACCGGCCTTGGCCGCGGCGGCCATGGCGGCCGCCTGCGGCGCGCCAAGTCCGATCGCGGCGGTGGCGGCAGCGGTGGCAATAGCCGTCTGGCCGCTGCCCTTGGCCGCTTCGGTCTGCACCACCAGGCCGATGGTTTGCTGGGCGCTCGCCAGGTTGGCCGGCGCGACCAGCGGCACCAGGCCGCCGATCAGCAGGGTCGGGAAGGCCTTCTGGCCGGCGGCAGTGCCGGCGGCGGTGGCGCCGGCGCTCAACTGGCCCAGCATCATGAGGACGTCGTTACCGCCGGCCATGATGGTGATCAGTTCGGTGCCGCTGAACTTGCCGCCGGTCTTGGCCAGGTGGTTCGCGACCTGGGTCACGACCGGCACGGTCATCTGGCCCAGTTGCGGGTTGACGGCGCGGTTGCCGGAGCCGATCGGATCGCTCACGCGGGCGCCGCCCTGGGCATAGTTGAAGCAGTTGGCGTAGTTAACGATCGCGACATTGAAGTCGAGCGCCGGGCTGGCGTTGTCGGTGCCTTGCAGGCCGGTCTGGGCGGCGCAGGGTTTGGGCAGGTTCATTTCCGCGGCCAGCACTTCGGTCCAGTTCAGGCCGGTGTAGGCGGGATTCGTGCTGGTAGCGTCGCCGTTGATGGTGTACTTGCCGCCCCCGGCGGCCGTGATCGCGCCGACGTTATAAGTGCCGACGTCGGACAGGCTGTCGCCGAAAGTAAGCTGCTGGGTAAACGCGACCTTGTGCGTTTGGTCGCCACCGCTGCTCCCGGTGCCGCCGCATGCCGCCAGCGCAGCTGCCGTCAGCAGCGCGAGCGCGAAATTCATTTGACGCATTGTGTCTCCTTGAAAGGAATAAGTATTTTTCTATGAAACGAACGCCCGTGCTATTCGTCTCCCAATTAATATGCCAGTGTTCTTTCCGCTTGTATATAAATTCTGTTTGGCATGGTGTCGACCACAGGCAACAGTGCGGATAAGGGGTGGTAACCGTTGCCGGCTATAACAAGCTGGGCGGTGGTGGCGTGCATTGAACGCCGTTGGCGTGACGCGGCGGTGACGGTTTGAAGGGCGTTAACGCTGTGCGGGAACGGCGAATATCGGCGTATCGTGAAGAATGGCGCGCGCCGAACAGAGGATCGGCCTCCATCGGCGCTCCCGCAACGCGTCCCGATTGACTTACCCGCCCGCGTCGCGGTTGAGCAAGCCGTGCACGATCCCGGTCGACCCATGCGCGGCGCGGCGCAGGCGGTCATTCACACCCAGCCAGGCGCCCGCTTGCGGCGGGGCCTCGACCAGGATCACGTCCGCGCCCTGCCCGTCCATCGCGCGCAGCGCGGCGTAGAGCGCGTGCGCGAAGCCTTCCGGCGTGGCCGGCAGGCGGGTTGCGGCATGCGCGGCCGGCAAGTCCGAATAATGGATCAGCGCGACGGTGCGTCCGGCCGCGGTCATGCGCGCCAGGGTGTGCGCCAGCGTCGCCGTGTCCTGCATCGCCACCGGCGTGTGCGGCGCGTAGTGAGACTCGAGCGTGCCCGAGGCGCGCGGCGCCGCGACATCCGGCGCTGCCGGCATCTGGTCGATCACGGCGGCAATCGCCTCCGCACTGACATGCCCAGGACGCAGCAGCACCGGACCATGGGTGCCGAGCCGCGACAGGTCGACGATGGTCGACTCGATGCCGACCTGCGAGGCGCCGCCATCGAGCACCATGGACACCGAACCGTCGGCGCCGAACTCGTCGCGCACGTGCTGGGCCAGGGTCGGGCTGACGTGGCCGAATTTATTCGCCGACGGCGCCGCCACCCCGCCCTGCCCGCCTTTGAAGGCACGCAGCAAGGCGATCGCGACCGGGTGCGAGGGGCAGCGCAGGCCGACCGTGTCCTGGCCGCCGCTGACCGCGTCCGGAATGTTCGGCGCGCGTTTTAAAATCATCGTCAGCGGCCCTGGCCAGAAAGCCCCGGCCAGCGCATGGGCTTCAGGCGGGATCTCGCAGGCCCAGTGCGCCATGTCCGCTTCCGGCGCCAGGTGCACGATCACCGGGTGATCCTGCGGGCGGCCCTTGGCGGCGTAGATGGCGGCGACTGCCGCTGGATTCTCGGCGTCCGCGCCGAGGCCATACACGGTCTCGGTCGGAAACGCGACCAGCTGCCCGGCCTCCAACGCACGCGCGGCCGCAGCGATGGCGGCCGGGTCGAAGTCCTGCACACTCACGGCGCGATTCCCAGGATGGCGCAGGCAGCCTGCAATTGTTGCTGCGCGGCTTCCAGCGTCGGCGCCACGAAAGTCACGTGGCCCATCTTGCGCCCGCGGCGCGGATCGTCCTTGCCGTAGAGGTGGACAAAAGCGCCCGGCAACGCCAGCACGCGGTCCCAGGCGGGCTCGCGCAGGGTAGCGCCGTCACTCGCGCCATCGAACCAGACGTCGCCCAGGATGTTGAGCATGACAGCGGGCGAATGCTGGCGCACATCGCCCAGCGGCAGGCGCGCCATGGCCCGCACCTGCTGCGCGAACTGGCTGGTGACGCAGGCGTCGATCGTGTAGTGCCCGCTGTTGTGCGGACGCGGCGCCATCTCGTTGACGACCAGGGTGCCGTCTTCCAGCACGAAGAATTCGATGCAGAGCACGCCGACGTAACCCAGCTGGGCCACGATGGCGCGCGCCGCATCCTGGGCGCGCTTGGCGCATTCGTCGGAAACGTTCGGTCCCGGCACGGTGGTGGTAAACAGGATGCCGTCGCGGTGCACGTTCTCGGCAATCGGGTAGACCACCGATGCGCCATCCGCGCCACGGGCCGTCAACACCGACACCTCGTAGGCCAGCGGCAGCATTTTTTCGAGCAGGCAGGTCACGCCCTGCATCGCCTCGAAGGCGGCGCGCACGTCGTCGCGGGTTTTGACGCGGACCTGGCCCTTGCCGTCGTAACCCATGCGCACGGTTTTCAGGATACCCGGCAGCAGCTCGTCGCCGATGGCGTCGATGTCCGCCAATGATGCGATCACCATGTGCGGCGCGGGCAGCACGCCCGAGTGCGGCGCGCACTCGACAAAGAACTGTTTTTCCAGCACGCGATCCTGGGCGATCGACACGCAGGCGCCGTTGGGCGCGACAAAACTGCCTTGCGCCAACAGGTTCATGCTGTCGGCCGGCACGTTCTCGAATTCGGTGGTGACGGCGGCGCACAGGGCCGACAATTGTCCCAGCGCGGCACTGTCGGTGTAGCCGGCATTGATCAGGCGCTCGGCAACCTCGCCCGCCGGGCAGCTTGCCGCCGGCTCGAGCACGGCGACCTTGAAACCCATGGCCTGGGCGGCGTGGGCGAACATGCGGCCAAGCTGGCCGCCGCCCATCACGCCGAGCCAGGTCGGCGGATTGGCGCTCGGGAGGAATGCGCCTCCCTCTACATTACTGTTGTGGCTCATGGTTTTTACTCGCTGCGCCTTCAAACAGGCAGGGTCATCGCCTTGGCGACGGCGGTCTGGTCCAGTCGGAACTGTTCCAGTTGCGCAGCCAGGGCATCGTCGTTGGCGGCCAGCAGCGCGACCGCCGTCAGCGCGGCATTCGCGGCGCCCGCTTCGCCAATGGCAAAGGTGGCGACCGGCACGCCTTTCGGCATCTGCACGATCGACAACAGCGAATCCTCGCCGCGCAGGTATTTCGACGGCACCGGCACGCCCAGCACCGGCACGATGGTTTTGGCGGCGAGCATGCCCGGCAGGTGGGCGGCGCCGCCGGCGCCGGCGATGATCGCGCGCAGGCCACGGGCGCGCGCCGTTTCGGCATAGGCGAACATTTCGTCCGGCATGCGGTGGGCCGAGATCACCTGCGCCTCGAAGGGCACGCCGAACTGCTCGAGCACGACGCAGGCATGCTGCATCACGTCCCAGTCCGACGAAGAACCCATCACGACGCCGACCAGTGGCGCATTCACCGAATTCGTTTCACTTGTCATCGTCAGGCTTTCAGCTTTTCGCCGGTCAGGCGTTCGATGGCCTCGAAATACTTGGCCTGGGTTTTGTCGATGACGTCCTGCGGCAGGTTTGGGGCCGGTGCGGTCTTTGGCCACCCGGTCAGCGTTTCGAGATAGTCGCGCACG
>JANNNC010000025.1:0-22596 GCA_031398335.1 Massilia sp.
ATGCGGTACCTTGCGGTCGCCCGCATACGGGTCCGCCGAATCCCTGGTCCGGCCTTTGGCACGGTATTCGCCCGGCGCATCCATGCCCTGGTCGAACTGCTTGCTGGCCTGACCGAAGCGCACCGCCTCCGGCGCGAATGCTTCCGGCAGGTCGGGGGCAGTCAAGGGTGTTTTCCAGTCCTTGGGCGGCAACGCGTTGATCCGGATGCCCGCCGCGCTTGTCACGGCCAACATGACTGGTGCCGTTACGAAGGTCACGACTTTGCCGACAATGCTGGGATTCGACTTCATCCCTTTTGTCATTGAATACTTTGCTATCGGCGAGGGCGGATACCAGAACGCATGGCTGTCTGGTTCTGGCTTGTTGTGCTGATCCGCCCAGAAATCGTAGCTGCCCTTTTTGCCAACCATATAGTTTTGCGAGAACACGCGCTGTGAAAACACGCCGGCGCCGTGGGCGGCGTCGATTTCGTGCTGACTCAGGCCGCGCCAACCTATGCCCTGGATCGTGCTCGCCGAAATGACCTGGTCGTGCGGATTGAAGTAAAGCGTGACGCGGCCGAGCGTGGCCGGCCTCGGCCCGTAGCCATATTTGCTGCGGTCCGACTCGGCATCGAAACCGTGCGCCTCGTTTTTCATCGCCTCGTCGATCGTTGCTGCCGGCTGCGCAGCGCCCGCTTGCTGACGGACGATGTCGAAAAATGCGCGCAAGGTAGCGATGCGCGCCTCCCAGGACTGGCGGCCACCCTTGCCGTCCGCGTCCTTCAGGCCGCGTTCGGTCAAGCCTTGTGCCACGTTGCTACCAACCAGGCTATACGGCGCGTTGCACAGCACATAGTTGTCGGCCACGCAGCGCCCCGTCTTGCCGGTCGGGTCGGTGGCGGGGTCGAGCCGGTCGCCAAGAAAGGCGGCAGCGATGCCGATCATGTTGCCCTGGCTGTGGCACACAATCGTAATCGGCGCATCGGCTTGCTTGCTGCGGATCGATTCCACCAGTTTCGCCAGCCGCAAGGCGGCGAGGACGTAATACGGCCGTGGCGGGCAGGCATACACCTTGCGATCGTTGGTCGGGTTCATGTGCTGCACATGCAGCCACAAGAACAATTCGTTTGCCAGGCCGTCGCCCCACAGGTCGGGAAGCGACGTGCAGCCATTCGCAAAGGGGCCGCCGCCCCAATAGTTCTGCTCGTTCAGGTAAATGGCGTCCCCGAATTGCTGTAACTCAGCGCTGCTGGCCTTGTAACCCCAGCGGAAATGGATGACCGGCGAAAAATGCCCCTCGGAAGCGATGAAATTGTCGGGCTCTTTGTCAGGATTGATGAAGCCGTTAGGAGTCAAGTCGGGCAGATACTGCACCGCGCGCAACTGCCCTCCTTCCTGCGTCGGATAGGCCATGTGTTCGTCGCGCCGTTTCAGCCGATCGTTCAGTCCCTTGCACAAACCCTCTTCCGTCTGCGCGAACCATTCGCCGTCCGAATTCACGCCGTGGACAAAAATGACGATGCCCGGCAGCGGCATCTGCATGATGACGTCGAGGTGTTTCGGTGTCAGAAAAACGGTCCCACGGCTTTCGCCCAAAATGACATTGCCAGGATCGTTCAGTGGGCTGCATACACGATCGGCCGATGGTCCGGCAGGTGGAATAAACGTGTCGGTCATGTTATTCGCTACCGCTATTTCAACGGTGTGTAGAAGGTGGCCGTCAACTGCTGCAGATGGTCGACCGTGATCTTGTCGCCCTCCCCTGCGCCATTGCTCTGTCCGGACAGCGGCCCGGCGTCGGAGCGCTCGACCTGCAGCTGCATGCCCTCGACCGGCTTGCCGTCGCTGGCGCGCAGAAGGCGCGGAATGCGGCTGAAGTCGCCCTCGCCGAATTTCGGGAGGTCGACCTGCGCGCTCGCGGGGCCGTTCCAGTGGTGCCCGTCTGTCTTGATGGTGATGGCACCCGGCCCACCGACTTCCACTTCGCCGCCCTTCAAGCTGAGATAGGCGCCGCCGCTGACAATGAAGATGATTTCGTCCTGTGCCATACACACCATGCGCTGGCCCGCCGTGAGCTTGAGGTCTTTCGCGGAATCGATCTGCATGTCGCCGTGCTGGCTTTGCAGGACGAACTTGCCCTTGTGCGCAATTTGCTTGATGCCGTCCATGTGCGAGAACAGCGAAATCCCCCTGCCAGCATTCAGGTTGAAGCGCTGGCCGCTGGTGAATTGCATGTGCTGCTGCGCGATCGTGTCGACGTTGGCGCCGCCATAGCTGACGATGGTTTTGGGCGTGCTGAAGGCGATGCCGGCCGGCGCGGTAAGGCTCAGCGTCGGCTTGCCGCCCTGGCCCTGCCTGGCGGTGTTGCTGCCGCCCGCAGCTGCGTCGAGATCGGCTTTCAATGCAGCCTGCCCGGTCTCATCGACGGACAAGCCCTGCTGCTCGGCGGCATACTGGCCGAGCGATTTGAACAGGTCCAGGCAATCCTGCATGAGGGCGAGATGCTCCTGGCTATCGAGCTGCGATCCGCAGGCATCGAGCCGCTTCCAGGCAGAGACCAGGAGCGACTTGGCCGTACGAATGGCACCGCTGTCGTTCGTGGCAAGCTCGAAGCCTTCGCCGCGTGCGTCGGCCTGGCCGTCGCGGCGCGGATGCGTCAGGTAGCCGAGATTGAGCTGGCTGCGGCCGTGCGCGCTTTCCAGCTGCGCGCTGATCTGGCCGGGCGTGTCGTCCATCCGCAACTGGTTGTAGCGCTGCCCCGCGCCTTCCTTGCTGACGATGCCGGACAGGTAGCGGTCGCCCGGCAGGCGGCTGGTACGGCTGAAGGATGGCGGGGGCGTGCAGCCACCGTGCACGCGGCCGATGATGAGCGGCTTGTCCGGGTCGCCGCCGACATAGGCGCAGAGCACCTGGTGGCCCGCGCGCGGTAGCGAAATCGATCCGTACTCGTCGCCGGCCCAGGGGCTGGCGACCTGGACCCAGGCGGAATCGCGGTCGGTGTCCGATGCGCCCGCGCCCTGGGCATGTTCGTGGTCTTCGACCCGGCATCCGGGAAAGCGAATCTTGACGCGGCCATACTGGTCGCAGTAGACCTCTTCGTTGACAGGCCCGACAACGGTCACATATTCCATTTCCGTGCGCGGCAGGTCGATCCGGGGATCGTAGGACGGCACGATGGGAATGCCGCGCCGCACGCAGCTAAAGCGGTTGGTGTAGCGCACGTCGCGCTCGGCGCTGGCCTGCTCCAGGCCCGCGCTGTCGTGGCGCCAGTGGTTGAGCGCAAACAGGCGGCGTGCCCGCTCATCCAGTGTTTTCGGAAGATTGTTCTCGGCCTCGATGCGCAGTTCGGTGATGACGAAGTTGCGCTCGTCAGGCGGATGCGAATCGAGTTCAGGGTGGCCGCTGATCGCATGCCACTGACCGACGCACATATCACGCACGCTACCTTCTCCTTGAAAGAACTTGGCGTCGTATTCATGACGTTGAATACGGGCCACCGCAAGGCTGCGGTAGTCGTCGGCACTGTCCCCGGCATGGGGTACGTCGATCAGGTAGTCCTCCAGGCTGGCGGCAAACGGGGTGCCGAACGCGCCCTGGTCATGCAAGCCGTTTTCCTGGCTGTGCATCGGCCGGGCTTGTGCATAGTCCCAGGAACGGCGCTCGATGCTGCCGGGTGTCAGCGTGCGCACCGCATGCCAGTTGGTGATCGTGTCGCGCGCCTCGGTGCCGCTGTCCCGGTGAAAGCGTATCGTGCCCGCCCCGTTCTGCTCCAGCGTCATGGCGTCGTCGAACAGCACCAGCGTGTGTGCCGGCGTATCGTCGTTCGAATTTGTCAAGGCACCGGGCCGCATGAACCAGCCGATACCGCGCCGCTGCCATAAGCGCCGCAGAAACGCGCCGGTTGACTCGTTGTGCTGCTTCGTGAATTCGCGTGCCGGATAGCTTTTCAGCTTGCTCAGATCGACATCGAAGGCACGGCCGGCGACCGGATTGGCAGCACGCCATTCCTTCAGCAACACATGGGTGATATCGACTTCACTGGCGTTGCGGAACACCCGTGTATTGCATGTCTTGTCGAGCAGCGACAATGCATCCCGGACGATGAGCTGGTAGGTCGCCAGACCGCCATCGCCCTGCCCCTCGGCCGCGCCGGCGACGATGCCGCACACGCAGCGCAAGCTGCCCGTATCGGTGACGAACTGGACCTCGACCGGGTTGGCGATGAAGCGCTTGAGCGGTAGTCCCGCCTTGGTCGAGACGCATAGCGGGGAATAGTCGATGCCGCCGCAGATCGTCTCGATCCCGCTCACATGCTTGATCAACAGGATGTCATCGGCCACCCCGCCCTTGTTCGCCAGGCGGATCCGGATCGGTCGATTCATTCCGGTCAAGCCGAAGGAAGGTCCAGTCAAACTCATGTACAGCCTCTCAACGTGAATAGGCAAGCGTGATGCGGCCAGTCGCGAGGGCCGCTGTTTTTTCACTAAAAATCTTGTCAAGTTTCACGATTTGGCGGCTCGAGACAATGCGATAGCGCAATACCAACGAATAAATTGATTGCCAGAGGAAATTTTGTTGGAAGGCGGGCGACCATCCTCACTCCTCTGCGGCCTGCGTCACCCACACCGGCGCCGACCACAGGATGTTTCCGTCCGCCTGCGTCACTTTCGCATAATAAAAATGCGCGCCCACGGCCGGCGTGAAGTTCACGTTCGCCTTGTCCGACAACTGCGTGACGACCCCGCCGCGCCCCGGCACCCCTTCCATGATCGCCACCGAGGCCACCTGCTTGCCGCTCGTGCTGGCGAAATGCGCCACCAGGTGCAAGGCGCCGTTATTCGTAAAGCGCTCGCCCATCATGCGTCCGTTGGCGGTCAGGACCAGTTGCGAGCCCTTGTCCATGGTCGCGAACACGCGCCGCGCCTTCAGCGCATCGATGAAGCTGGCCTGGCTCAAAGGCGCGCCATGCGGGATCAGGACGCCGGTGCGGTTCGTGTAGGCCGAGCCCCAGTTGGCACAGTGGTTGTCCTGGTTGGTGCTGAAGGCCACATGAAAGCCCGCTTCGAGCACCTTGTTGCAGGCCGCCTCGAAATTGCTGCGCCGGGTTTCGCCTTCCTTGTCGTTGGTGGAGAACGCGGTGCTGTTGACGACCTCGCACAAGGCCATCGCCGCGTCGCCATCCGGGGTGTAGCCGAGCGCGGCGCCATCGACGCTGAACTGGCCGGAGGTCGAAGGATGGTTGAACTGGCCGACCCAGCCGCGTTCGCGCATCAGGGTGTAGAGCGCCGCGTAATCGCTGCGCGGCGTGAGGACATCGGCCAGCAGCTCGCCCTTCGCATTTTTTTCCCAGCCCAGCAACTGCTCGCTATTGAAGATGTTGATGTGGCCGCCCTTGTTGATGACGCCCCACTCCGTGCCGTACACGGCCAGGAAATCCGGATGCGCGGCGTTGAATGCGCCAGCCGTGGCGAGCCCCTTGCGGTACAGCGCTTTCGCGGTGGCCGGGTCGGCCTCGACCTGCGTGCCGTCCGCGCCGTCGTACATGTGGTTGTGCTCGGACGTGACGAGGATGTCGAGGCCGTGGGTCCTGGCGTAGCCGAAGGCGGCGTCGGGACCGTACTTCGCGCTCAAGGGCTCCTTGGCGCCCTTGCAGTCGGACAGTTCGGCGCCACCGTCGCTGTGGTTGGTCTGGCTGTGCAGGTTGCCGAGATAGACGGTGAACGGCAGTGCCGCCGTGGCCGGGGCGGCGCCAGGCTGGGCATGCCGGCCAACCGGCAAGGGGTCGAAATGGGCCAGCGCCGGCGTGCGCGCCGGCCCGATCTCGATCTGCCAGCTTTGCTCGTGCACCTCGTTCGCGGGGGCGCTGGAAGGGGTATCGCGGCTGGCATCGCGGCTGGCGGCGCGCAGGCGCACCTGATACAGGCCGGGAGCCAGCTTGCCGGCGTCGACGCCCGACCAAGGCACGGCCTCCGTCACCGGCCCCAGTGCCAGCGGCGTGCTGTCCTGCCAGCGGCGCACGATAACGCCGCGCGGCGCGATCAGTTCGAGCTGCCAGTCGACGACCTGGGCCTGGCGCGCGTTCGGATAGTCGAAGGCCAGCGTAAACGTGCGCGCGTCGCCCTTGCCGGGATCGGGCGCGCGATACGGCGCGTGCAGGGTGGCTTCGAATTCGCTGTGTTCGTCGATGGCCGCAAAGGCGCCGGGGGCGCAGCAGCACAGCAAAAGAAGGAGCAAGCGCTGGGCGAGCCGGGAGGGAGTAGGGAGAATGGTTTTCATGATGCAATTGTTGCAATTGCATCAGAAGTACCGCTTGCGCCAGACCGGAAATTAGTTGTCGATATTTATATGCTTTTTGACAAAAAGAAAGCGGGCCGCATCAGGGGGCGCGCATCCAGCGTTCCACCTGTTTCAGTGGCAGGCCGATCCGGGCGCAACCGATCTGGTCCGGACGGACATTGAGTTCGATCATGCGCGGGCCGTCGACCGCAATGGCGACGTCGACCCCGGCCAGGTTCACGTGCGGGAAGGCTTGCAGGGCGCGGATCGCCACCTCCTGGCACTCCTTCCAGTACGGCAGTTGCACGCCGCTGATGCGGCCGCCCGTGTCCGGATGGGCGTCCATCGTCTCCAGCGGATTTTTCGCATTCGCCGCGTAACCGAGGATGCCGGTGTCCAGGTCGACCGGGCAGAAGATGCCGCCGCCGCTGGTGTTGTCGACCATACTGCCCTTGCGCCCGACGCGCAGGAAGGCGCCGGCGATGCGGTATTCGCCGCGCGCCTGGTACAGCCAGATGCGCAGCGTGTTGACCGAATTGGCGTGGATACCGGACAGCACCGCGTGCTGGACCAGGTAATGCTCGACGATGTAGCCGTCGCGGTTTTTTTCGACCAGCGCGTGCCAGTCGGCGATGCGCGTGATGGCGCCCGTGACCGGATGCACGAAGACCGGCTGGCCGCCTTGTTCTCCGATGTGGAAGGCGGCAAAACCGGCGCCGCCATAGCCTTCGACCAGTTTGAAGCAGATTTTCTTGCCCATCAGGTCGCGGCAGAGCGCTTCCAGATCGGCGAGATTGCGCAAGGCGAGGCCGTCGGCGCGGGCGCCGCGCTGGGCATGCAGGAAGCCGATAAATTCAGGCGTGGGCACGCTGGTGAGCTGCAAGATCGCCTTTTCGATCACCTTGTGCTGTGAGCTTTTCTGGTAGCCGGGACGGTTCCAGCGGTCGATGAAGGCGTTGTATTCCTTCTTGTTGAGGTGGTCCCACTTGTCGGAAAACGGCACCGAAGGACGCCACCAGCGCGCCTGCAGATAATAGCCCGGCCCGATGCCCCGGATCAGGAACAAGGCCGCCATCTCGGCGAGCTGGCGCCAGAACGGCAGGTAGGCAAGGCCGTCTTGCCTGCTACGCAGATGGGCCCAGGCGCGCCCGATATCTTTCACGACTTGCATTCGAAATCCTATTTCACCGGCCTTCCTGACGGGCCGCCGTCGTGGCGGCCCAAACGCTGCGAATGGCGTTTACGCGAAGGTTGACACAGTATTATGCCATTCCTGAACGCAATAGCTCGGCACGGCAGGCAGGATCAGAAGTGGTATTCGGCGCGCACCATCGGCGTGCTGACGCGCTGGCCGCGCCCGCCGGTGGTGGCGCGGGTGTTGCCGAACTTGTTGTTCCAGAACTGGTATTCGAGACCGACGCGCAGGCGGTTCTTCGGCTGGCCGAAGTGGGAACTGGCGTCGTACATCAGCGCCATGTCGAGATTCGTCTCGGCGCCGGTGCCATTGCCCACTTCATCGCGCCCCTTGGCGCCAATGAACAGGCCGTAGCCCTCGAAGGCGACGCGCTCGGCCACCGGAATGGCCCAGTTGACCGACAGGACGGCGTGGGTGTCGAAGGTGTAGCGGCCGTCGACGTTCGCGATTGGGGGGAAGGCGCCGCTTGGCGCGTTCGACTCGCGCAGCACCAGCAGGCTCGTGTTCAGGAAGCCCGGCACGTCCCACATCAGGGTCGGTCCGGCCACCAGCATGCGCTTGCGCGAGTTGTAGCCGACGTCGTTCTTGGTGTTCCAGTCGAAGCCGAGGGTCAGGCCGACGCCTTTGACGGGACCGTAGCGCATCTCGGTGCCGCGCAGGGCGCCGAAGTCGAGCAGGTGGCGGTAGACGACATAGGCTTCCTGCGCGCCTTCGTTTTGGGTCAGCGAGGCCGGATCGGTTTCGTCGGACTGCAGCAGGTCGACGTTGAAGAAGTTGCTGCCGTACTTGTAGCCGCTGGCGTGGGTCAGCGCAAAGATGTGCTTCCTGATGTGGCCGGGGTTGAACGGCTCGGCGAAGCGGGTGCCGTAGCGCCAGCTGATCGAGGTGTCGCTCCAGTCGGCGGCGCTGGCGGCGCCGCAGGACAACAGCAAGGTGGCGCCGGCGGCGAGCAGGATTTTAGTGGTCATGTGATGTCTTCGAGTGAGGTTCTGTGCGTATCGCCGGGGTGGCGGCTCCGTGCTTCGGCGCGACATGCAGCTCGACGCAGTGCGTGCGGCCATCGTCGATCAGCGCTACCGTATCGCCGCCGACGTCGACGCCATCGATGCGCAGTGCGGCAGTGTCGGCCGCGCGCACCTCGATGGCGTAGGCGGTGGCGCGGTAGCGGTAGCGCAGGCGAAAGCCCGGCCAGCCGCGCGGCAGCTGCGGCGCCAGCACCAGCCGCTCGCCGACGCGCTCGATGCCGAGCAGCGATTCGACGACCAGCCGGTACATCCATCCGGCGGAGCCAGTGTACCAGCTCCAGCCGCCGCGCCCTATATGCGGCGCGGCGGACATCACGTCGCCGGCCACCACATACGGCTCGAGCCGGTAGCGGGCGCAGTCCTCCGGGGTCGCCGCCAGGCGCACGGGATTGAGCATGTCGAACAGCTCCCAGGCGCGCTCTCCCTGACCCAGGCGCGCAAAGGCCATCGCGCCCCACAGCGCCGCGTGGGTCGCCTGGCCGCCGTTCTCGCGCATGCCGGGCGCATAGCCGCGCAGGCTGCCGGGGTTCATGCTGCCGGCCTCGAAGGGCGGGTCGAGCAGCTGGACCAGGCGCGACTGCGCATGCACAAGGCGCGCGTCGACCGCCGCCATGGCCTGGGCCGCGCGCTCGGGACCGGCCGCGCCGGACAAGACGCTCCAGCTTTGCGACACCAGGTCGATGCGGCATTCGTCGTTGTCTTTCGAACCGAGCGGCGTGCCGTCGTCGAACCAGGCGCGCCGGTACCATTCGCCGTCCCAGGCGTGGTCCTCGAGCTGGGTGGTCAGCGCCTGCGCGCCAGCGCGGCAGGTGGTGGCAAAACCGTAGTCGGCGCGGCGCTCGGCCAGTTCGGCGAAGCGCCCCAGCACCTCGATCATGAAAAAGCCCAGCCAGACGCTTTCGCCGCGGCCCTTGGCGCCGACGCGGTCGAGGCCATCGTTCCAGTCGCCGCTGCCGATCAGCGGCAAGCCGTGCTCGCCGAAGCGCAGGCTGTGGCGGATCGCGCGCACGCAATGGTCGTACAGGTCGCCGCGCTGGGGCGACACGCGCGGCGCGTCGAAATACGACTCTTCGCCGAATTCCAGGGCGCGCCCTTCCAGGTAGGGCGCCGATTCGCCCAGCACGCCGATGTCGCCGCTGGCGCGGATGTAGCGGCAAGTTGCCAGCGGCAGCCACAATAAATCGTCCGAGCAGCGCGTGCGCACGCCATGGTCCGAAGGCGGATGCCACCAGTGCTGCACGTCGCCTTCGACGAACTGGTGCGCCGCGCACAGCAGCAGGTGCGCGCGCAGCAGCTGCGGGCGGGTGTGCACCAGCGCCATCGCATCCTGCAGCTGGTCGCGGAAACCATAGGCGCCCCCCGACTGGTAATAACCGCTGCGCGCCCACATGCGGCAGGCCAGGGTCTGGTACAGCAGCCAGCCATTGGCCAGCACGTCGAGGCCGGGGTCGGGCGTCTCGATCTGCACCGCGCCGAGCGTCTCTTCCCAGTACGCGTGCACCTGCTCCAGCGCGGCCCCGGCTGCCTGCAAGCCGCCATGGGCCGGCACCAGTTCGCCGCTGCCCGCGCCCTGTATGCCCAGCATGAACACCAGCGTTTTCTGCTCGCCCGGCGCCAGCTCGAAGGCGACCTGCAAGGCGGCGCACGGGTCGAGCGCGGCGCCCAGGCTGCCCGACAGGCCGGCGCGCTGCAATGCCTGCGGCTGGCCGAGATGGCCGCCGCGGCCGATGAATTCGGTGCGGTCGCACGTAAAACCGCTGACGTCGGCGTCGACGTGGAAAAAGGCGACGCGCCCGGGGAAGTCGCTGTTCCAGCTGGTGCGCGCCAGCAGCGCGCCGCTGGCCGGATCGCGCTCGGTGACGACGTGCATGCTGGAAGTGGCGCGCAACTCGCCCAGCACCCATTCGACATAGCCGGTGGCCGACAGGCGCCGCGCCGCAGCGCTGTCGTTGCGGACGCGCAGCATCGCGTATTTCAGCGGCGCGTCGAGCGCCACGAAGTTCGAGAGTTCGGAGTGGATGCCGTGCGCGCTGTGTTCGAAGACGCTGTAGCCGAAGCCGTGGCGCGTCAGGTAGTCGGCGCCCGAAGGCCTGGGCAGCGCGGTCGGCGACCAGAACACGCCGCTGGCTTCGTCGCGCAAATAAAACACCTCGCCGCCGCGGTCGCCCACGGGATCGTTTTGCCAGGGCGTCAGGCGCAGTTCGTGGGCGTTCTCGCTCCAGGTATAGGCTTGTCCGCTTTCCGAGACCACCGACCCGAAAGTCGGATTGGCCAGCACGTTCGACCAGGGCGCCGGCGTCGGCTGGCCGGGCTTGAGGCGGATGCGGTATTCCCTCCCATCGAGGCTGAAGCCGCCAATGCCGTTGTCGAGCAGGAGTGCGGGAGACACTGCCTCCTGCGCGCCGGCAGGGGCAGTGCCGGGCTGCGCCGTCGCCGGCAGCAGCGGCATGGCCGGCGCCGGCTTCGCTTCAGCGCGCTCCAGCTGCGCGGCCAGGCTGCCGTGTTCGCCGGACAGCACCACGCGCGCGACCGACTGCAGCAGCACCCGGTCTTCTTGCGGCACCTGTTCAAACACCTGCACGACCACCCCGCCCGGGCGGTCGAGCAAATCGGCATCGATCATCTCCACTACCTGCGCATGGATCGAACGCGGCGCGCCGTCGCCCGCGCCGCACCAGATCACCAGGTCGACTTGCAAACCGCGCAGGCGCCACCAGGCGTGGGCCTGCAGCAGCTGGCTGGCCAGCGCCAGGCTGGCGGCATCGAGGATCTGCACCAGCACGATCGGCAAATCTCCCGAGAGCGCGTACGGCCACAGGCTGGATTGGCCCCGGGTGTTGGCCGCGATGAGAGAAGCGTCGGCGCGCAGCGCGCGCTGCGGATAGATCACGGCGCCGGCCAGGCGTGCGTACAGCTGGGCGTCGGGCTCCAGAGTATTCTCCGCCTGCGGCATCGGCTGGCCGTGGCCCCAGGCCTGCTCGAAGGCAGGGTCGGCGCCGGCGCGCTGCGCGTATCTGGCGGCGAGCTCCAGCGCCGCGCCGCGGTCGCCGGCCACGCCAAGGAGCAGGTCGACGGTGACTTCCTCGCCAGGCGCCAGGGTGACGCTGCGGCGAATCGCCAGCGCGGGGTCGAGCACGGAACCGCAAGCGCCATTCAAGGGCGTGGTCGCCACCAGCGCGGCCGGCAGCGCATTGCCATTGCCGCGCCCGAGAAAATCGGCGCGGCTGGTTTCGAACGAGGTTGCCGTCACGGCGCCGCCGTGCACCGTCATCGCATGGACCAGCCAGGGCGTGCGCTCGCCCTCCTCGCGCGCACGGCGCGTGCAGAGGATGGCATTACGATCGGCCACGATCTCGCTTTGCACGAACAGTTTGCTGAATGCCGGGTGCGCGTCATCGAAGGCATGCGCGCTCAAGACCGGTTCGGTGTAGCTCGTTACCTCGATGCGGCGCGGGCGGTTCGAGAGGTTGCGGATGCGCGTGCGGCGCAGCTCGGCGTCGTCATCCGGCGCCACCACGATCTCGGTGAACAGCTCGATGCCATGGTCGCGCCGCAGCCACTGCGCCCGGCCTTCCGGAAACACCGCTTCGTAATACTCGGGCTCGGCAAGGGTCGGCTGCCAGGCGCTCGACCACACCTCCCCGCTGTCGAGGTCGCGCAGGTAGCAGAACACGCCCCAGTCGTCGCTCGTTGGGTCCAGGCGCCAGCGCGTCAGCGCGAGCTCGTCCCAGCAGCTGTAGCCGGCGCCGTCGCTGGTGACCATCACGTGGTAGCGGCCATTCGACAGCAGCTGCACCTGCGGCTGCGGCGGGCCGACGCGCGTGACGGCGCGCAGCGGCAGCGGCGCCTGCGGCGGCGCGCCGCGCTGCGCCTCGAACTCGACATCCGTGGCCTCGAAGGCGCCGGCCAGCGGCACCGGTTCCTGCAATAGCAGCAGCGCGGCGCGCAGCTCCGGATCGGCCTCGAAACGGCGCTGCATCGGCTGCGCGTGCAGCAGGCAGGACAAGGCCAATAAACCCATGGCCTGGTGATCGGCTTGCCAGGCGCGCACGATCGCGTGGCGCTGGCCGCGCGGCAGGCGCGCGCCGGTGTAGTCGATGGCTTCATACAAGCCGTAGCGCCCCGTACACCCCAGGGCCGCGATCCGCTCGAGGTTGGCGCAGGCCGCTTCCGGCGCGACCATCAACGCCAGCATCGAGGCGTACGGCGCGACCACGAGGTCGTTGCCCAGGCCGCGCATCACGCCGGTACCGGGAACGCCAAAGGCGCGCACCCCATAGCGCCCCGCCGCATCGACGCTGTGGTAGCCGGCGTCGGACATGCCCCAGGGAAGGTCCTGCCCTGCCGCATAATCGATCTGGACGCGCACGACTGCGCTGCAGGTTTTATCGAGCAGCGTGCCGCGGTAAGTCGGCATCACCAGCTGCGGAGATAAATAGTCGGCCAGGGCGCCACTGTGCGACAACAGCAGCTGCGCGTCGCCGACGATGCACAGCTGGCGCCTCAATGTGAACCAGTGCTCCTGCGGCAACTGGCCGCGGGCGATGCCGACGAAACTGGCCATGCGCCCGGTGGACGCCAGCGCGTCGATGGTGGCGCTCTCGCGGCGCCTGGCGGCCAGGTCGTAACCGCTTGCCAGCAACCTGGTTTCCGGATCGAGCAGCACACCGAAATCCATGTCCGCGAATTCGCGCGCGCAAGCGGTCAGCCCTTCGATCTCGGCCAATCGTTCGCGGGCCAGGGCCGCGCCCTCTTCCACCATCTGCGCCAGCGCCAGCTCGGCGTCACTGCCGCCCGGCGCGGGCACCGCAAAAGCGGCCAACTCGCGCAGGGTCGGAATGCGCGTCAGACTGGCCTCGAACACGTATTCCTGCACCGCACGCATCCACGGCGCTTGCGCCAGCAAGTCGTCATGAAAGGCGCGGCAATCGGCGTCCAGGCGGATGGCCCAGTCGCGCAGCTGGGCGTCGGCGTCAGCCGGCAGCGTGGCGCTGAGCATCGAGGCCGCGCGCACCGCCGCGCCCAGGCATTCGGCCAAACCCGGCAAAGTATCTCCGTTGCGGCAGCGCGCCGGCGCCAGCGCGGCGCGGCAGGCCTCGAGGGCCTTGCGCGCGGCCGTGGGCGCAGCGTGCGCATGCTCTTCCAGCACATACAAGGTGGCGCGCAAGCCGTCGAGCATGCGCGCGCTGGCGATCGGTGCGTCGGCAAGCGCTTCGAGGCCGCTGGCCAGGGTCAGCAAGTGGACGGCGAGGCTGCCGCTGTCCTTGGTATCGATGCGCGCCGGCTGCAGCGGCGCCAGCGTGCGCGTGTCGTAGCCGGCATAAAAATGGCCGTGCCGGCGTTCGAGCAGGGCCATGCTCGCGAACGCGGCGCGCACCCGCGCCAGCACGGCCGCTTGCGGCACGAAACCGAAGTCCCAGGCGCTCAGGTTGGCCAGCAGGGACAGGCCGATGTGGGCCGGCGAGGTCGTGTGCGCCATCAGGGGCTGCGGCTGCTCCTGCACGCCGGCCGGGGCCAGCCAGTTGGTGGCAGGTGTGACGGCATCTTCAAAAAAGCCCCAGCTGCGGCGCGCCAGGCGGGCCAGGAAAGCCGTCTGTTCGCCTGAGAGGTCGGGCGCCGCGCGTTCGAACGGCAGGCTGACCCACCACGCCAGCAGCGGCGACAGGAACCACAGCAGCAGCAGCGGCGCGGCCGCGAACAGCGCGAACGGGTGCAGGAAGGTCAGCAGAACGGCCACGACCACGGCCAGGCTGGGCGCGAACCACATGCTGCGCCAGGCCGATTCGACATCGGTACTCGAGCGCACCAGGCTGGACGCCTTCCATTGCAGCAGGTGCTTGCGCGAGACCAGCATGCGCCAGCCGGTGCGGGCGATCGCGTGCAGGCTGTACCAGGCTTCGTGCGGCAGGAAGGCGGTGTCGATCACGGCGTGGGCCAGGCTGGCAGAGGCGCCATGCCCCCAGTTGGCCAGGTGCTGGCGCCACAGCATGTCGTGCGGCTTGTCGGCCAGGGCGACGAGGATGCTGAGGAAAGCCGGCAGGAAGAACACCGACAGCGCGGCGGCGCTCCAGAAGGCCGGCCCCGGCAACAGCGCCCAGCACAGCACCAGTGCGGCGGTCAGGGTCGGCGCCACCAGGCTGCGGCGCAGGTTGTCGAACAGCTTCCAGCGCGCCAGCGCAGACAAGGAATTGACTATGCGCGTGCCGTCGCGGCCCGGGACGCGGGCGCGCAGCCAGCCGGCCAGCTGCCAGTCGCCGCGGATCCAGCGGTGGCGACGCGCGATGTCGTCGCTGTAGCGTGCCGGCCAGGCCTCGACCAGCTGGGTGTCGCTCAGCACACCGCTGCGCAGGTAACAGCCTTCCAGCAGGTCGTGCGACAGCACCGTGTTGTCCGGCAGGCGATCGCCCAGTACGCGCATCGCCGTGTCGACCTCGTAGATGCCCTTGCCGATGAAGGAGCCTTCGCCGAACAGGTCCTGGTACAGGTTCGAGGCAAGGCGGGTGGCGGGATCGATGCCGGGCTCGCCGCCGCACAGGCGCGCGTAGCGCGAGGCGCGGTCCGACGGCAGCGAAGTCGTCACGCGCGGCTGCAGCAGGGCGTAGCCGGCAATCACGCGCCGTCCGCTCGCGTCGAGCAGCGGCTGGTTCAAGGGGTGCGCCATGGCGGCCACCATGCGGCGTGCGCTGTCGATCGGCAGCTGGGTGTCGGCGTCGAGCGTGATGACGTAGCGCACCGCGTTCAAACCATCGGTGCTGCCCTCGACCAGGATAAAACGCTCGCGCGCGCCGCCGCGCAAGAAGGCGTTCAGGTCGGCGAGCTTGCCGCGCTTGCGTTCGCGCCCGATCCAGGCCTGCTCGGTGGCGCTCCAGAGGCGCGGGCGGTGCAGCAGCAGGAAGGGTTCGGACGCATGGCGCGCGTTCAACGCAGCGATGGCGGCGCGCGCCTGTTCCAGCAGCTCGGCGTCGCCGTACACGGTTTCCTCTGGCGCGTCCGTCCAATCGGTCAGCAGGCAAAAGCGCAGCTGCGGGTCGCGGTTGGCGAGGTAGCGCGTCTCCAGGCCTTCGCACAGCGCCGTCACGTTCTCGCTGCTGCCCAGGAGCGCTGGCACGGCGACCAGCGTGCGCATGTCCCGGGGAATCCCGTCCCGGTAATCCATGCGCGGCAGCGGACGTGGGGCGACCAGACGCGCGGCCATCAGGTTCGTCAATGCGGCGGCCAGCTGGCTGGCGCCGACGGCCGCCAGCAGGCCGAGCGCGATCAACAGCAGCGTGCCGGCGCCGCCGTGATAGGCGTGCACCAGCAGCGCCGCCGTGAACAGCAAGGTAAAACTGCCGATCGCGCCCAGATAAGCCAGCAACGGCCGGCGCCGCGCCGCGCGCCGCAGGGCGAGCAGCGCTGCCGGCGCCGGTTTCAGCTGCGCGCGCAGTTCCGGCAAGCCGGCGCCGACCAGGTAATGGCCAACGTGGCGGGTGCGCGCATCGAGCCCGCCGTCGGCAGCGGCGCGCGGGGCCGTGGCCAGCGCCAGGGCAAGGGCGGCGACCTCGCTCTCGCTGTGGCCGCAGTGGTGCGCCAGGCGTTCGAGCGCGTGGCGGTAGTGATCGCGGGTAGCGAAATCCATCGCGGCGTACACGCCTGCCGGGTCGCCCCGCAGCGCCTGTTCGACAACGCTCGCCGTCTCGGCAAAGGCGTGCCAGTCGATGCGCTCCAGCAGGCGCAGGCTGGCCAGGCTGTTGGCAAGAGAGACCGCATCGAGGCCCTGCTCTTCGCTGTCGCGTGCTATCAGCGCCTCGATGCTCAGGCCTTCGTCGGCCAGGCGCGTGCCGACCCATGCCAGCGCCTGGACCAGCGGCGCGCCCTGCCCGCCGAGGCGCTGCGCCAGTTCAGCCACGAAGGCCGCACATAAAGGCTGGACGGCGCGCGCCATGTCGGCCACCAGCAGGATCAGGTCGCCGGGACGGCGCTCGGCCGAGTCGAGCATGCGCGCGGCCCAGACACCGGCGAGGGCGCGCTGGTGCAGGCGTTCGTCCATGCGCACGGCGAGGCGGCGCAGGTTGTCGATCAGCACCAGGCGCAGCATGATCGGGAGCGCCCGCAATTCGCCCAGCGTGAGCGGCGTGCTTTCCTGGTAAGCGGCGATGAAACGCGCCAGGCGTTCTTCCTCGACCAGGCTGTCGGAATGGGCAACGAGCGCCAGCGCGAGCTGGTAAACGCGCGGCTGGCCGGCCGCCTCTTGCGGTGCGGCCAGGCGCGGCAGTGTGCGGCTGCGGGCCGGCGGCAGGTGGCGGCGCGCGGCGCGGATCTGTTCCTCGACCAGGTGGTAGTGGTCGAGCAAGTGTTCGGCGGCCGGGCTGGTGCGGCCGGACCTGGCGGCGCGCGCCAGGCCGGCACAGGCGTCGGCGATGGCGGCGGCATTCGCGGCCAGGCGCGCCAGCAGGCGTTCCGCATCTCCCTCGGGCGCGAGCGCATGGACGCTGGCGAGGCGGCGCCCATGCGCTTCCATCTGCGCGGCATCGAAGCGTGCGGCGCGCAGGGGCGCCGCGCGCGGCGCGTCGGCCTTGGTGTGCAATTCTTCGTTCAACAGAGCCTCGATGATGAGCGTGCGAAGGAACACGTCGCACATCCAGGGCCATGCTAAAACCTCATCGGGAGGGAGACTGTGCGTTAACGAACGGAGTAGCGGGATGGTTGCATCAGGACGTCAAGGTGTCAGCAATGCCAATCCGCCGGCCAAGTGGCGCACGTTCGCATGGCCCAGCCCCTGGGCGATGCGCGCCGCCTGGGCGCTGCGCTTGCCGCTGCGGCAGAAAAACACCAGCGGGCGCGTCTCCTGGCACAGCCAGGCGGCGTGGTCCGGGAGGCGCGACAGCGGCAGGCTGTAGGCCGCGCGCCCATGCAGCCTGGGGGTGCCGAGCGCGTGTTCGCAGGCGTCGCGCACGTCGATCAGGAGCGCGTTCGGATACGCGCCCAGGAACTGCCCCAGCGCCTGCGCATCCAGGCCGCATGGCGTGCAGTGCGCGGCCGCCCCGAGCGGCGCAGGCTGGCCGATGCGCGCACCGGACCCGGTCACGGGACACAGCGCCGGCGGCGGCGCCTGCAAGGCCCGGGCGCAGCGCGCGATGCGGGCGCATGCCTCGTCGATGAAGGCCTCGTCCACCAGCGGCCCGAAGGTCATGCGCACCGCATTCGCGCAGCGCGCCTCCGGCAGTCCCATCGCCAGCAGCACATAGCTCGGCGCCGCCTGCGCCGCCGAACAGGCCGAGCCGGCGCTGACGCGCACGCCGGCGGCGTCGAACAGGTCGAGCAGCGCCTTGCCGGAGCGGCCCGGGACGGAAAAATTGAGCGTGGTCGGCAGCGCATGGTCGAACGGCGCGTTGAATTCGATGCCGGGAAAAGCGGCGCGCAGGCTGGCGGCGAGCCGGTCGCGCATGGCGCCGAGCTGCGCATGGGTGCGGAAGGTGCGCCCTTCTTCGAGCGCGCGCAGCACCGCGCCCAGGGCCGCGATGCCGGCCATGTTTTCGGTACCCGCGCGCTGGCCGGCCTCCTGGCCGCCGCCGCACATCAACGCCGTGTAGGGCGCGCCTTCACGCACCCACAGCATGCCGATGCCTTTCGGGGCATACAGCTTGTGGCCGGAGAACGGCGCGTAATCGATGCGGGTGCGGTCGAGGTGGAGGGGCAGCTTGCCGAGCGCCTGCACGCAATCGACCATCCACAGCGCGTCGCTCCCGGTGTCGCCCAGCACGCGTGCAATGCCGTCCAGGTCGGACACCACGCCGGTCTCGTTGTTGGCGGCCATCGTGCACAGGAAAGCGGTGCGCGAGGCGAGCGAGCGCAGTTCATCCAGGCGATGGCGTCCATCGCCATCGACCGGCAGCGCCTGCAAGGTCAAGCCCGTGCCGAGCAGCGCGTTCCAGTGCGCCAGGCTTTCCGGCACCGCCTTGTGTTCGGTCGCGCCGTACAGCAGCAGGTCGCCGCAGGGCTGTCCGGCCGCACGCCGCGCGCGCAGCGCGCACAGCGCTGACAGAACCGCCGTCTGGATGCCTTCGGTGGCGCCGCTGGTGAAGCTCAGTCGTCCGCTGGCCGCGCCCAGCACGCGGCGGGCGCGGCTGCGCGCATCGTCCAGCAGCGCGCGGGCGCGCAGGCCGGCCGCGTGGCTGCTGCTGGGATTGCCGAAGCAGTCGGCCAGGGCCGCCTGCGCAGCCTCGATTGCCGCCGGCAGCACGGGTAAGGTCGCGTTGGCATCGAGGTAGATTTCAGTATTCATAATTAATCGCATAAACTGTAAAGACGTCCGCAGATCGTGTTATTGTTAAGCAATATGTTACAAAGATGTCGGGGAAAGCACGTTCTAAACAAGCTATTAAAAACGATGTTTTAAGCATGTTTGTTCTATTGGTGACAAAAAATTAAAATGAATTCACTTGACAAGTTTGATTGTGCAATTCTCGCCGCACTTCAGGCCGATGCGACCCTGTCGATTTCCGGCCTCTCCGACAAGGTCGGCCTTTCCAGCACCCCCTGCTGGAAGCGCGTCAAGCGCCTCGAGGAAGAGGGCTATATCGAAAGCCGCGTGACGATCGTCAACCGCCGGAAAGTCGGCTTGCCGGTGACAGTGTTTGTGAGCGTGCGCACCGCCGAACACGACGAGAAATGGCTGGAACGCTTTGCCGCGGCCGTCGTCGCCCTGCCCGAAGTGCTGGAATTTCACCGCATGAGCGGCGACATCGACTACCTGCTCAAGGTCGCCACGACCGACATCGCCGGCTACGACCGCTTCTACAAGAAGCTGATCAAGACCGCGCAACTGAGCGGCGTCTCGTCGGCCTTCTCGATGGAGCAGATCAAGTGCACGACCGCCCTGCCGCTGGAGCTGATTGCGCACGGTTTGCCTGCCTGAGCTGCCCTCCACTGAGCGGTCGTTCTATGCGATGATGGCGGCCGTTCGTCATATAACGGAGACAGGCTGATGCCATCGAAATTCACCATGGCGCCGCTGGCGCTGGCCGCGCTGCTGTGCGCGCCCTTCACCGCACTGGCGCAGGAACAGAGCGTCAGGATCGGCGTGACCGGGCCCCTCTCGGGCGCCAACGCCTTTGCCGGCAAGGACAATGAAAACGGCGTGCGCCTCGCCGTCGAAGAACTCAACGCCCAGAACGTGAAGGTGGCCGGCAAGCCGGTCCGCTTCGCGCTGCAGTCCGAAGACGACGCCGGCGATCCGAAGCAGGGCGTGACGGTCGCCCAGAAACTGGTCGATGGCGGCGTGAAATTCGTGCTCGGCCCCTACAACTCGGGCGTCGCGATCCCCGCTTCGCGCGTCTACAACGACGCCGGCGCCCTGATGTCCACGGTCGGCACCAATCCGAAGATCACGCAGTCCGGTTACAAGGGCGTATTTCGCATCGTCGCCAGCGATTCGCAGGTGGGCGGCGCGATGGCCAACTACGCCGCGCGTGAATTAAAACTGAAAAACGTCGGCGTGATCGACGACCGCACCGCCTTCGGCACCGGCATTGCCAGCGAATTCAAGCGCCAGGCGCAAGCCGCCGGTTTGAAAGTCGCGGGCCACGAATTCACCAACGACAAGGCGAGCGACTTTGCCGCCATCCTCACCGCGCTGCGCGCGAAAAAGGTGGACGCCATTTTCTTCGGCGGCTATGCGCCGCAGGCGGCGCCGATGGTGCGCCAGATGAAGGCGCTCGGCCTGAACGTGCCGCTGCTGGGCGGCGACACCCTGTGCAGCCCGGAGATGGCAAAGCTCGGCGGCGCATCGGTCGGCGAGAACGTGCGCTGCGCCCAGGCCGGCGCCATCATCGCCAAACAGCCCGCAGGGCCGGCCTTCCTGGCCAAATACAAGGAGCGCTTCAAGCGCGAGCCGGACGTCTACGCGCCGTCGTTCTACGACCAGACGATGTTCATCGCGCAGGCCATGAAGACCGCGAACAGCCTCGACCCGGCCAAGGTGGCACAGCAGCTGCGCCTGCTGAGCCACCAGGGCGTGGTCGGCAGCTACGGCTACGACGACAAGGGCAACCTGAAAAAGACCGCCGTCACCGTCTACACGTTCAAGAACGGCGCGCTGGCGCCACTGGCAAGCTACTAAGGTAATCACGCTATGACCCGTCATTTCAAGCTCGGCGCATTCGCCGCCGCCGTCCTCATCGCCTGCGCACCGGCCTTCGCCGCCGGTCAAAGTGCAGCGCCCGCCATGCAACAGCTTGCGGCCCATCCGCAGGCCGGCAAGAAGCTCAATGCCATCGCCGACGAGTACTACGATGCGCTGGCGCGCTTCGACCCGGTGTCGGCCAGCGAAAGCGGCGACAACCGCTTCATCGACCAGATCGGCATGTCGATCGCTCCGCTCGAGCGCGCCAAACAGTTCGCGCGCTATAAAGCGTTCATGAAACGCCTGCATGCGATCAAGCGCGCGCAGTTGAATGCGCGCGACCAGACCAGCTACGACATCCTCGACTACGAGCTTGGCATGGCGCTGCGCTTCGAGCCCTTCCCCGAGCACCTGCTGCCGCTGAACCAGATGGACAGCATGCCGGTGACGCTGGCGAACTACGCCAGCGGCGAAGGCGCCCAGCCACTGGCTACCGTGCACGACTACCGCGCCTACGCCAGCCGCCTGGCGCAGATGGGACCGTGGGTCGACCAGGCGATCGCGAACATGCGCGAAGGGATCAAGCGCGGCATCGTGCACCCGCGTCCGGTGATGCTGTCGGCCCTGCCCCAGTTCAAGCAGCTGGTGGCCAGCACGCCCGAGTCCAGCATCTACTACTCGCCCGTTAACAAATTCCCGGCCGGCTTCTCGGATGCGGACAAGCGCGCGCTGACCAAGCTGTATGCGGACGCGATCGGCACCACACTCAATCCGGCGCTGACGCGCCTGGCGACCTTCATCGAGAACGACTACCTGCCGGCCACGCGCACCAGCACCGGCTGGAGCGCGCTGCCGAACGGCGCCGCCTGGTACCAGATGCGCGTGGCCAGCCAGACGACGACCGACCTGAAACCGGAAGCGATCCACGAGATCGGTTTGACGGAAGTGGCGCGCATCCAGGGAGAATATGGCCGCACCGGCCCGAAGATGGGCTATACGGGGCCGGCGGCCGGCCTGCCGGCCTGGGTGTCGCAGCAGGCGAAATTCAAGCCATTCAAAACCGAGCAGGAAGTCATCGACGTGTATCGCAAGTTGGACGCCCAGCTGCGCACCAAGCTGCCGTCGATATTCAACCTGATGCCGAAATCCCCGCTCGATTTGCGCCTCGAGCCTGAACTGAGCCGCGCCACGGCGTCGGACCACTACACCCCGCCGGCAGTCGACGGCACCCGTCCCGGGGTGTTCTGGTCGGTCGTGAACGATCCGGCCCAATACGGCAGCACCGGCATGGTCACGCTGTATTTGCACGAGGGACAGCCGGGCCACCACTTCCACATCGCGCTGGTGCAGGAGCTGGGCTTGCCGAACTTCCGCAAGTTCGGCGGCAACAACGCGTTTACCGAAGGCTGGGCGCTGTACGCCGAAACGCTGGGCAAGGACATGGGCCTGTTCGACAAGCCGGAAGATTATTTCGGCCACCTGAACGACGAAATGCTGCGCGCCGCGCGCCTGGTGGTCGATACCGGCATCCACACCAAGGGCTGGACGCGCGAGCAGGCGATCAAGTACTTCAGCGAGACGCTCGGCTACAGCGAAGCCGATTCGCGCGCCCAGATCGAGCGCTACATGATCTGGCCGGGCCAGGCGCTGGGTTATAAAATCGGCTCGCTGAAAATCATGGAGCTGCGCCGCCGCGCGGAAAGCGCGCTCGGGTCGAAGTTCGCCCTGCGGGCCTTCCATGACATCGTGCTCGGTGAAGGGACCCTGCCGCTGGCGCTGCTGGAGAAAAAGGTGGATCGCTGGATTGCGGCGAAGAAGTAAGCAAGACTGGGGTCAGGTCTTCAAATATTGATGAGATGTTGAATCCGTTTGCAGATTCCCAACGTATATACAGAGGTAACACACCCTCCAACTATCAAGGAATCGCCATGCGCACACTCAAATCGACGTTCATCATTGCCGCCATCCTCGCCGGCGGCGCCATCGCGCAGGCCAACGCCGCCGATGTCATGGTT